>CACGJB010000043.1 GCA_902573295.1 uncultured Pelagibacteraceae bacterium | reverse complement strand
ATTTCAACTAAATATTATATGACAGAATTTTCTACAGATGTTAAGGGAGTTGAATTTTCGTCTGCTATAAAAAATATTTATTCAATGGTCATAGGATCGGGTGAAGGAAACAATACTTCTTCAGCATTATTTAGAAAATCATTTGAGGAAATGGAATATTTAATTCAACATTTTAAAGGTAAAAAAGAAACAGTAAGAGGCTTAGCTGGCTTAGGCGATTTATATGTTAGTGCTGTAGGAGGTAGAAACAGTAAAATGGGTGAATATTTGGGTAAAGGATTTTCTTTTAAAAATGCTAAAAAGAAATTTATGAGAAATGATACCATTGAAGGAGCTGATTTAGCCAATGAAATTGCACCCTATGTTTTAAAAAAAATTAATAAGAAAAAAATCCCATTAATGATTGCATTATTAAATGCAATTACTAAAAATAAAAAATTAAAAATAAATTATTAATTTTTTATTTATTTAAAAAAGTTTTCATTGAATCATCCATTGCTTTTTCCCAAGGTGTGTGATGGATTGGTGCAACAGATCCAGTTACAGGAGACGAAAACGATTTATTTCTATAAGTTAGAATGTCTTCTACTTTATGATGTTCCCATTCTTTAAAATGTTTTCTAATTAATTCAAAATCTATTTTAGGATAATCAGACATATCATGAAGCTCTTTGGTGTATTCTGTTTGAAAATCAATCATTTGATCAGGATTTTCTAATTTTTCCTCCATTGAAACCCATTTATTTATATCTTTATCTATTTCTTCATCACTAGGCATTTTGATTTTCCCCATAATCACATCTCTCGCATACCATCCCTGACAATCAAACATATTAAATGTGTGAAACTGATCCTGCATACCCAAATATAAAAGTTTATGGTTATCTTGCCACACAACACCTTTGTAAAGTTTTGGTGGATATAATCTATTATGTGTTTTTAATTTTAAACTTTCATTTAAAAATGGGAAATGATGAAGATAGCCTGTACACAAAATAATTACATCAGCATCTTGCTCTGTTCCGTCTTTAAATATAGCTTTTTTTCCCTCTAACCTATCTAAGTAATGAACCTCTTTCATGCCTTTTGGCCATTTAAATCCCATTGGGTTGTGCCTGTATCCAATAGTTACACTTTTAGCACCATACTTATTACATTGTAGAGCCACATCTTCAGCAGAATAACTGCTACCGAGAACAATAACATTTTTCCCTCTGAATTCTTCAGCATCTCTAAAATCATGTGAATGCATTATTCTTCCTGGAAAAGAATTCATCCCTTTATATTCAGGAATAAAAGGAACAGAAAAATGACCTGTAGAAACTACTACGTAATCGAATGTATCATTTAAAATTTTATTATTAACTTTGTCTTGATAGCTAATTTCGAACTTATCATTTTTATAAACAGTATTTGTAACTCTTGTATTAAATTTAATTTTACCTTTAACATTTCCTTTACTTACTCTTCCCAAAATGTAATCCTGAAGGACTTCTCTAGGAGGAAAAGAAGGAATTGGCTTTCCAAAATGTTCATCAAAAGAATAATCAGCAAATTCCAAACACTCTTTAGGTCCATTAGACCATAAGTATCTGTACATACTGTTAGGAACAGGATCTCCATATTGATCTGAACCGGTTCTCCAATTGTAGTTCCATAAACCACCCCAACTTTCCTGTTTTTCAAAGCAAACTATTTCAGGAATTTTTTCTCCTTTTTTTTCCAAATGCTCAAATGCTCTTAAAATTGAAAGTCCACATGGACCAGCACCAATGATTGCTACTTTTGACATAGAATTTTTCCTATCATTAATAAATTTATAAATATATCTTACTAACAATTTTAAAAAAAATAAAATTATATTTTTTTATGGGTATTAATTGGAATTATCCTACTACTATGTGGATGGGAGAAAATAGAATTGAAGATTTATACTTAGCCTGTAAAGAGTTAAATATTTCAAATCCGTTATTTGTAACAGACAAGGATTTAATTAACTTAGATTTAATAAAAAATATAATATTAACATTAAAAAAAAAT
>CACGJB010000042.1 GCA_902573295.1 uncultured Pelagibacteraceae bacterium | reverse complement strand
CTTTAATAAAATGATTAACTGCTACAGCAACTGGTAAACCAAATTTTTTAACATTTTCAATATGTCTTTCAAGATTAACCAGTCCTTTTTTAAGTGCATCTACATTTTCGTTTTTTAAGTCTTCCTTTGCAACTCCTCCATGCATCTTTAATGCTCTTATTGTTGCAACGATAACTACGCAACTAGGTTTTAAATTTGATTTTCTACATTTAATATCTAAAAATTTTTCAGCACCTAAATCAGCACCAAATCCCGCTTCTGTGACCACGTAATCTGCAAGTTTTAATCCAGTTTTTGTTGCAATAACAGAATTACATCCATGAGCTATATTTGCAAAAGGTCCTCCATGTATAATTGCAGGATTGTTTTCTAATGTTTGTGTTACGTTAGGTCTAATAGCTTCTTTAAGAAGCACTGTCATAGGTCCTTGAGCATTTAAATCTTTTGCATAAACTGGTTTTTTATCTCTGTTATATCCAATTGTAATATTTCCAATTCTTTTCTCTAAATCTTCTAGATCATTTGATAAACAAAAGATTGCCATTATCTCTGATGCAACAGTAATATCAAAACCATCTTCTCTTGGAAATCCGTTAGCAACACCACCTAAATTAATGTTTATTGATCTCAAAGACCTATCATTCATATCCATAACTCTTTTCCAAACAATTCTTCTAACGTCTATGTCTAATTTGTTTCCCCAATAAATATGATTATCAATTAAAGCAGATAACAAATTATGAGCAGAAGTGATTGCGTGGAAATCACCTGTGAAATGTAAATTTATTTGTTCCATAGGAACTACTTGAGCATATCCTCCACCAGCCGCACCACCTTTCATTCCAAAAGAAGGACCAAGACTCGGTTCTCTTAAACAAACAATAGATTTTTTTCCAATTTTATTTAATCCGTCATTTAATCCAACAGAAGTAGTTGTTTTACCTTCACCAGCTGGAGTTGGAGTTATTGCAGTTACTAAAATTAATTTTCCATCTGGCTTGTCTTTAAGCGTATCTAAATATTCCAAATTAATTTTTGCAATGTGTCTTCCCATTGGGCTGAAAGCTGCACTTTCATCAGGGACATTTATCTTTGCTAAAATATCATTTATTGGTTGCATTTTAGCTTCTCTAGCTATCTGAATATCTGACTTTACATCGCTCATGAATAATCCTTTAAATTAAAAACATTTACCTGTGACTTCTTATCCTTTTTTGAGATATTTGGAAACTTCTAAAAAATATATATAAAAAAAATAAGCACTATTTATATTCTTTGTTATAAAATTATTTCATGCAGAAGTATTCAATATTTAATTTAGTTAAAAATGCTTTTTCTAATCATCAAAATTGGGATTTAGCATGGAAAGATCCAACTCCTAAAGAAGAATACGATGTTGTAATTATAGGTGGCGGTGGTCATGGTTTAGCTACTGCATATTACCTTGCCAAAGAGCACAACATTACAAAAGTAGCAATTATCGAGAAAGGTTGGATTGGTGGAGGAAATGTAGGGCGTAACACTACAATTATAAGATCTAATTATATGCACGATGAAAATGGTTTGTTCAGTGAGTTTGGAATGGATTTATGGAGAAAGATGAGTCAGGACCTGAACTACAATGTAATGTTTTCTCCAAGAGGAATTATTAATCTTGCTCATTCAGATGCTCAAATGAACGCTTATGCAAGAAGAGGAAATTCTATGAGATTAAATGGAATAGACGCAGTTCTTTTAAATAGAGATCAAGTTAAAGAAATTATTCCAATGGCTGATTTTTCTGACAACGTAAGATTTCCAATTTTTGGCGGTTTGATGCAACCAAGCGCTGGAACAGCAAGACATGATGCTGTTGCATGGGGTTATGCTCGTCAGGCAGATTCAATGGGTGTAGATATTATTCAGAATTGTGAAGTAATTGGTTTTGATGTTTCGGCGGGAAAAATAAATGGCATTAGAACTTCACGTGGAAATATTAAAGCAAAAAAAGTTGGTTTATGTGTTGCTGGTAGTACAAATATTTTAGCAGAAAAATTAAACATGACTTTACCAATAGAAACTCATTTACTTCAAGCTTGCGTTTCTGAACCAATTAAACCAGTTCTTGATAATGTAGTTACATTTGGTGCAGGACATTTTTATGTAAGTCAGTCAGATAAAGGTGAAATGGTAATGGGTGGAGATTTAGATGGATACAATAGTTATGCACAAAGAGGAAACTTGCCAACTTTACAGCATGTATTGACAGAAGGTATTGCTATGATGCCATTTTTAAGCAAATTAAAAATGCTTAGAACCTGGGGTGGTATTATGGATATGTCAATGGATGGCTCTCCAATTATTGACAAAACTCATATTGAAGGATTGTATTTAAATTGTGGATGGTG
>CACGJB010000041.1 GCA_902573295.1 uncultured Pelagibacteraceae bacterium | reverse complement strand
AGCTAGATACACTTATGCAACTGATGAAGAAGCACTAAAAGCACATGTGATGGTAACTAAATTTGAAAATCTTAATCCAAGTTTAGAACCTAGTCATGCATTTGCAGAGGCGATAAAAATTGCTCCAAAATTAAGTAAAGACACAATAATAATAGTTAACTCTTGTGGTGATGCTAAAAAAGATAGAGATATTTTAAAAGAGAGACTGGGTAAAAATTAATGAGTTCATTGATAAACAAAGCATTTTCAATTGCAAAGAGTGAAAACAGGCCAGCGCTACTCACTTACACAGTTGCTGGAGATAACACTAAAAAAAAATCTTTAGAAATATTAAAATCAATTTCTAATTACGCAGATATTTGTGAATTAGGTTTTCCACATAATACTCCAATAGCTGATGGAGGGCAAATACAAACAAGTGCTTACCGAGCAATTAAAAATGGTATCAAAATTAATGATGTATTTTCAATTGTAAAAAATTTTAAAAAAATAAAAAAGAACAAACCAATTATACTGATGGGTTATTACAACATGATATATCAATATAATGAAAATAAATTTTTAGAAAAATGCAAAAAATCAAAAGTTGATGGTTTAATAGTTGTCGATTTGCCTTATCCTGAAAATAAAAATTTTGCATCAAAATCTAAAAAACGGGGGATTAATTTTATTCAATTAGTTTCACCTACCACTTCCCAGATAAGATTAAAAAAAATTATAAAAGGTTCTCACGACATGATTTATTATATCAGCATGCTATCCACAACAGGTGGAAAGCTTAAAGTATCTCCAAAGAAAATATTTGAAAAATACAACAAAATAAAAAAAATAAACAAATCAAAAAATGTTGTTATAGGTTTTGGAATTACAGAAAAAACCATACAATCTCTTAAAAAAGCAGATGGTTTGGTGGTTGGAAGCGCAATTTGTAAGGAAATCTCTAAATCAATTGAAAAGAGACAAAATGCGGTCACAAATGTTACTAATATAGTTAGAAGATTAAAAAATAAAATTCTATGAACTGGATAACAAAAATTATTAAAGCAGGTGAAAAAATTAAAACTGCTATTCGTGAAAGAGCTACAAAAGAAGATATTGCAAAAAGTGATTGGACATCTTGTTGCAAGGGTCCAATTTTAAAAAAAGATTTAGAAGAAAACTTGTGGGTATGTCCAGATTGTAAGCGTCATCATAGAATAAAACCACATCAAAGATTTGATATTTTGTTTGGAAAAAATAATTATGAGATTTTCAAAACTCCAATACCAAAAGACGATCCACTAAATTGGACAGACTCCAAACCTTACAAAGAAAGATTAAAAAGTGCCCGGAAAAAAACAGGATTAGAATGTGGAATGATGGTTGCCTCTGGAACTATAAATAATATTAAAATTACAACTGTAGCTTCTGATTTTGATTTTTTGGGGGCTTCAATGGCAGCTGCAGAAGGTGAGGCTTTTTTATATGGAATACAACATGCCATAGAAAATAAAACACCTTTTTTATGTATTAGTGCAGGTGGAGGAATGAGAATGATGGAAAGTTTAATTTCATTATCTCAAATGACAAGAACAACTCTTGCAATTAATGAATTAAAGAAAAATGGTCTCCCGTATTTAGTTTGTATTACTGATCCAACAGCAGGGGGTATTACTGCATCATACGCTATGTTAGGTGATATTCATATTGCAGAGCCAGGAGCTTTAATTGCATTTGCTGGCGCAAGAGTAATTCAAGGAACTGTTAAAGAAGAACTTCCTGAAGGTTTTCAAAAAAGTGAATATGTTGAAAAAACCGGGTTTGTCGATTTAATTGTTGAGCGTAAAGATCTTGCATCCAAAATTGGAACTTTATTATCAATATTGTTAAAGAAGAATTCTGATATAAGTGCTGAACAAAATGAAACTTCAGAAGATTCTCAGCAACTTTCAAAGGTTGCATCCTAAGGAAATAGACCTATCACTTGATAGAATTAAAAATCTTTGTGAAAAACTAGGAAACCCACAAAAAGAAATTGAAGCAATTTCAATTGTAGGAACTAATGGTAAAAATTCTACAATTCAAGCTGCTTATTCGATTCTTAAAGAAGCAAATTTCAAATGCAATGTTTACACAAGTCCTCATATTCAAAAAATTAATGAAAGGTTTATTTTCAGCAACCAAGAATTAAATGATTATGAGTTAGCTGATTTATTGGAAGAGGTTGAAAAAATTAATAATAATCAACCAATCACAGTGTTTGAGATATTGTCGGCTTGCTTTTTTTATAAAGCGGCACAATATCCAGGTAATATTAATTTAATAGAAAGTGGCTTGTTTCATCGTTTTGATGCTGTCAATATTCTAGAAACTAATCTTGCAAGTATTGTTACATCCATAAGCAAAGATCATCTAGATTGGCTTCCAAAAGATAAACAAACAATCGAACAAATTGTATTTGAAAAAACATCTACACTTTTAAATTCAAATATTATTGTGGCTAAACAAAGCACTGAAAAGACTATGGATTGTATTAAAAAAACTATCTCTCAAAATAAATCTAATAAAGTATTTTTTAATGATGATTTTAGTTACTCAATTAATGAAAATGATTTCTTCTACTATGAAGATAAATTAGG
>CACGJB010000040.1 GCA_902573295.1 uncultured Pelagibacteraceae bacterium | reverse complement strand
TATATTTATTTTTATAGTATGACATTAAAGGCACTGGTGTTGCATAATGAATACTGCTCCCAATATTTTTTTGTTTAAATTCCTTCAGAACTAAGTCTCTAATTTTTTCAGATGGGAAAAATATTTGAAAAATAAAATATGAATGATTTTTATCAAATTTCTGTGTCTTGATTTTGTTTAATTTTGAAAAAATTTTTATATATCTTTTTGCATTATTTTGTCTTTTTTTTAAATTTATTCTGTATCTTTTTAACTGACCAATAGCTAAAGCAGCTTGAAAATCTGTCAAACGATAATTTAAACCTAAATTTGTTACATCATATATCCCTTGTTTTTTTCTAAGCTCAGGAGGAGTATTTACACCTAATGCTTTTAAAATTTTTATTTTCTCAATAAATTTTTTATTATTAGTAATTAATATTCCACCTTCTCCAGTTGTTATTTGTTTAGTTGGATAGAATGAAAAAACTCCACAAATGCCAAAACTTCCTGCGTGTTTTTTTTTGTAATTTGTTCCCAATGCATGAGCACAATCCTCAATAATTTCAATTTTTTTTTTTTTACAAAGTTTAGAAATTTTATCCATTTCACATGGATAACCAGCCATATGAACAACTATTAAACATTTAGTTTTTTTAGTAATTTTTTTTTTTATTTCACTAATTAAAATATTTCCACTTAATGGGTCAACGTCTGCAAATTTAACTGTTGCACCAGTTAATTCCGCAGCATGTGCTGTTGCTGTATGAGTTTGTGCGGGAACAATTACTTCATCACCCTTTCCAAGACCAAGCGCAATGCATGCAAGATGTAATCCAGATGTACAGTTTGAAACAGTTGTTGAATATTTTATCTTTGTAAATTTACAAAATTCATGCTCAAATACTTTACTATTATGTCCATGAGTTAGCCATCCACTCTTTATTGAATTAGTTACCATTGATAGGTCAGATTTTCTGATATCTGGTTTTGAAAAAGGAACTTTAATCATACAAAGAAATGAAATACTTATATATATTAAGTTTCTATAATCAAATAAAAATTGCCATGTGTGGAATTAACGGTTTTACTTTTTTAGATAAAGATCTCATAAAAAAAATGATGGTTTTTACAAAAAATAGAGGACCTGATGCTAATGGTATATATTTTGAAAAAGAAATAACATTATCACATGACAGATTATCTATTATTGACTTAAATCCTAGATCCAATCAACCAATGAAATATAAAAATTTTATCATTTCATTTAATGGGGAAATTTATAATTACAAAAAATTGAGAAAGGAACTTGAAATAAATGGAAATAAATTTTCTACAAACTCTGACACTGAAGTAATACTACATCTATTTGAAAAATATAAATTTGATGCATTTAAAAAATTATCAGGAATTTTTGCGATTAGTATATGGGATACTACTACAAAAACACTTTATTTAGTAAGGGATACTTTGGGTGTAAAACCATTATATTATTATCAAAAAAAAATTGGAGGAAATATTTTTTTTTCTTCTTCTATCAAATCACTATTGTTATCTGTCGATAACAAAGAAATAAATATAAATGCTTTAAATTATTATACAAATTTTGGTAGAAACGATGATAACGAAACTAGTTTTAAGAATATTTTTAAAATTTTACCAGGAGAATTATTAATTTGGAAAAATAATGAAATTATAAAAAAAAAAATTTTAAATTTAAATACAAAAAAAACTAAATTTAAAAATTATGATCTTAAATCAATTATTGAGAAAAGTATTAATTCACAATTAATTTCAGATGTGCCAATAGCATTATCTTTATCGGGAGGTGTTGACTCGAATATTGTTTATTCAACTATGAGAAAAAAACTTGAAAAATTTAACGTCTATTCGTTTTATTTTAAAGATTACGAAAAATTCAACGAGGATTTTAATATTGCAAAAGAAAATACAAATTTTTATGGTAACGAATTTATTCCAATTGAAATTGGTCATAAAGAATTTATTGAAAATAGCGAGAAAGTTGTTGATATATTGGAAGAACCAACAGCAAATCAATGCTCTATACTTAATTATGCAATGTCAAAAAAGATCAATGAAAAAATTCTTATGACTGGTGATGGAGGTGATGAAAGTTTTACTGGTTATGATAGATATAAAAGTATCCATATTTTAAACTTTCTTAAAAATTTTAACATATTTAAAAAAATAAACGTAAATTCAAAAAATAAAAATTTTAATAGACTCTTTCTAAATAACCCTAAAGATACATTTTTAAGTTTTAGTGAGCAAAATATTTATAAAAATCCAGAACTTTATTATAAAAATTTTCAATATATTAAAAAAAATCAACTTTATTTGAATCATTCACATGAAACAGAGCTTAAGGATAGTCTAAATAGTGTTTCATTAATAGACCTGGATACAATTGTTCCAAATGAATATTTATTAAGAAACGATAAAATTTTTATGAATGAGGGTATCGAAGTAAGAGTACCTTTGTTAGATATTAATATTGTTAAAAATTTTCTTAATATAAATGAATATAGAAAATTTCAATATACATTTAAAAGTAAAGCTTTAGTAAAAAAAATATTTAAAAATGAAATACATAAATTAGTAAGAAGAAAATGGGGGCTCCAATCTCCATATGCAAAGTGGATGAAAGGTCCTTTGCAAGATTTTTTAAAACAAATTTTAAGTGAGGACTACTATAGTGGGTCAAAACAGTATTTAAATTTTAAAAATATAAACACATTAATATCAATCCATAAAGAAAAGTATTTTAATCCAGATTTGTTATGGTCTTTGGTAATGTTTCAAATTTTTTTAAGAAATTTTAAACTTTGATTAAAAAATTTTTATTTTTTTTTTTTTTATGTGTTTGATAATTAAAGGGTAAAAACTAAATAGTTTTTTTTTATTCTCATTATTTGATATGACGTAATGCGGGTTTTTAGGTTTGATAAATTTTATATCAACTCCAACAACATTTTTAATTTTTTTATTTAAAGCATCTTTATATAAATTTTTGTAATCTCTTTTTAAAAGCATATTAAACGAGGTATCTATGAATATTTCAAAGTAATTTTTAATATTTTTTCTACACCAATTTCTAAATCTTTGAGAGGTGATGTTTGCTGATATAACAATGTTAATTTTCTGATCTGATAAGTATTTTACTAAAGATGTAAGTCTGATTGCATTTTTATCTCTATCG
>CACGJB010000039.1 GCA_902573295.1 uncultured Pelagibacteraceae bacterium | reverse complement strand
AAAGAGCCTCAAACATTTTAGATGGTGAATTAAAAAATGATAAAATAGAATTATCAAATACAACTGACCCTGGTATTTTTAAAACTGAGTTAGAAAAAAACCTATTTAAAAAAATTAGTGAATTAAGGAAATATTTTTCAGGCATTAATAAAGATGAAAATTATGTTCAAACATTGAACAATTTAGCTAGCATTAAAAGAGAGGTTTTTGACTTTTTTGACAATGTAATTGTGAACGAAGATGATCCGGTCATAAAAAAGAATAGGCTGGAACTAATCCAAATGATGTGTAAAACGTTCAACAATTATGTTAATTTTTCTCTAATCGACTCCCATTAATGAAAAAACTTATATTAAACTTTAATTCTAAGGATAGTAAAAAAATTAAAAATTCTAAAAACTTTTTAGGAGGAAAAGGTGCTAATCTTTCCGAAATGGGAAGGATGGGTCTTCCGGTGCCCCCTGGTTTTACAATATCAACAAAAGTTTGCGAAATTTTTTACAGGGATAAAAAAAAATTAAATAAAAATTTAATTTATCAAATTAAAAAAGAATTAAAATTTATTGAAAAAGATGTTTCTAAAAAATTTGGAGACTTAAAAAATCCACTTTTGTTATCTGTACGTTCTGGCGCAAGAGTATCAATGCCAGGCATGATGGATACTATTCTAAATCTGGGCCTGAACGATAAAACAGTCAAAGCTTTAGCAATTAAAACTTCAAATGGAAGATTTGCTAAAGACAGTTATAGAAGATTCATCCAAATGTACGGTAATGTGGTAATGGGTATAGAAGGTTATCATTTTGAGGAATTAATTGAAAATTATAAACTTACTAAAGGTGTTTTGTTAGACACAGATTTAGATGAAAGTGATTGGGACGGATTAATTGAGGATTTTAAAAGAACAGTAAGAGAAAAAGCAAAAAAAGATTTTCCTCAAGATGTTTATGAACAATTGCTAGGAGCAATAAGTGCAGTATTTTTATCTTGGGAAAGTAATAGAGCAAAAGTTTATAGAAAATTAAATCAAATCCCAGCCGAGTGGGGAACTGCTGTAAATGTTCAATCGATGGTTTTTGGAAATATGGGTGATGATTGTGCAACAGGAGTTGTATTTACAAGGAATCCATCAGATGGATCAAATGAAATATATGGTGAGTATTTAATTAATGCTCAAGGCGAAGATGTTGTAGCGGGTACAAGGACTCCTCAATACATAACAAAAAAAGCTAGGAGAGATGCTAATGTAAAAGAATTATCAATGGAAGAATCTATGCCTAAAGTATTTAAAGAACTTCAAAAAATTTTGAAAAAATTAGAGATACATTACAAAGATATGCAAGACGTAGAGTTTACAGTTGAAAATAGTAAACTATGGATGCTTCAAACAAGATCAGGAAAAAGAACTGCAAAATCGGCAGTCAAGATTGCAGTTGATATGGTTAAAGAAAAATTAGTTTCAAAAAAGGAAGCTGTTCTAAGAATTGATCCAAATTCTTTAGATACACTTTTGCACCCTACTTTGGATGAAAAAAGTTCAATTAATGTAATTGCAAACGGGTTGCCAGCATCACCAGGTGCAGCCAGTGGTAAAGTGGTATTTACATCTGAGGAAGCAGAAAGATTAACTGCAATGATGCAAGATACAATTTTAGTTAGAGTTGAAACCTCTCCAGAAGATATACAAGGAATGCATGCAGCCAAAGGAATCTTGACAGCTAGAGGGGGCATGACAAGTCACGCAGCAGTTGTTGCTAGAGGTATGGGTAGACCGTGTGTATCAGGATCAAGTGAAATTGATATAAACTATGAAAATAAATCTTTCAAAACTTCTTCTATTGAGATTAAAGAGGGTGATATAATTACTATAGATGGTTCAACGGGAAGAATTATCGCTGGAAGTGTTTCAACCGTGAAACCAGAAATATCTGGTGATTTTTCAAAGTTAATGTCTTGGGCTGATAGTTTTAGAAAATTAAAAGTAAGGACAAATTCAGAGACTCCAAAAGACACTAAAACAGCAAAAGACTTTGGTGCAGAAGGTATTGGACTTTGTAGAACTGAACATATGTTTTTTGATGAAGAAAGAATTTTATCTGTAAGAGAAATGATATTATCAAAAACAAAAGAAGACAGAGCAAAAGCATTGCAAAAACTTTTACCATACCAAAGGAAAGATTTTATAGATATTTTTAAAATTATGAGCGGATTACCAGTTACAGTAAGGCTTTTAGACCCACCTTTGCATGAATTTCTACCGCGTACAAACAAGGAAATTAATGAGGTTGCTAATATAGTTAATCTTCCAATTAAAGAGGTTGAGTCAAGGATTGAAGAGCTTCACGAGCAAAATCCAATGTTAGGCCATAGAGGTTGTAGGCTAGGAATATCCTTTCCTGAAATTTATGAAATGCAATGTAGAGCAATATTTGAGGCATTGGCAGAACTCAAAAAAAATAAAATAAAATCAGCACTCCCTGAAATAATGATACCCCTGGTATCAACAGAAGCAGAAATTAAAATAATAAAAGATTTAGTGATTAGAACTGCAAGTCAAGTTCAAGAAGAATACAAATTAAAAATAAAATTTTTAGTAGGCACGATGATTGAATTGCCAAGAGCGGCTATAAAAGCAAAGGAAATTGCTAAACACGCTGAATTTTTTAGTTTTGGTACAAATGATTTAACACAAACTACTTTTGGGATTAGCAGAGATGATAGTGGAAAATTTTTAAATGATTATTTAGAAAATAAAATATTTTCTGTAGATCCTTTTGTATCAATAGACGAAGGCGTTTCAGACTTAGTAGAAATAGCAGTTGAAAAAGGACGAAAACAAAACAAAAATCTTAAATTAGGTATCTGTGGAGAGCACGGAGGAGATCCTCATAGTATATCTTTTTGTTCTAAAGTAGGATTAAATTATGTTTCTTGTTCTCCTTATAGAGTGCCTGTCGCTAGATTAGCTGCTGCTCAGGCAGAACTAAAAAAAAATTAAATATAATTTGAAGCTTAATTATCAGTTATGTGTAAAGCAGGGTCTAGTTTATTTTTAAAATTTTTATAATTTTTATTATGGTAATTTTTAATTACATTTAATAGAGCTTGATGTTTGTCATCAATATTATTTAAATATTTTTTTGGTGTAATTTTAAGTAGTAGATTAATTAAAACACTTAACCTTATTGCTATATCTCTTGCTTTTTTATATCTAAAAAAAAATTT
>CACGJB010000038.1 GCA_902573295.1 uncultured Pelagibacteraceae bacterium | reverse complement strand
GACAAGCAATTCCAAATTTTTTTAATCTCCAATAATTATAAGGCCAAGGAGTTAAAAAACCCACAATCAGCATTATCGGCACCACCCACCACGTTAAAATTGCACCTCCAGTTAACACATAGTCAGTCAAGTTCATCATAATTTCCATGCTGATCATTGAAATTAAACTCATTCCGCAAGCCGTTTTGAATGCGTTAATAAAATTAAAATTTTGTGTCATTAAAATTATTGTTTCTAAAATAATACTTGTAATCAATCCATTGATTATTGCTAAAATCATTATTCCTAATACTGGAAAAGGAATTTGAGTTAATTGAAAAAATAATATTGTTCCAAAATCACCAATTGCGCAACCAAGTACACACCAAGCTGTATTTTTTGCACTTCTTTTCCAGGTATGACTACAAGACCAATGAAATGTAGAGGTATTCATTATAATTTGATATTAATGATAAATGATTTTTAGACAAGTTTTCGATACTAAATCATCAACTTATACTTATTTAATTGCGTCGGCAAAAGGTCGCGAGGCAATCATAATTGATCCAGTAATTGAGAATGTTGAAAGCTACATTGAGCTACTTAACAAGTTAGATTTAAAATTAGTTAAGGTAATAGATACCCATATTCATGCCGATCATATAACTGGAGCAAGTAAACTCAAACAAGCAACAAATTGCTCTACACTCATGGGCGAACACACCCCTGCGGATGCTGTAGAAATCAAAGTAAAAGATGATGAAATAATAAAAATTGATCAAATAGAAATCAAAGCAATGTATACACCTGGTCATACTTCTGACAGTTATAGTTTCTTAATGGATAACTATTTGTTTTCAGGAGATACTCTTTTAATTAATGGCACCGGTAGAACAGATTTTCAAAACGGAAGTTCAGAAGATGCTTATAATTCAATCTTTAATAGATTGTTAAAATTACCCGAGGACACTATTTTGTACCCTGGTCATGATTATAACGGTAAAGAATCTAGTACCATTGGTAATGAAAAAAAATTTAATCCAAGATTGCAGGTTAAAAATGTTGATGAGTATGTTGAGCTTATGTCAAACCTAAATTTAGCAAAACCACAATTAATAGATACCAATATAAGTAGAAATATTAAGTTAGGTTCTAATTAAATACAACAAATATTAAAAACCAATAAGAAACTAATCCAGCTGAAATAGTTGCAATAATATTTTTTGAAAAATAACCCACAATAACAGCAACTAGTGCTCCAAAAATTTTGGGATCATTCATTTCTATAAAGGCTCCATAATCATTTATAAATATTCCTGGAAATATAATTGCAGGAAATACTGCAGAAGGAACATATTCTAATACTGCCTTAATTTTATCTCCCAACAGATCTCTACTAATTAAAGCTATCATAGTCATTCTAGTAAAATAAGTTAAAATTCCAGCGAAAATTATTGATGCAAGGGTCATTTTTTTAACCTCAATAAAAGTGAAGCCACAAATAAAGCAATTATTGGTGAAACAATTATGTAGGATTTAAATGGAGCATCAAAAAATAATAAAGAGCTTAAGCCGCATGTAATCATAACAATTACATGATCTAATTTTTTTAAATCCTGAACAACAATTGCTATAAATGTTAAGGGTATTGTAAATTTTAATCCTAATTCTTCAGGGACGAAAGATCCTAAAATAATTCCTGATAAAGTAGCAATCTGCCAACAAACCCATAATGTACAACCTGTTCCAATTAAATGGTAATGCAAATATTCTTCTGTTCTATTTTTCTTAAAAAATTTATTAGACTCAGCAAAACCTTGGTCTACAACAAAATAAGAAATTAATAATTTTTTAATAAAAGATAATTTTTCTAAATATTCAGATAAAACTGCTCCATATAATAAATGACGAGAATTTATTATTCCAACTGAGGCAACAGCAATTAAACTAGACGCGCCTCCTGACAACAACTGTAAAAAAACTATTTGAGAAGCGCCTCCAAAAATAATGAAAGACATTGCGTAAACTAAATATGGATTAAACCCAAGGTCAACTCCAATTGCCCCACAAATTATTCCAAATGGAATTACTGACAGCATATGTGGAGAAATATCCAACATCCCTCGAGTAAATAATTGTTTTTTTGTGAGCATTTGGTTGTTTTATTAAAAACAAACTATGTGATCAATATTAATCGGTCTTTTAATTCCAAACTTTTCATCAGCTTCATGTTGATGTTCATGATGAGAATGAACAAAAACTGGTATTAATAAATCACTACTAGTTTTTAAAGTATAAATAAAGTTGGTACCTCTAAATTTTCTATCAACTACCTCTAATTTTAGGTTGCTCTTATCATCATGTTCAAGATCTTCTGGTTGTAATAACAATTGTACGTTTGATCCTTTTGGATAATGCTTAATAAAATTGCCATTAATTGTTCCAAGATCTTTATTTTCTAATGAATTTTCTCCTGTTACTTTTGCTGGAATTAAAATTCCACGATTTAAAAAATTAACCACTTCGACTGAATTTGGAAAATGATAGACATTATACGGATCATCAAACTGTTTAATTTGACCATCTAGTACAATTGCACACTTATGCCCTAAATAAAAAGCTTCGTATGAATCATGAGTAACAATTATTGTTGTTATCTTTAATTTACTTAAAATTTTTTTTAATCTTACTTGAATTTCTTCTTTAAAACTTTGATCGACATTTGATAATGGTTCATCTAGAAGCAAAAGATCAGGTTGTGTTAATAAAGATCTTGCAAGAGAAGCTCTCTGTGCCTCTCCAGCGCTTATTTCATGGGGAAACTTTTTAAGTATTTTTGAAATATCCAGTAAATCAATAATCTCTTTAAAATTTAGTTTTTTTTTCTTTTTTATTTTATTTCTCTCAGCACCTAACAATATATTCTTTTCCACTGAGTAATGTGGGAATAAGCTATTATCTTGAAAAGCTAAAGATACATTCCTATCTTCAGGCTCAACATGTTTTTCTTTAGAGGATATTAATCTACCATTTAATTTAATTGAGCCTTTTTCAATTTTTTCTAAACCAGCTATTGTTCTTAGAATTGTTGTTTTTCCAATTCCTGAAGGACCTAAAATACACAAAGTTTCTCCTTCATTTTCAACTGCAAATGAAGCGTTTTTAACTTTGGTTTTTCCACCAATTGTAAAATCAACACCTTTAATTTCTAAAAAATTATTTTTCATTTTTCTCTTAAAATATATTTAGATGTAAACATAATAAATATAGTTGCAATTAAAATTAAAAATAATGATGGAACTGCTGCAGCTTCTAATAAATCTTCAGATGCAGATATATAAGCAGTTGTTGCAAAAGTTTCAAAATTAAATGGCCTTAAAATTAGGGTTATCGGTAGCTCTCTTATAATTTCTAAAGAAATCAATATAGCTACAAATAAAAGTGAATTTCTTAAAAAAGGAACATGGATATTAAGAAAAGTTTTTTGTTTGGAATAACCAAGTAAATATGAACTTTCATCAACTGAAATATTTATTTTTTCATATCCTGACTTAATTCCATTAAATGCTAATGAATAAAATCTTACAAAAT
>CACGJB010000037.1 GCA_902573295.1 uncultured Pelagibacteraceae bacterium | reverse complement strand
ATGATCTTATTGGACTTAATCCAATTAATGCTAGATTTGTAAAGAAATATGCAAATATTCATAAACAAATTAAAACAGCTGTATCAAATTATTCAAAAGAGGTGAGAAAAGCTCAATTTCCATCAAAAAAATATTCTTATTAAATAAAATAAAAGTTACCTTATAGAAAAAGGATCAAGCGTAGGTTCGTCTGAAGTATAAAACCAAGTTGTTTTTACTCTTGTGTAGTCTTTAATTGAATCTAAACCTGCCTCTTTGCCATAACCACTGTCTTTAATTCCACCAAATGGCGCAGAAGGTGAGATTAATCTATAAGTATTTACAAAAGTAATTCCTGCTCTGATTGCTTTAGAAACTCTCATTCCTCTTGCAAGATTGCTAGTATATACACCTGATGATAAACCATATTGATTATCATTCATTTTTTCAATTACCTCTTCTTCAGTATCAAATTTCATCACTGATAACACAGGTCCAAACAATTCGTTTTCTGCTACTGGAAGATTATGATTGTCACATTCAATAATTGTTGGAGGAAAATAATATCCTTTATTTGAAAATGAGTCTCTTTTACCTCCGCATTTAATTGTACCACCTTGATCAATAGTATTTTTTATATTCTTTTCAATAACTTCTAATTGTTTGAAACTGCTAAGAGGCCCCATCTCTGTTTTGGCATCCATTGGAGCGCCGATTTTAATTTTTGCTGCGCGTTTAGAAAGTTTATCTAAAAATTCATCATAAATTCCTTTTTGAATATAAAGTCTTGAACCAGCTATACAACTCTGACCACTTGCACCAAATATTCCTGCCGTAATTCCATTAATTGCATTTTCTTGTTCTGCATCATCAAATACAGCTACTGGACTTTTACCGCCCAGCTCTAAACTCACTTCAGAAAGATTTTCGGCTGAATTTTTTATTATATGTCTTGCAGTTTCAGGTCCTCCAGTAAAAGCAATTTTTTCAACTAAATTATGTGTCGTCAAAGCTTTCCCACAAGGATCACCAAAACCAGTTAATACATTAACAACCCCCTTAGGTATTCCAGTTTTTTCTATTAGTTTTGCAAATTCAAATAAAACTGCAGGAGCAAGTTCCGAAGATTTAATCACCACGGTATTTCCCATAGCTAAAGCTGGTGCTAATTTTGTTGCGGTTAAAAACATTTGTGAATTCCATGGAATTATTGCTGCAACTACTCCTATTGGAATTCTTGTAGTGATGGCTTGAACATTTGGTTTATCAATTGGTAGAACAGTACCTTCGACTTTGTCAGCTAATCCAGCATAGTAGTCATAATATTCTGCAATATAAATTGCTTGTTTTTTTGTTTCTCTAAAAAGTTTTCCAGTATCAATTGTTTCAATTTCTCCAAGCATTTCAGCATTGGCTCTTAATTGATCTCCAATTGCTCTTAAAAATTTTGCCCTTTCTCTTGGAAGTAATTTAGGCCATTCTCCCTCAAAAGCTTTTTGTGCTGCTTTAACTGCATTATCAACATCTTTAGAACTTGCTTCTGGAACAACTGCCCAAGGCTCATTATGTTCTGGATTAAGAGTTTCAAATGTTCTTTTACTTTCAGAGTTAACCCACTCACCATTAATAAACATTTTATATTGTTTAAGTTTAGTCATTAGATCTAATAAAATTTTTGATTGTTAAATTTACATCATCAGCACATTCAATACCACAAAGATGTTTTCCATCTTTAATGATCTTTAATTGACTTTTAGAGATTAAAGCATTCAATTCTTGAGACATTTTTACTGTTGAGCCAATATCATATTCACCTGTCATAACGAGTGTATTAGCTATAATTTTATTAAAATCTTCGTCATTTTTATGATTAACGAATAGCTCATAAACTTTTAAAAAATTATTCATATTATTAGCAGACAGAATTGAACTAATTTTCTCATATATTTCTGGATTATTTTCTAGATATTTATCAGTAAACCATCTTTTCAAGGCTTGTTTTGAGAGCTTTAATTCTTGTTTTGCTTGTTCAAATCTTTGAGTAACAATTTTTTGTTGTTCCTCAGTTCTTTTATAAATAGAGCATAAAAGAGTTAATGTTTGTAAACGATCATTATGTTTAGTTGCAAAATTTCGTGCAATCAAAGACCCTATAGAGAAACCTACAAGATGAATTTTTTTAATATTTAGATGGTCTATTAGCTCTATTAGTTGTTTAGAAAAATCATCAAAAGTTATTTGCATTTTTTCTAATGACGATTTTCCATGGCCTAAAATGTCATAAGCAAGAGTTGAATAGTAATCAAAAAATTCAAGTTGAGGCTGCCAAATTTCGTGAGTGAGACCTACACCATGTACAAATACTATTGGTACTTCTTGAGCTTTTTTATTGAAATAGTAATAGGTTCCTGAGGCAGTAGTTCCTGTTGTCATCAAGAATTATTTTGGTTCGATGCCCATTTCTTTCATGTCTTGATACCTGTCACCAGTTCTTGCATGTGCTCTACCACTTGATGCACCACCAATTGCGATAACCACTTCATCATCGAAGGGAGCATCATGAATAGTAAATTCATGAGTCAGGTAATATGGTCTTAATCCAGAATCTGTTTTATGCATCATAGGAATTGCAATCTTTGATCCAGCAGGTCCCCTTGTATTTGTAAAACTTAAATAGGAAGTTCCACCAACCGCATCTCTAAATTTATTTCCAAACCTTAAAGTATGAATAAAAGCCGAAGCATGCTCTATTTCACCGTTCAGTCCAACTATACCCGCCTTACCATATGCTAATATTTTTTCAGGTGAACCTATTTCTTTTATCAATTCTGGAACAAGTAAATCACCTAGCTTTGGCGCAAGATCTAAAATAGTTGGTCTGAGATCTTCAACAAAACCCTGACCATGCCATGGATTTTTAAACACTGCTGCTACTGATACCATTAAAACTGGTTCTTTAGCCTCTTTGCCTCCTTCAATAAAAGTTTTGTCTACAAATTTTGTAAATTTTCTTAATTCTAATTTCATTTTTTTTCTCTATGCTTGAAACTGTCTCTCCTAAAACTGTATAATGCTTTTGGATCTACATCAACATCTATCACAGATGGCTTGTTTGATTTAATTGCCGCTCTTACAGCTTCATTAATCTCAGAAATTTTTTTAACTTTAAAACCTTTTGCTCCATAAAGTTCTGCAACTTTATCAAATGAAGGGCTGGTAATATCTGCACCCAAATATCTTTTTCCAAAAAAATCTTTTTGATAAGCTTTTTCTGCTCCCCAGCTTTGATTATTCATCACAATAGTCGTTGTATTGATCCCGTATTCTACAGCGGTGCTTAGTTCTGAAATTGTCATTCCAAAACCGCCATCACCCATAAGACTTACAACTGTTTTTTTTGGTTTTGCAACTTTGACCCCAAGACCACAAGCAAATGAAAATCCAACTAAACCAAAATCTAATGGAGTAAATAAAGAGGGAGGATCATAGTATTCTAAAGCATCAGTTGCTTGTAGACATAATGTTCCTGCATCTAAAGTAATAGCAGAGTTTTTAGGAAGTACTTTTCTTAATTGTTTAAATAGACCTTTAGGCTGTATAGGAAAATTCAAACCTAAATTTTCTTTATCTCTATTTAATAAATACTCGCT
>CACGJB010000036.1 GCA_902573295.1 uncultured Pelagibacteraceae bacterium | reverse complement strand
TCGGTAACAGGAAAGGGAGGTCTTACATCTACTTCAGCTCTTCTTCCCTCAATAGAAGCTATCAAAGCAGTTTCTTCTCCACAAATATATGCACCTTGTCCGATACAAATTCCAAGATCAAAAGAAAAATCGGTTCCTAAAATATTTTCACCTAGTAAATTTAATTTTTTAAGTTCATTGATGCAGCCATTAATTGCTTCAATAGATTTAGGATATTCACCTCTTATGTATAAAACTCCTTCATTACTTCCTATCACATAACCACAAATCACCATTCCGAAAATAACTTTTAAAGGTTGGTCCTCTAATAAATATCTATCTGAGAAAGCACCAGAGTCGCCCTCATCTGCATTACAGATAACATATTTTTTATCTCCTTTTGCTTTACTACAGAAATCCCATTTCATTCCTGTTGGAAAACCTGCACCACCTCTTCCTGTTAAATTTGAATCTAATAATGATTTTACTATTTCTTTTTTATCTATTTTTAAAAATTTACTTAATTGCTCTTTGAATTGATCTGTTGATGATAACTTGTCATCCATTAAAAAACTTGTTGTAGCATAACTCTTAGAGAAAAACTTATCTTGTTTAATTTCTTCACCATTTAAAATTTGATCTATTTTTTCAATATCTTTACCAGCATAATTTTCTCCATCATAATGGAAAGCATGGTTTTCATAACAATGACCTAAGCAGAACATTTCACCAACTTTGTCATCACCTAGTTTTTCTTTTAGTTTATCTTTTAATTTGTCTTGAGTACCTGCACACATGCATGCACTACCGTTACAAACAAAAGCTTTCTTTTCTCTATGAGAGGGTCTTAAAAACTCATAAAAGGATTCTGCACCATGAAGAGTTGAAACACCTAGGTTATGCTTTTTGGCAATTTCTTTAATATCTTGTGGATTATCGCTTAAGGTATTTTCTGAGATTTGCTTAAATAGATTGTCTTTTAAGCCTATTCTGCCTGATAAATTACTTATATTTTTTGACACAAATACCCTTTTATTAATTTAGCCCACAATAACTTTTTTGTTATTTGTGTAAATATTAAAACTGTCCCTCTTTACGAAACCAACAAGGGTAATGTCAAATTTATTCGCTAAATCGATGGCAAGACTAGTTGGCGCACCAACACCAATCATTATACCTATATCCGTCATTAAGACCTTTTGAACCAATTCAAAATTTAGTCTACCTGAGCATGTTATAAATTGGTTTTTCGGATCAATTTGATTGCTCTTTAATGCACAACCAATAAGTTTATCTAAAGCATTGTGTCTTCCTACATCCTCTCTGACAGCAACCAATTCTCCATTGCTAGTAAAAAGACCACTTGCATGAATTCCACCTGTTTTACTAAATTCTGATTGACCTTCTCTCAATGTATCTGGCGATTTAACAATTACCTCTTTTTTGATTTTGGGTTCTGATGAATGTGTTTTGTTTTTTTTAATTATTTCTAGAGCATCAAGTGAAGATTTTCCACATACACCACACGATGAATTAGTTAAAAAATCTCTTTTTATTTTTGAAATATTCACATTTTCAGAATTATTTAAAGTTGCTAATATTTTATTTTGAATATTGTATTGACCAACTTTATCTCCATAACTTTCTATTGAATCAATATCATCAATATTTGTTATAATTTGTTCATTATATAAAAACCCTCTTACAAGATCCTCATCATCACCTGGAGTTCTCATGGTTATAGATAAACTTTGATTTATCCATTTATCAGATTCTTTATATTTTAATGAAATCTCCAATGGTTCTTCAATTGAAATTAAATCCTCTATATTTTCAAACTTATTAGATGAATATTTTAAAACTTTGTATTTAGAATTCATAAAATTATTTTAGTGGATAGTTCTTTTTTAATAAATATTTGTTAATTATAATTGCTAATAGCAATATAATTATACAACCAAAAATTATTGGATTAATTAAATAATCATAAGAGGCACTTCCAATAATAACTATAATTGGATTTCCACCAGCAGGTGGGTGAACAATATTAAATAAAATCATTAAAAAAACTCCAGCCCCAACAGCAATTGCAATGCTGATATAAATAGGGAGCGGAATATAGTTTACAAAAATTACTCCTACTAGTGATGTTACCAAATGTCCAAAAAAAACATTCTTTGGTTGTGCAAATGGGCTTTCAGGAAAACCAAATAGTAAAACCATTGAAGAACCGAAAGAGGCCGCAATAAAATATCCGAGCGTACTTTTATAAGTAAGGACTGTTAGCACACCAATTGTAAATGCAGAAAAAAAACCTGCAATTAATGCTTTTTGCAATAAGGGTTTTGTAATTTTGATCATTTATATTTTTAATGCTTTCGCAATAGTTCTTAAAGGTAAAAGCAAACACTCTTTCCTTGAAAGATTTTTTTTATCTAAAATTTCTTTAAAATCTTTCCAATGTTTTTCCATACTTACTTTTGCATCCACAAAAAGTTGCTCACCAACTTTTATAAATTTTTTAACATCATCAACTTTTTTTTCCTTAATTTTTCTAGATAATAGACTGACTGATGCCTGACAATAAACACACGATTTACACTGATAACCCATATCTTTTATAACATCTTCTTTGACAATTAAGCTTATTTCCATCTCATCACCACACAATGGATTTTTGTGTTTTGACTTATGAGTATAGTTTTCAACAACTTTATTATTTTCAGTATGGGCTGCTATTTCTAAAATTCTTAAATCCATTTAATTTCTTTAATTCAACTTTGAATGTTTTATATTTTATAGATGGATCATAACAATATTTTAGGCACTGTGCTAGCAGGTGGTAAGTCACAAAGGTTTGGAGAAGATAAATCCCAAGTAAAGTTAGCTGGTAAATTGTTGATTGATCACATGTTGACTGAAATAATTGATGAATTCAAAGAACTCTTAATAGTATCAAATAATAAAATTAGTTTTCATAACTCAGAAAAAATCTCAATAATCGAAGATTTTGAAAAAGGTCTTGGTCCGTTAGGTGGAGTTTTATCAGCTATGAAATGGATTAAAGAAAATCAAAAAGACTACAAATGGATAGCAACTTTCCCTGTAGATACACCTTTTTTTAAGAGACAAATACTTAAAGATTTTATTCAAAATATTAATTTTAATGAAAGTGATTTATTTTTCATTAAGTCAAATAACACACGACATAATATATTTGGCTTATGGTCGATTAATTTATTAGATAAGCTAGAGAAGGATCTAAAAAATGGAGAAAGAAAAGTAGAGTTGTGGGCTAATAATACTGGGGTAAAAATAATTAATATGGAGTTTTCAAATAATGATCCTTTCTTTAATATAAATACAAAAGAAGATTTAAAAAAAGCTGAAGAAATACTCAAAAATGATTAGTTACGAAAAATCAAAAACAATTTTAAAAAAAGCCAAAATTAAAATTAAAGACGAAACTATAAAGAGTATAAATTCTCTAAATAGAGTAGTTTCTACCAATATTTATTCTAATATAAATTATCCAGCAGGAGATAACGCTGCATTTGATGGTTATGTAATTAATTCGAAAGATACTTATGGATTAAAAAAAAAATTTCCAAAAAAATTTAAAATTATTGGTTCAATTGCTGCAGGAATGAAACCTTTTAAAAAAAAGATAAAAAAATTTGATACTGCCGAAATAATGACTGGAGGAATTATACCAAAGGGTTTCGATACAATTATTCCTATAGAACAAATAA
>CACGJB010000035.1 GCA_902573295.1 uncultured Pelagibacteraceae bacterium | reverse complement strand
GGCATACCCTCTTCGATCAAAGCTAATGGCCCATGTTTCATTTCCCCTGCTGGATATCCTTCAGCATGAACGTATGAAAGTTCTTTTAGTTTTAATGCACCTTCTAAAGCTATTGGATAAGAAAAACCCCTTCCTAAAAACATTGAACCCTTTGCTTCGTTAAATGTAGAGGATATTGCCTGGATATCATTATCATGAAGCAATGTTTTCTCTATTAGGCCGGGCAAAGCTTTCAGGTCTTTAATCTTTTCTTGATATTCTTTTTTCTGAATTTCCTTTCTTAATGATCCAAGTTTTAAAGCTAAAATATATAAAACAAGTATTTGACCTAGAAATGCTTTTGTTGATGCTACTCCTATTTCAGGGCCACAATGAATTGGTAAAACAAAGTTAGAATCTCTCGCTATTGAGCTCTCAATCACATTTACAACAGCACATGTTTTCATCTTATTTTTGTTACAAAGATCTAGTGCCGCATAAGTATCTGCTGTTTCTCCAGATTGAGAAACAAAGACATATAAAGTGTCTTTCTTAAATCTATTTTTTCTGTATCTAAATTCTGAAGCTATATCTATGTTAACATCTAGGGTTGTAAGTTCTTCAAACCAATATTTTGCCATTAAACAAGAATGGTATGCAGTCCCACATCCTACTAAAGTTATTGATTTAATATCTTTAATTTTCCATGGAAAATTAAAGATATTTATGTCTTTATTTAAATTATCTACGTATTCTTTAATCCCAGTTTTAATTGTGTTCGGTTGTTCTTCAATTTCTTTTGCCATGAAATGTTTAAAGTCACCTTTGTCGTAATTTACTTGATCTGATGATAGTTCTAATATTTTTTTATTAATTTTTTTTCCTTCTTCATTGAAAAAAAGAACTTGATCTTTTTTAACAATGCAAAATTCACCATCATCAAGATAAGTAATTTTATTTGTCATGGATTTTAAAGCATAAGAGTCTGATCCTAGATAATTTTCATTTGGACCATAACCAACAGCTAAGGGTGACCCTCTTCTAGCACCAACTATTAAATCTGGTATATCTTTAAAAACAATTCCAAGAGCAAAGCTACCATGAAGTTGTTTTAATGTTTTTGTAATAGCTTCCTCAAGTTCTGAAGTCTTTAAATTTTCTGTTATTAAATGAACGATTACTTCTGTATCAGTTTGAGATTTAAATTTATAACCTTTGTTAATTAAATGTTTTTTTAATATTGTTGAGTTTTCAATAATTCCATTATGAACTACTGAAACGTTATGAGAGGAATGAGGATGTGCATTTAAACTACTTGGAATTCCATGAGTTGCCCATCTTACATGCCCTATACCGATATTTCCTCTTAAGTTTTTTAAATCAAAATTATTTTCTAAGTTATCTACTCTTCCCTTAGATTTTATTTCATTGATTTCACCATCGGAAAGAGTGGCTATACCAGCTGAGTCATATCCTCTGTATTCTAATTTTTTTAATGAATTAATTATATTCGCAGAAACAGGTTTGTTGCTAGATATTCCAATAATTCCACACATAAATTATTTTTTCCTTCTTTTATAATTCTTAACTTCTAATTGTGGCGATCTTGTTAGTGCTAAAGATTTTTTTCTAACATTTTTTGTTATTACTGATCCAGCTCCAACAATACTATCTTCATTTATAGTAATTGGAGCAACCAAAGAAGAGTTTGATCCTATAAATACTTTGTCTTTTATTTTTGTCTTATTTTTATTTATACCATCATAATTACAAGTAATTGTGCCCGCTCCAATGTTCACTGATTTTCCAATTTGAGCATCTCCAACATAAGATAAATGGTTAACTTTAGATTTATTTCCTAAAGTACTTTTTTTAATCTCTACAAAATTACCTACTTTAGATCCTTCTTTTAAAATTGTATTAGGTCTTATTCTGGCATATGGACCAATCTCAACTTTATTTTCAATTTTACAAGATTCTAAATGTGAAAAAGATTTTATAATTACATTATTCCCAATTTTTACCTTAGAGCCAATAACAACATAAGGTTCTATAGTTACGTTACTTCCTACTTTTGTATCTTTTGAAAAAAAGATAGTTTCAGGACCAATCATTTTAACTCCAGATTTTATAAATTTTTCTCTAAGTTTTTTTTGAGTTGAGTCTTTCATTTTAGTCTTATTTATATTAAGTATACTGTTTGATTAATTCACAATTTATTTCTTTAAAATACTTTAATAATGAAACAAAAATTTACAATTTTATTTGATTTAGATGGTACATTGGTAGATACAGCTCCAGATTTGATACGTGCGCACAACCATGTAATGAAAAAATTTGGATATCCTACAAAAACTTTAGGAGAATTAAAAAATGCGGTAGGCAAAGGAGCAAAAGCTATGATGGCAAAAGCTAACGGCCAATGGCAGTGGTTTGATGAAAAAATTCAAAACGAAATGACTGATGAATTTTTATCTTATTATGGAAAAAATATTTTACATGAAAGTAAATTAATTAATGGTGTTAAGGAATTTTTAAATTGGTGTAAAAATGAAAATATTTCTATGGCAGTATGCACAAATAAAACTGAACACTTAGCGGTTGATCTTTTAAAAAAAATCGGAATTTATGACTATTTTGAATATGTTGCAGGCTTCAACACTTTTGAATATTGCAAACCAGATCCTCGACATTTAACAACTACTATAGAAATATTAGATGGTAATAAAAATAAATCATTGATGATTGGTGACAGTGAAACAGATGCTAATGCTGCTAAGGCTGCTGAAATTCCAATAATATTACTAAAATATGGATATACAGAAAAAAGATCTGAGGAAATTTATCATAATCACATTATAAAAGACTTTGTGGGTATTGAGAAAATAGTATCGGAATATCTTTAATATTGATTAATTTATTTTAACTATTAAAACAAAATCACAAATAAGGAGTAATTTTGTTATTACATACAGTTAAAGTATATCCATCAAAAATTAATCTTCCAAAGAAGAAACAACTTGCATGGAAAATTGCAGAGATAGCAAGCGATAATGCTAAATTAAATAAAGATGCTATTGAAATGGTTATCAATAGAATTATTGACAATGCTTCTGTTGCGATCGCCTCTTTAAACAGAAAACCAGTAATTTCATCTAGAGAAATGGCTTTAAGACACTCTAGAAAAAATGGTGCAACTTTATTTGGCGTAAACTCAAAATTAAAATTTGATTGTGAATGGGCAGCATGGTCAAATGGAACTGCAGTTAGAGAATTGGATTTTCATGATACTTTTTTAGCCGCTGATTATAGTCATCCAGGTGATAACATTCCTCCACTTATTAGTGTTGCACAACAAAATAAAAAAAGTGGATTAGATTTATTAAGGGGAATAATTACTGCATATGAAGTTCAAGTAAATTTAGTTAAAGGTATTTGTTTGCATAAGCATAAGGTGGACCACATTGCACACTTAGGTCCCAGTGTTGCCGCTGGTTTAGGAACAATTTTAAAATTAAATACTGAAACAATTTATCAAGCCGTTCAACAAGCGCTTCATACCACAATATCAACTAGGCAATCTAGAAAAGGGGAAATTTCAAGTTGGAAAGCTTATGCTCCAGCACATGCTGGTAAGCTTGCTATCGAGGCTGTGGATAGAACTATGAGAGGTGAAGGTGCTCCAAGTCCAATATATGAAGGTGAGGATAGTGTAATAGCAAGAATATTAGATGGGAAAAAGGCAAACTACAAAGTTCCTTTACCAAAAAAAGGTGAAAGTAAAAAAGCTATTTTAGAGACATATACAAAAGAATATTCTGCAGAATATCAATCTCAAGCATTAATAGACCTAGCAAAAAAACTGAAAACAAAAATTCCAAATTTAAATCAAATAAAAAAAATCGATATATTCACAAGCCACCACACTCATTATGTTATCGGCACAGGTGCTAATGACCCTCAAAAAATGGATCCTAATGCAAGTAG
>CACGJB010000034.1 GCA_902573295.1 uncultured Pelagibacteraceae bacterium | reverse complement strand
GTCTATAAAAAGAAATGAAAGAATTAAAACCATTGAAACAGAAATTGAAAGTTGGAAAAATTTATTAACTAACTCAGAAAAAATGGTTAATGAATTGACACAAAGAAAAGAAAAATTATCAAAACAATTAAGTGATTTGGAAAACCAACCTAGAGCGCAAGCTGAAAGAAAAGGTCAAATTTCAGAAAATTTAAGAATTTCAGATAAAGAAAAAATTGATAATGAAGCGATTATAGATGAAACAGATCAAAAAATTGAAATGTTAAGAACGCAATTAAATGAAATACAAGAACAATCAATTCAAATCAGAGAAAGAAAGGCAAGCTCAGGAGCTACAATTGAAGGCCTACAAAAAAGAAAAAATGATCTCCTTGATAGAATTAGTTCTGAGTTAAATTTGAATGAAGATAATATTTTAGAAAATTCAAATTTAAACGGAGTAGAAGAGCTTCCAAATCCAGTTGATCAAGAAGATGCTTTAGACAAGAAAAAACAAGAAAGAGAAAAATTAGGATCTGTAAATTTAAAAGCAGATGAAGAAACAAGTAAATATGAAGAAGAGATAAAAAAAATGGAACAGGATCGTGCCGATCTTGTTACCGCTATCGTAAAACTTAAAGATAGTATAAACGAGCTTAATCAAAAAGGAAGAGAAAGATTGATTGAAGCTTTTGAAAAAGTTAATAGAAAATTTAATGAAGTTTATACAAAACTTTTCAATGGTGGAAATGCCAAACTAGAACTGGTGGACTCCGACGATCCACTTGAAGCAGGTTTAGAAATGCTGGTTAGTCCTCCAGGAAAAAGACTTCAATCTATAACTTTGTTATCTGGAGGTGAGCAAGCATTGACTGCTCTCTCATTAATCTTTGCAGTATTTTTAACAAACCCTTCGCCTATATGTGTATTGGATGAGGTTGATGCACCGCTTGATGATGCTAACGTAACAAGATTTTGTAGTTTACTTGAGGAACTAATTAAAATCACTAATACCAAATTCATAATAGTAACTCATCATGCTTTAACCATGTCAAAAATGAACAGGCTATATGGGGTGACGATGCCTCAAAAAGGAATTAGTCAGCTTGTGGCTGTTGATTTACAAAAAGCAGAGAGTATGGTTGCTTAAACTATATAAATGCCAAAAGACCATTTCAAAACTCGCTTAGAGATTGCAAAAAGCAAGATTTCAAAGAAAAATCTCTACAATAAGAAGAATGACCCCTCGCCTATAGGAACTGCATTCAAATTGAGCACAGAACTTGTTTCTGCAGTGGCTGTGGGGACAATTATTGGGTTTATTTTTGACAAGACCTTTGGTACTAAACCCTGGTTTATATTAATATTTTTTTTTGTTGGTGTAGTTGCTGGAATAACTAATGTGATTAGATCTGCAAAAAAAATGCAAAAATAAATAAGTATTATGGCAGCAAATCCTATGTCCCAATTCGACGTTTATAGAATTGGACCAGAAATTAAAGTTGGAGCATTCGACATATCATTTACGAACGCAAGTTTGTTTATGATTTTAAGTACTGTATCTATTTTATTAATCTTTAATTTAGGATCAAAAAAAAATTCAATACTACCAAACAAAATTCAATTATTAGCAGAACTTAGCTATACCTTTGTATCCAAAATGATTAGCGATACAGCTGGATCAAAAGCTAAACCATACTTTGCATTTATATTTTCTCTATTCATGTTTGTTTTATTTTGTAACATGTTTGGAATGATACCTTATACTTTCACTGTAACCAGTCATATCATTGTAACATTTGTGCTCGCAGCATTTATATTTATTGGAGTGACTGTAATTGGGTTTTTTAAACATGGATTTGGGTATTTAAAATTATTTGTTCCAAGTGGAGTGCCTGCAGTATTACTCCCTTTAATTGTTGTTATAGAAATTATTTCTTATTTAAGTAGACCTATAAGTTTATCAGTTAGATTATTTGCGAATATGATGGCTGGTCATACAATGATGAAAGTTTTCGGAGGCTTTGTAATTAGCCTTGGAATAGTTGGTGGGTGGCTTCCACTAAGTTTTTCGGTTGCGTTAACTGGTTTGGAGATCTTAGTTGCTTTTCTTCAAGCTTATGTTTTTGCAATCTTAACCTGCATCTATTTAAATGATGCATTAAATTTACACCATTAATAACAGAGGAGGATATAATGGAATTAGAAGCAGCAAAAATGATCGGAGCAGGTTTAGCAGCAATTGCTTTAGCTGGAGCCGGTGTTGGTATCGGAATAATTTTTGGAAATTATTTGTCTGGTGCAATGAGAAATCCATCTGCAGCACAAAAACAATTTCCTAACTTGCTTTTAGGTTTTGCACTTGCAGAAGCTACAGGATTATTCGGATTGGTAGTTGCATTAATCATTCTCTTTGCGTTTTAAATTGATGGTTAAAAAAATATATTTTCAGTCAATATTTTTTAGCTTCTTTTTTATTAAAGAAGCTTTTGCAGCTGAAAGCGGAGGTATGCCTCAATTAAATCCAGAGTTTTGGGTTTCTCAAATTTTTTGGCTAGTACTTACTTTTGGTATTATGTATTTAGTTTTATCTAAACTAATACTACCAAAAATTAGTAACAACTTGGAATCGAGAAAATCTCAAATATTAGAAAATATTGAGGCTGCTGAGAAACAAAGAGAAGATAGTGATGCAAAACTAAAAGAATACGATGAAATTATATCTAAAAGTAAACTTGAGGCTAATAATATTTTCAATCAAGCAAGAGAAAAAGCACTAAAAGACATTGGTGCAAAAAGAGAAGTACTTGATAAGCAAATTGATAATGAAATTTCTGAGGCTGAAAAAGAAATAGATGTATTAAGAAAAAATGCGCCAGATAAAATAAATAAAATTGCTATTGAGACTTCATCTGAATTATTGCAAAAACTAATTGGAGCTGAAGTAAATAATAGTAGTATATCTGCAATTGTTGACGATCTATCTAAAAGAAATGGAGATAAATACTATGGTAATTGATGCAACATTTTGGGTAGCCGTATCATTTATTATTTTTTTTGGAGCGTTAATTTACCTAAAAATTCCTCAAAAAATTTCTGAAATGTTAGATAAAATGATATCTGACATTAAAAATGAAATTGATGAAAGTGAAAAATTAAGAACTGAGGCAAAAACACTATTAGATAACTCACAAAAAAAATTAGATACAGCTCAGTCTGTTAGTAATGAAATTCTTGAGAATGCAAAAAAAGATGCGGATAGATTAATAATTGAGATGAATGATAAGTTTCATAAATCATCAGAAATTAAAAAAAATTTAGCTGAGAATAAAATAAGTCAAATGAAAGAAGCGGCTTTAAAAGAAATTAAGGACGCGTCAATAAAGATTGCCGTGGATTCAGTGAAAAAAATAATAACTACATCTGTAGATAAGTCAAAATTAGATGCTGTGTTTCAAAAAAATTTAGATGAAACTAAAGCAGAGTTAAAAAAAATTAACTCATAATACACTTACAATTTTTCAAAAAAGCTATAAATTATTAAAATGAACTCTATAGTCATTGGATCAGGATTTGGTGGGATCGCAGCAGCGCTAAGACTTAAAGCAAAAGGACATAACGTAAAATTAATAGAAAAACATCCAGACCTAGGTGGAAGAGCAAGAGTTTTTAAGAAAAACGGATTTATATATGATGCTGGACCAACAGTAATTACCGCACCCTACTTAATTAACGAATTGTTCGAGTTATTCAATAAAGATCCAAAAAACTATATAGAACTAACTCCACTTAAAATTTGGTACCAATTTATTTTTGAGGACAAAACTAAATTTAACTATTCAGGTGACGAAATAGAGATGAAAGACCAAATTGAGAAGCTTAGCAAAGAAGATGTAAATGGATATGAAAAATTAGTTAATTTTACAAAAAAGATATTTGATAAAGGTTTTTTAGAACTTGCAGATGTACCATTTAATAAACCTTTTGTAATGATGCAACAATTACCTGCTCTATTAAAACTAAAAAGTTATAAATCAGTTTACTCACTTGTTTCATCTTATATAAAAAATGAAAAATTAAGAAGAATGCTTAGCATGCATCCTTTGCTAGTTGGGGGAAATCCTTTTACTACCACTTCTATATATGGATTAATTCTTTATTTAGA
>CACGJB010000033.1 GCA_902573295.1 uncultured Pelagibacteraceae bacterium | reverse complement strand
TAAAGCGAACAGAACTAGCTTAAAAGGTATGAGGGGAGCAGGATTAGATGCTTCACTTCCTATTTTTGATAAAATTAAAAAGGAATTGAATGTTCCTATTTTAACAGACATTCATAATGCTGAACAATGTGAGATTGTTTCAAAACATGTTGATGTTTTACAAATACCAGCTTTTTTATGTAGACAAACAGATTTATTAATAGCTGCAGCCAAAACAAACAAAATTATTAATGTAAAAAAAGGTCAGTTCTTAGCACCATGGGACATGGTTAATGTAACTAAAAAAATTTCAGATTCTGGGAATGAAAATATTTTAGTAACTGAAAGAGGAGCGAGTTTTGGTTACAATACTTTAGTTTCTGATATGAGATCATTACCAATAATGGCAAAGAATGGTTATCCTGTAATTTTTGATGCAACACATTCAGTTCAACAACCAGGTGGGCAAGGAGAGTCATCAGGCGGTCAAAGAGAATTTGTAGAATATTTAGCAAGAGCTGCTGTTGCTGTTGGCGTTGCTGGTGTATTTATTGAAACGCATCAAGATCCAGACAATGCACCTTCAGATGGACCTAACATGGTACCATTGAATAAATTAGAAAATTTATTAAAACAATTACACGATATAGATAATCTAATTAAAAAATAGTGAGCAAAATTTTAAAAGTTAAAGCGCGTCAAGTTTTTGACAGTAGAGGAAACCCAACAGTAGAGGCAGAAGTTTATATTAAAAATAATAGCGCATCTGCAATTTGTCCTTCAGGTGCTTCAACTGGAACTTTTGAAGCTTTTGAAAAAAGAGATAAGAACAATAAACGTTATTTAGGAAAAAGTGTTTTAAATGCAGTTAATTTAGTAAACACAAAAATTTCAAAAAAATTAAAAGGACAAAATATTCATAACCAAGAAAGAGTTGATGCTTTGTTAATTAACTTGGATGGTACAAGACAAAAAACTAATTTAGGAGCTAATGCAATGTTAGCTGTATCCATGGCTATTAAAAAACTTTCTGCAAAAGTAAAAAAATTACCTTTGTATAAAACTTTTTCACAAAAAAATAATTTTCAATTACCTTATCCGTTAATGAACATTATTAATGGTGGAGCGCATGCAAACAATGGTCTTAGAATTCAAGAGTTTATGATTAGACCTGATCGTGCAAAAAGTTTTTCTGAAGCGATGCGCATTTGTTTTGTTGTTATTAAAAACTTAAGTAAATTAATTAAAGACAAAGGCTTATCAACTTCAGTAGGTGATGAAGGGGGTTTTGCACCCATGATCAGTAGTAATAATCAGGCTTTAGATTTAATCGTCAGTGCAATTAAAAAATCAGGATTTATTAATGGTAAAGATGTTTCTATTTGTCTAGATGTGGCTGCAAATGAATTATATAAAAAAAACAAATACTCTATTCATTCAAAAAATTATATTTCTGTTGAGAAATCTATTAAAGAATATCAAAAAATAATTAAAAAATATAAAATCAAGTCTATTGAGGATCCATTTGCTGAAAATGATTGGTTGGCATGGAATAAATTAATGAAATCAATAAAAAAAGTCCAGATCGTCGGAGATGATTTGTATGTAACAAATCTTGAAAGATTAAAGAGAGGTTTCTTGAATATTTCCTCAAATTCCATCTTAATTAAGCTTAATCAAATTGGTACTGTCTCAGAAACGTTAGATGTAATTAAATTTGCCCAAACCATTGGATATAAAACAATTATATCTCATCGATCAGGAGATAGTGAGGATACGTTTATTGCTGATTTAGCAGTAGGTACTAATTCAAATCAAATTAAAACTGGATCTCTAGCTAGATCTGAAAGGGTTGCAAAATATAATCAATTAATCCGTATCGAAGAAGAACTTGGAAAAAAAGCGAGGATGAATAAGATCAATTAATGCTTCAGTTAATAAAAAGAAATTATTTTTTATTAATATCAGTTTTTCTTATTTTTTATTTTATTTTTAACTTAGTATCTGGAGAAAGAGGTCTTTTTTCGTATATTGAAAAAAAAGAACTTTTGTCTAACTTGAAAAAAGAAGAATTAACCCTAACTAACAAAATAGAAGAGATAGATCACAAAAATTCACTTCTAAGCACTAATTTAGATCTTGATTATATTGAGACTTTAATTAGAGAAAGATTTTTGTTTGGCAAAAAAGATGAGACAATCTATATAATAAAAAAAAATGACAATTAAAATTAGACATCCAGAAAAAGTTAATAAACCTGTTAATCCAATTAAAAAAAAGCCTGATTGGATCAGATCAAAATTATCAAACAGCAAAGAATTTTTTTTAACAAAAACTGTTGTTAATCAGAATAACTTAGTCACAGTATGTCAGGAAGCAAACTGTCCAAATATAACAGAATGTTGGAGCAAGAGACATGCAACATTTATGATTATGGGAGATACTTGCACAAGAGCTTGCGCATTCTGCGATGTAAAGACTGGAAAACCTGAAAGTTTAGATCCATTCGAGCCCTATAAAATTTCAAATGCTGTTAAAAAATTAAATTTAAAACACGTTGTTATTACCTCTGTAGATAGGGATGATCTTGAAGATGGTGGATCAAATCATTTCTTTGAAGTAATTAATGCTACACGAAAAAAAAATCCAAATACATCAATTGAAGTTTTAACTCCAGACTTTTTGAGAAAGGGTGATGCTTATAAAAAACTTCTAGAAGCTGATCTAGATGTTTTCAATCATAATATTGAGACTGTTCCACGGCTTTATCTCAAGGTGAGACCTGGTGCTAGATATTTTGGATCTTTGGAACTTTTAAAAAATGTTAAAAAATTTAATAAAAAAGTTTTTACAAAATCTGGTTTAATGGTTGGTCTTGGTGAAGATAAGGATGAATTAATTCAGGTAATGGACGATCTAAGATCAGCTGAAGTAGATTTTTTAACTATTGGTCAATATTTACAACCATCTCCAAAACACCATCCTCTTAGTAGATATTACCACCCTGATGAATTTAAAGATTTAGAAAATATTGCTAAAACCAAAGGCTTCTTGTTAGTTTCTTCATCCCCTTTAACTAGATCTTCGTACCATGCTGATGAAGATTTTAAACAACTTCAACAAAACAGATTAAAAAATAATTAATGCCAAAAGCATCAGTTAAGAGATTAATTGATAACAGAAAAGATAAACTAATAGAGTTTGTTTTAGATATTGAAAAATACCCAGAATTCATTCCTTTCTGTGATAATTCAAAAGTTTATGAAAGAAGTGATAACGGTGATACAATAAATATAATTGCTGATCTTACAATAGGTAAGGGGCCGTTTAAAGATACATTTAAAAGTGACGTTAAATTAAATAAAAAAACTGATCATATTCATGTTGTTAATTTGGGTGGACCATTAAATCATTTAGAAAACAATTGGAAATTTATTGAAGTAGGAAATGATATTGATGGTTACAAAACCGAGGTTATATTTGATATTGATTTTGAGATAGAAAATAAGTTTTTAAATATTTTAATGACCAAATCTTTTCAATTTGGTTTGGAAAAGATTGCAGATGCGTTTCAAAAAAGAGCCGAAAGTATTAAATAATTTTATTAATAATCTTAAATACAGTACGAACTGTTGATTTTTGAATTGAATTACGATTTTTTGATTTAAATTTATTTTCTTTAATAAGCAAAGTTTTACCTGTTTTGATGCCAATATAAACAAGGCCAACTGGTTTTTCTTTTGATCCGCCTCCTGGTCCAGCAATTCCTGTTATGGAGATGTTGATTTTACTATTTGAAATTTTAGCTAAATTTTGAATCATTGCCTTACAACACTCATGGCTTACCGCGCCATATTTCCTGATAATATTTTTATTAACCTTTAATATTTTTATTTTAGCTTGATTAGAGTAAGTGGTTAGACCCATTTGAAAATATTTTGATGAATTGGCTAATTTAGTTAAATTATGAGCCAATAACCCACCCGTACACGATTCCGCTACAGATATAGTTAACTTTTTTTTAATTAATTTTTTATGAAGTAATTGAATACTCATTAGAATTTTAAACTTATTAAATATATCAATATCATTGAATATAACCCTGCCATTATATCATCCATAATTATCCCAAAATAGTTTTTATGATTTTTATCAAAATAACTTACTGGAAAAGGTTTTAGAATGTCAAAAAATCTAAAAAAAATAAAAGATAAAATATAATAAATTTCAATAGAAATACTTATTTGATTAGTTTGATTTAAATACAATAAAAAAATTAAAGGCATAGATTGTCCCAAAACTTCATCGATTACTATTTGTTTTGGATCTTTATTTGTAAATTCAGATTCAGTATCTTTAACTGCATAAAATGAATAAGAAAATAAAAGTATAAAAAAAATAATTGAAAACTTAAGATCTGTGTAACCTAAAATTTCATAAGCTATATAAATAAAAACAGCTGTAACAGCAGAGGTTACAGTACCAGGAATTTTGGTTAAATATCCATAACCAAAGAAAGTGGATAACAAAACATTTATTTTTTTCATTGTGTTATTGAGCAAATAACTTCACAAGCTATTGCTTTTTCCTTTCCAATTAATCCAAGTTTTTCTACTGTTTTACCTTTTAGATTGATTAATTCTTTATCAATATTTAATAAAGTAGACAGTGAATTGATAATTTTATCACGATACCTTGAAACCTTTGGTTGTTCACATATTAAATTTATATCTAAATTATTTATATAAAATTCATTATTATTTAATATTTCAATAACAGGCTTAAGCATTTTAGGGGATCTAATATTTTTATATTTTTTTTGGTTGTCTGGAAAG
>CACGJB010000032.1 GCA_902573295.1 uncultured Pelagibacteraceae bacterium | reverse complement strand
AAATATTTTCAAAAAGATTACAAACGCAAGAAAGATTAACAGTTCAGATAGCAAATACTTTAATGGAAGCTTTGGATGCAAAAGGTGTGGCTGTTACAATAGATTCAACTCATCAGTGTATGACTATGAGAGGTATTAAAAAAGAACAAGCAACAACAGTAACTAATTTTTATCTAGGTCAATTTAAAGAAGATCTAAGTTATCAAAATAGATATTTACGATTTATCAGCACTACGTTAAAAGACTAGTGTGTCTGACCAATTCAAAGCATTAATTCTTAATCAAGATGGTGAACATTTCACACGTGATATCAAATCAATTGACAAAAGTTTCTTAAAACATTGTGATGTAACAGTAAAAGTTCATTACTCAGGTCTTAACTATAAAGATGCTTTGATTTTAAAAAATGGTGCTAGACTTGTAAAAGAGTTCCCCCATATACCTGGCATAGATTTTTCTGGAATTGTAGAAGATAGCAATAATGACAAATTCAAAAAAGGTGATGAAGTTATTTTAACAGGATGGAGAGTTGGTGAAATTTATTTTGGAGGATACTCTCAGTATGCAAAAGTAAATGGAGAATTTTTAGTAAAAAAACCAAAAGGTCTTTCTCTTAAAGAAGCCATGATAATGGGTACTGCTGGATTTACAGCTTTACAATGTTCATTTACAACAAAAACAACTAGAGAGGAATTATTATTAGGAGAGAAAGTTCAAAATGTTATTGTTAGTGGTGCATCCGGTGGTGTTGGAAGTATGGCCGTAATGATACTTAATAGTCTTGGGTGTGATGTTACTGCTCTTACTGGTAAAGATAGTAATAAGGATTTTTTAAAATCTATTGGTGCTAAAAATGTTGTAAATACTAGTGAATTGATGAAAGATGCAAGACCATTAGACAAAGGATTATGGGATGGTGCCGTTGATACAGTTGGTGGAAAAGTATTGGAAAATATATTATCTCAAACAAAAGATGGTGGCATAGTTTCTGCATGTGGAAATGCTGCAGATATAAAATTAAACACAACTGTAATGCCATTTATTATTCGAGGTGTAAAACTTTGGGGAATCAATTCTGTTACAGCTTCTACACCTAGGAGAAATTTTTTATGGGGAGAGGCCTCAAAATTAATAAATTTTGAGCTACTAAACAAATCTGTGAAAGAAATCAACTTAGAGGAATTAATAGAAGTTTACTCAAAAATGCTAAAAGGTGAAACCTCAGGAAGATATATTGTAAATCTAAACAAATAATGGATTGGGATAAATTAAAAATTTTTCATGCAGTTGCAGAAGCAGGTAGCTTTACAAATGCTACTGTTAATTTAAATCTAAGCCAATCAGCAATTAGTAGACAAATTCAATCATTAGAACAAGATTTAAAAGTACAATTGTTTGAAAGACACGCAAGAGGATTAACTCTTACAGAAAATGGTGAATATGTATTTAAAACTGCTCATGAAGTAATTAGCAAACTTAAAGAAGTAGAAACTTCATTGGGGGATCAAAAAAATAAACCAACAGGAAAATTAACAATCACTACAGTTAGAAGTTTTGGAACTCACTGGTTAACCCCAAGAATTCAAGAATTCATGAGACTTAACCCTGAAATTGAAATTGAATTAGTTTTTGATGATAAAGAATTAGATCTAAGTACCCGACAAGCTGATATTGGAATTTTTATGAGAAGACCAAAGCAGCTTAATTATATTCAGAAAAAATTGGTAGATATTAAGTACTACATTTATGGTTCAAATAAATATTTAGAAAAAAATGGAATGCCAAAAACAATTAATGATTTAAGTAAACATAAATTTATTTCATTTGGTAAAGGTGCTCCTTCACCAGTTTATAATCCTGATTGGGCATTAAAAATAGGAATGCACGATGGAAAGAAGAGAAAAACAATCATGAAAGTAAATAGCGTAATGGGTTTATTGTTAGCTGTAGAGTCTGGAGTTGGATTAGCAGCACTTCCTGAATATTTAGTATCAAATTCAAATAATGTAATTAAAGTACTTCCAAAAGTAGAAGGACCTATAACAGAGGCGCACTTTGTTTATCCTCAATCATTAAAGAATACAGCAAGAGTTCAGGCCTTTAGAAATTTCCTCTTTAGCAAAATTGGTGACTGGAAATAGAAACTCTTAAAATCCCCAATAAATATTGAAAAAAATAGAAATGCGACATTATTGCGATTGATAATCATTCTCATTGCGAATAGTTCTCAATCTCAAAATAACGTTAATTTTAAGGATAAATATGAAAAAAATATCAATTTTAGCATTGATAATATCTTTATTTGCTTCAGCTTTTGCTATTGCAAACGAGGTAAATGTATTCAATGCAAGACACTATAAGGCTGATGCTGAAATGTATGGAAAATTTACAGCAGCTACAGGCATTAAAGTAAATTTAATAAATGGTAAATCAGGAGCCTTAGAAAAAAGAATAGCAGAAGAAGGAAAAGATTCTTCGGCTGATCTTTATATCACTGCGGATGCTGGAAGATGTGGTGCAATGGATGCTAAAGGTTTGCTTCAAGGCGGTTTAACATCTGATACAATTAAAGCGTCTGTTCCAAAAAACTTTAGAACTAACAAGTGGGTTGGAGTAGCAAAAAGAGCTAGAATTATTTATTACTCACCTGAGAGAGTTAGTGGAGCTGAGTTGTCAGGTTTAACTTATGAAGGTTTAGCTGATCCAAAATGGAAAGGTAGATTGGTAATAAGAAAATCTAGTAATATCTATAATAAATCTCTTGTAGCTTCATTGATTGCAAATAATGGAAAAAAAGCTACAGCTGAATGGGCAAAAGGTGTTGTTGCTAACATGGCTAGAGACTCCAAAGGAAACGATAGAGCTCAAATTATGGCAGTAGCAGCTGGCGAAGCCGATATTGCAGTAGCTAACACTTATTATTTAGCACTTATGCTTTCAGGTAAAAAAGGTGCTGAACAACAAGCGGCTGCAAAAAAAGTTAAAGCGTTTTTCCCTAACCAACAAGGTAGAGGAACACACATGAATATCAGTTGTGCTGCTTTAGTTAAAGGTGCACCAAATAAAGCAAACGCGATTGCACTTGTTGACTTTTTATTATCACCAGAGTCTCAGGAACATTTTACGAATAATACGTTTGAGTTTCCAATGATCGGTGGTGTTTCTCCAAATCCATTAGTAGTAAACAATTTAGGGTTAGATTTTAAACAAGATCTTACAACTAAAGTTTCAACTTATGGAAAAAATCAAGCAGCAGCTTTAGAAGTAATGACTGCAGCAGGTTGGAAGTAACATATAGTGAAAAAGAATTTATTTAATTTTGATTTGAATAATTCTTCTGTCATGAGCGGTTCACTTGAGGGTCAGATAACATGTGGACCTTGCTCATCAGAGTGTGAAAAAATTAAAAGAAGAATAAATAATAGAAAGTTATCAGAGATTGAAAAAGACGAGGCTCTAGACATCCTCACTCCTTTTAAATGATGATATATTTCTTTTTAGACGGTGCCCACGTCACTCTCCCTAGGATCTTTACCCTTTCCTAGAAACTGTCGTGGGCATTAAAAAATTATGATTGAAGGATTTAAAATACCACAAGTAAATTTTAGAATTAGAGAAGGTGACACTTCGGATAATGAAATTGCTTGTGCCATTGGAGGAAAGTGGACTAATAAATCTACTGATGATTTTTTTAAAAATAAAAGAGTGATTTTGTTTAGTTTACCTGGTGCTTTTACACCGACTTGTTCTTCTCAACAATTACCTGGATTTGAAAAAAACGCTGATGAATTAAAAAAGTTAGGTATTGATGAAATTTATTGTTGCTCAGTAAATGACTCATATGTGATGAATGCTTGGGCCAAAAAGATGAATATCAGTAATGTTAAAGTAATACCTGATGGATCTGGGCTTTTTACAAAATATATGGGCATGTTGATTTCTAAAGACCACGATGGATTTGGTCAAAGAAGTTGGAGATATATGGCAATAATTAATGATGGAATTATTGAAAAATGGTGGCAAGAGCCAGGAATTAATAATTCAGGCTCTGATGATGATCCTTATACAGAAACAACACCAGAAAACACATTAAAATATCTTTCTGCTTCAAAGTAAAATCATATTAAAAAATTTTTTTTATATTATAAGAGCCTTTATGTTAAAGAATTTTAATATATGGTTCTTGTCGTCTTTATTGGTATCAATAGGAGTATTAATTCCTATTATTACAGTATTTTTTAGTTTTTTTGAGGAAACTTCGAATTATTATCAAATATTAAAAGATACTTTTTTATTTGAATATATTTTTAACTCCTTCATTTTATTAATATGTGTTTTGGCTATGACTTTTATAATAGGTTCCACTTGTGCATATCTTGTTTCTTTTTATAAATTTCCTTTTAGCGATTTTTTTAAATGGTCACTTATACTTAGTTTTGCTGTTCCCCCGTATATTTACGCATATTCTTTAACAGCTTTTTTTGAAAATTATGGGACAGCTTTTACAATATTAACAAACTTATTTGGTGAAGGGGAATACAACAAACATATTCCAAAGTTTGATGGTCTTCTAGGAGCCATTCTTTCGCTTTCATTTTCATTATTTGCCTATGTGTACATTCTTTCTAGAGCATCATTTTTATATCAATCTCAAAACCTTATTGATTTAGGGAGAAGTTTAGGTTTTTCTAAATTTAAATCTTTATACTCTTTGATATTACCAGCTGCTAGACCAGCAATTGTTGCTGGATTATCTCTTGTTGCAATGGAAACTTTAGCAGAATTTGGTGCTGTTGATTTTTTTTCAATTAATACTTTAACTACTGGAATTTACAATTCATGGATTACATTTGATGATTTAGCTTTTTCAAATAGATTATCTTTTTTCTTACTAATATTTATATTTGCATGCTTTATAATAGAAAATTTTTCTAGAAAAAAAGCTAAATACCATTTCAATTCAAAGGGTGGATTTAAACAAAAAGAAAAAATTACGTTAACTGGAAAAAAATCTATTTTTGCATTTATATTTTGTTTTACTATTTTCTTTTTAAGTTTTTTATTTCCTCTAAGCCAAATGTTATATTGGACAATAAAATTTCCAGAAAATCTTCTTGATCTTAATGCGATTTCGCTTACGATAAATACTCTTTATTTAGTTATTTTATCTAGTTTAGTGCTAATTTTATTTTCCCTATTATCAAATTA
>CACGJB010000031.1 GCA_902573295.1 uncultured Pelagibacteraceae bacterium | reverse complement strand
TTTGTAATATCTCTTATTCTGGCAATATAACCAGCTCTTTGTGCGACACTGATTGCGCCTCTTGCATCTAGAATATTAAACACATGACTGGCTTTTAAACATTGATCATATGCTGGTAATGAAATTTTTTTTTCTACCAAATCTTTTGCCTCGGACTCATGCATTTCAAACATTTTCAAAAGTGTTTCTACATTCGCATGTTCAAAATTGTATGCTGAAAATTCTTTTTCGGCTTGATGAAAAACTTCGTGATATTTTACACCTTCATCATTCCACAATAAATCATAAACATTTTTTTCTTTTTGGGTAAACATACAAATTCTTTCTAAGCCATAAGTGATTTCAACTGATACAGGTTTACAATCAAATCCAGCCATTTGTTGAAAATAGGTGAATTGAGTAATTTCCATTCCATCACACCATACTTCCCATCCCAATCCTGCGGCACCTAATGTTGGGCTTTCCCAATCATCCTCAACAAACCTTATATCATGATCATTATGATCTATTCCTATAGTAGACAAACTATTTAAATAAAGTTTTTTTATATTTTCGGGAGAAGGTTTGATTAAAACTTGAAATTGGAAATAGTGTTGTAACCTGTTTGGATTATCTCCATATCTTCCATCTGTGGGTCTTCTTGACGGTTGTACATAAGCTGCTTTCCATGGTTTAGTTCCTAGTGATCTTAGGGTAGTAGCTGGATGAAAAGTTCCTGCACCAACCTCCATATCGTAAGGCTGAAGAATAATGCATCCCTTTTTACTCCAAAATTTCTGAAGATTTAAAATTGTATCTTGGAATGTTTGAATTTTTTTTTTTTCTTTTTTTGCTTTAGAAACCATATCTTTGCCAAATTGATCTTTCATCTAAAATACTTGCTATTTGATCTACTTGATTGCTAGATGAAGAAAGTTTTTGACTTAACCATCCTTTTGATTTTTCAAATTTTTTAATAATTACATCCTCACCAAATTTATCTTTTAATATCTCATGTGGGTTACCTATTCCGTCAATCAATCCTAAATTTTTTGCTTTACTGCCTGACCAAAACTCACCTGAAAAAAGTTCTACATCAGATTTGTTTAATTTTGATCCTCTACTTTTTTCAACAACATCTATAAAGTCTTTATGAAGATCCAATTGAATATTTTTTAATCTTTCAATATCCTCGTTTTTTTCTTCTAAAAATGGATCAAGTGTGCTTTTGTTTTTACCAGCAGTATGAACTCTTCTTTCAACCCCAATTTTTTTAATCAACTCTGTAAATCCAAAAGAAGAATATATCACTCCTATGGATCCAATTATTGAACTTGAATTTGCATAAATTTCGTCCCCAGCACAAGAAATCAAATAGCCTCCAGAAGCTGCTACGTCTTCAGCGAATACAATAACTTTTTTTTTGTGTTTTTTTGCTTGTTGTCTAATAAAACTGTAGATCAAATGAGATTGAACTGGTGATCCTCCTGGAGAATTGATTGATATAGCAACACATGCCGCTTTTTTCAGAGAAAAAGCCTTTTTAATTAGTTCTTCTTGACCTGCAAAATCAATACCTTGTTTAAATTTTCCTGCATTACCAATAATCCCACTTAATTTTAAGTGAGCAACAATTTTTTTCTTTTTAAAAAAAGAGAACATAGGTAAGTCTTATAGAATTATTTATTGAATATAAAGACTACTTATAATTGAAGAAACTGGTGCGTCAATTGATAAGTAATATATATAAACAAATTATACTAACTTAAAAATCTTATGGGAACAGTTGTACAACTTAAAAATCAAATAAATGATTCATATTTTCAGCTTAAATACTCGGTTGAGGAAAAACTAGTTTTAACCGAAGAAAAAATAAAATCAAAATTATCTAGTGACGTACAGCTGGTTCAAAAAATGACAGATTATCATATAGAAACTGGAGGAAAAAGACTAAGAGCTTTACTAACATTGGGTAGTGCAAAATTATGTGGTTACTCTAAAGGCTCTAGAGATATAAATTTAGCTGCATGTGTTGAGTTAATTCACAGTGCAACATTGATGCATGATGATGTAATTGATGAAGGCACTGTTAGAAGAGGAAAAGAAACTTTAAACAAAGTTTGGGATAATCATTCGTCAGTTTTAATTGGAGATTATCTATTGAGTAGATGTTTTGAAATGATGGTAGAAGACGGTAACCTAGAAGTTTTAAAACTATTATCGTCCACTTCATCTAAAATTGCTCAAGGAGAAGTTCTACAACTTCAACACAAAGGTGAAGTTGATATGCTGGAAGAAACATATTTAAAAATAATCTCAGCTAAAACTGCTGAGTTATTTGCAGCAGCAACTAAAGTTGGTGCAATTTTATCTGGTGTAGAAAATAAAGAAAAAGATGCTTTAGAATTTTATGGAAGGAACTTGGGATTAACTTTTCAAATAGCAGATGACACACTGGACTATAATGCTGAGCTCAAACTATTTGGTAAAAATATTGGTCAAGATTTTTTTGAAGGAAAAATTACTTTACCAATAATTTTACTTTTTCAAAAATTAGGAAATGAAGAAAAGAAAATTTTATCAAATACGTTTAAAAAAGAGTTAAGAACAAAAGATGACTTTAATGAAATTATTGCTCTTATAAATAAGTATAAAATAATTCAGGAATGCTATCAAAAAGCACAGCACTATATAAATTTAGCCTCAAATTCTCTAAGTATATTTAAAGACTCTGAAGAAAAAAATATTCTTAAAAGATTAACATCATTTAGTTTATCAAGAAATTTTTAAGGACTTAATAAAGACTTTATCCACTTCCCAGATTTATCTTTATTGTATTTTAATCTCTCGTGGATTCTGTTCTCACCATCTAGCCAAAATTCAATACTATCTGGAGATAAAATCCATCCAGACCAGTGGCTTGGTCTTGGTACATCTGATTTGTTGCTATATTTTTTTTTGTAGTCTTGTATAGATTTTAACAATTGTTCTCTTGAATTTAATTCTTCACTTTGCCTAGAAGCCCATGCTCCTATTCGACTTTCATACGCTCTAGATGAATAATATTCATCTGCAACCTGATCAGAAACTAATGACACGTTTCCATTAATTCTTATTTGTCTTAGAAGACTTTTCCAATGGAAACACATCGCAGCATATGGATTTTCTTTTAATTCATCTCCCTTTTGACTATTTAAATTTGTATAAAATACAAATCCATCTTTGTTGAAATCTTTAAGCAAAACCATTCTAACTGAAGGAATGTTGTTTTTATTTGACGTGGCCAAAGCAACAGCGTTTGGATCATTTGGCTCAGTTTTCTTTGCTTCCTCCATCCATTGATGAAATAATTGAATTGGATCATCTATATCAAGAAAGCAACTATTAAGACCTAAAGAGTTTTTTTGATTCATAATTTAAACAAAATAATCTATATAATATAAATAATGTCATTTAATACTTTTGGAAAGCTATTTCGTTTCACAACTTGGGGAGAGTCTCATGGGCCTGCAATTGGTTGTATTGTTGATGGTTGCCCTCCAAACATAAATCTTAAAGAGCAAGATATTCAAATAGAATTAGACAAAAGAAAACCAGGACAATCTAAATTTACTACCCAGCGAAAAGAGGATGACAAAGTTCAAATTTTGTCAGGAGTATTTGAGGGAAAAACTACAGGAACACCCATTTCACTTATAATCTACAATAAAGATATGAGATCCAAAGATTATAGTAATATTAAAGATAAGTTCAGACCAGGTCATGCGGATTTTACTTATTTTAAAAAATATGGAATTAGAGACTATAGAGGTGGTGGCAGATCTTCTGCTAGAGAAACCGCAGCACGAGTTGCGGCCGGTGCAATAGCAAAAGTAGTACTTCAAAAAAAATTAGGTAAAAAATTTAAAGTAATTGGTGCAGTAACTCAGCTAGGAATTCTTGGATGTGATACAAGTCAGTGGAACGATAAAGTAATTTCAAAAAATCCATTTTTTTGTCCTGATAAATCAATGATTAAATTATGGGAAAAATATTTGCTTGGTGTAAGAAAATCAGGATCCTCATGTGGAGCAGTAATTGAAATAAGAGCAAGAGGTATCCCAGTTGGTTTAGGTGCTCCAATTTATTCGAAATTGGATACTGACATAGCTTCAGGTCTAATGAGTATTAATGCAGTTAAAGGCGTAAATATTGGTGCAGGAATGAACTCAGCACAATTAAGTGGAGAACAAAATTCAGATGAAATTTCTTCAAAAGAAAATAAATTAAAATTCAATTCAAATAAAGCGGGTGGAATTCTTGGTGGAATTTCTACGGGCCAAGAAATTGTTGCATCTTTTGCCGTCAAACCAACATCGTCAATTTTAACTAGTAGAAAAACTATAAATAAATTTGGGAAAAATACTTCAATATCTGTTAAAGGTAGACACGATCCTTGTGTAGGGATAAGAGCTGTACCAATTGGTGAGGCTATGATGAACTGTGTTTTACTAGACCACTACTTAATGAATAAAGCCCAGTGTAATTAGGTTAAATTAATTTTTCACAACTCTTATTGTCTCTTTTTGAAACAAAATATTGGCAACTTTCTTAGAAATTTGAGAACTGTTTAATCCAGCTTTATCGTACATTTTTTTTGGATCATCTTGTTCAATAAATTCATCTGGTAAAGTCATAGATCTAAATTTTAAACCTTTGTCAAATACTCCTCTTTCAGCTAATAAATTTTTAACATGAGAACCGAAACCACCTATTGAACCCTCCTCAATAGTTATCATAAGCTCATGTTCCTTAGCAGATTTTAGTATAAGTTCTTCGTCTAAAGGCTTAGCAAATCTAGCGTCTATTAAAGTTGTTGAAACTCCTTTTGCTTTTAATTCCTCTGCAGCTAACTTACACTCTTCAAGTCGAGTACCGAGGTTTAAGATACAAACTTGTGTCCCTTGTTGAACAATTCTCCCTTTACCAATTTCAATTTTTTCATCTATTGATGGGAGATCAACACCTACTCCAGTTCCTCTTGGATATCTAATTGCAGAAGGTCTATCATTTATATCTACTGAAGTATTAATCATTTTAACTAGTTCAGCTTCATCACTTGCTGCCATTACTACAAAGTTAGGCAAAGTTGATAAGTAAGTTATATCAAATGAACCAGCATGTGTTGAGCCATCAGCACCAACTAATCCTGCTCTATCTATCGCGAATCTGACTGGTAAACTTTGAATGGCAACATCGTGGACAACTTGATCATATGCTCTCTGTAAAAATGTAGAATAAATTGCAGCATATGGTTTGTATCCTTCGGTTGCTAAACCGGCTGCAAAAGTTACAGCATGTTGTTCTGCTATTCCTACATCAAACATTCTATTTGGAAACTCCTTTCCAAAAATATCCATACCTGTCCCTCCTGGCATCGCTGCTGTTATTCCTACTATTTTGCTATCTTTTTTGGCATGTTTAACTAACGTGTTTGCAAATACTTTTGTATAAGCTGGAAGGTTTGATTTGCTCTTTACTTGTTCGCCAGTCTGAACATTAAATTTTGACACTCCATGATAATGATCATTTGCTTTTTCTGCATAAGAATACCCTTTTCCTTTTTGAGTTTTGATATGAATCATTATAGGACCCTCATGTCTTGACTCTTTTGCATTTTTTAAAATTGGAACTAGGCTTGACAAATCATGACCATCTATAGGACCTGCATAATAAAAACCAAGTGAACTAAACAATGTACCTCCAGTAACTGCCGAACGGAAAAAATCCTCTGCTTTTCCTGCTTTTGCACTAAATCTTTTTGAAAATGCTGATGTAATTAACTTTAAGGTTTCTCTAAGACTAAAATATATTTTGCCAGTAAATAATTTTGCTAAGTAAGTTCTCATTGCTCCAACTGGTTTTGCGATTGACATGTCGTTATCATTTAAAATAACAATTATTTTTGTTTTAGATGCCCCAGCATTATTCATGGCTTCATAAGCCATACCTGCACTAATTGCTCCATCACCTATCACAGCTATTACATTGGAAGACTTATTTTCTAATTTATTTGCCTCTGCAATTCCTAAAGCAGATGAAATAGATGTTGAACTATGTGCTGCTCCAAATGGGTCATACTCACTTTCAGATCTTTTTGTAAAACCTGATAAACCATCGCCCTGTCGTAAAGTTCTAATTTTATCTTTTCTTCCAGTTAAAATTT
>CACGJB010000030.1 GCA_902573295.1 uncultured Pelagibacteraceae bacterium | reverse complement strand
ATTAAAACTGTTTTATTTAATGTTAATTTTTTTTTATTTTTAAATTTTGGATCTAAAGAAATGAATTTAATATTTTGGTAAATTTTGACAAAATTTTTTGATTTTAAAATTTTATTTGTAAAATAAATACCGTTTATAATTAATCCTTTTTTAAAAAAATTTGGATTTAACTCCTCAAAACTTATTACCTTTGTTACCCCTGATAATTTTAGATTTAGTAAGAATAACTTTTCAGCACCTAATGTATCTATAATTATATTATCATTTTTTTTAAAAAAATTCCTTTTAGAAATAATTTCTTTAAAAAAAATTTTTTCTTTTGTTCTGGTTCGTATAACTTCATGACCCAATGTATTTTTTCTTGTAATAAAAAAAAAATTAAATAATAAATTATATTTCTCTTTAAGAATCTCGTATAATTTTAAAGTTCTGTTTATATGACCTAATCCATGTAATTTTCCATGGTCTCCATCCACTCTAAAGAAAATTCTTTTTTTTTTTGATTTCAAGTGATATTTAATCCCTCATTAATATGAAACTTAATAGTAAAATTAAAAAATATTGTATTTTAAATACATCTAAAATTCTAGATGTTTATAAACTATTTCAAAAAAACCAAAATAATTTCGCGATTGTAATAAATAAAAATTTAAAATTTTTAGGAATAGTTACCCCAACTGATATAAGAAAAGCTATAATTAAGGGAACTACACTTAAGTCAAATATTTTAAAAACAATAAATATTAATCCTATTACTATTAAAGGAAAAATAGATAATAATAAAATAAACAGCATTATTTCTAAAAAAAATTATTCTGACATTAATCCACCACTGATACCCTTAATAAATGATCAAAATATCCCTTACGATGTAATTTGGAAAGATAAAATTTATTCTCTAAAAAATAAAAAAAATAAAAATAAAAAAAATAAGCAAATATTATTATTGGGAGGCGCTGGATATATTGGAAGTGTTTTAACAAAACAACTTATACAAGAAGGTTTTAATGTGATTGTCTTTGATAAGTTTATTTATTTAAAAGAAAAAAAATTCAAAAAAATTATAGGGAGTAAAAATCTAACTTGTATAAATGGAGATTCAAGACATTTGGAAAAAGTTTTTGATGCAATTAGGGAAGCAGATGCTGTGGTTCATTTAGCAGAAATGGTTGGTGATCCACTATGTGAAAAAAGACCTGAGAAAACATACTCAATTAACTATTTAGCTTCAATATCAATAGCAAGTATTTGCAAAAATCTGGGAATAGAAAAATTTATTTATGTTTCCTCATGCAGTGTTTACGGATCAAATACTGACAAAAAATTACTAAATGAAAATTCTCCAATAAATCCACTTTCAGTTTACGCTAAATTAAAATCAATATGTGAAAAAGGAATTATAACAAATTTTGGAAACTATTTTAAACCCTGTATTTTACGGTTAGGAACAGTGTATGGAGTATCATATAGACCTAGATACGATTTAGTAGTTAATCTATTTTCAGGCTTAGCTGCAAACAAAAAAAAAATATTAATTGAAGGTGGTGAGCAATGGAGACCATTTATTAATGTTAAAGATGTTTCAAATATCATATTAAAAATTATAAAGTTGCCTAAAGAAAAATCTAGTGGTCAAATTTTTAATGTTGTTTCAGAGAACATCACAATAAAAAATCTTGGTAAAAAAGTTAAAAATTTATTTCCAAAAATTGATATTTTGATTAAAAAAACAAAAAAAGATTTTAGAGATTACAAAGTATCATCACAAAAAGCTAAAAAAATACTTAATTTTGAACCTAAACATTTTTTAGATCAAGAAATAAAATCAATGGTGAATTTTACTAAAAAAAATAAGATAAAAAATATAAATTCAAAACAATTTGTAAATTTATTAAATTCAGAAAAATTTTAATCTATGTTTCCATACATTATTGCTGAAATTGGAATTAATCATGAAGGAAAAATCCAACGTGCTTTAAAACTTATCAAGAATGCAAAAAAAGCTGGAGCTAATGCAGTTAAATTCCAATTATTTGAACCTATCACATTAGGAACCAACTCAAAAAAAAAGAGGGAAAAGAAACTCTTTAAAATGTGGAAAAAATTAGCTCTTAAAGAAAAAGAAGTTTTAAAATTAAAAAAACTAGCTGAAAAAAATAAAATTGATTTTTTTTGCTCAATTTTTGATAAAAAAAGTTTTGAAATTATTAATAGACTAAAAATTAAAAATATTAAAATTGCATCTTCAGATATAACTGATGTGATACTACTAAAACAGATTGCTAAAACAAATAAAAAAATTTTTTTATCGACTGGGATGGCTAACGAAAAAGAAATTAAAATTGCACTACAAATATTAAAAAATAACAAGGTTATTTTAATGCATTGTGTGTCTTTATATCCGTGCCCTCAAAAATTTGCTAATTTAAATAGAATAATAACACTCAAGAAAAAATTTAATAAAAAAATTGGATATTCTGATCACTGTTTGGGGATAAATTCTGTGATTACTTCAATAAATATGGGAGCAACTGTAATAGAAAAACATTTTACAGATGATAAATCTAGAAAACATTTTGATCACAGGTTGTCTGCAGATTATGAGGATCTTAAAAAAATTGTTGAATATTCAAAAATATATAATGTTTTAAAAGGTTCTGGAAATATTGAACCAACCAAAGAAGAAAAGGGAATGCGAAAATTTGCAAGAAAATCTATTTATTACAATCATAATTTAAAAAAAGGGAAAATTCTAAATGATGCAGATATTAAAATAAAAAGACCATTTGCAAATTTAGAACCTATAGAGTTAAAAAAAATAATTAATAAAAAACTGAAAAAAGATGTATTTCAGTACTCGGCAGTTAAAATTAGTGATTTAACATAATATTTTTTTTTAAATTTTTAATTAAATCGTCTTATAATTTAATATTTTTATAATGAGTGTATAATTAGTTATTTAACGTCGACTATTAGTTTTACTTTATCAAAGTTTTTTTTGTTTTTTAAAATTATCATAGGAAATAAATTTTTTTTCTTAATTTGAGAAAAATTTATTTGTGGACTCTTAATTTTTACCCAATTATATTTTTTATAATACTCAATCATATTTTTTTTACAATATAATATACCGATTGTACCAATTCTATTTAATTGTATTTTATTTTGATTTAATAATTTTTTTGAGAGTCCCTTTCCTCTAAAATTAGGGTCATAAACTAATGTATCAAAAAGAATAGCTTTTTTTAAATTTTTATAATTTATTTTTTTAAGACTAAGCTGTCTTAGACAATTATAACCAATAAGTTTATTTCTTAAATAAACTAAGTAATGAATATCATTTTTGTTAATATTTTGAGTAAACCATTTTTTTTGTTTTTCGATATTAAATTTGTAGTGAAGAGATTTAAGTTTAAATATATTTTTTTTTTCTTTTTCATTAAGTTGGAAGCTTTTTTTTTTTATTATAGAAATTTTGCTTGTAATATTACTCATCTAAATAAATTATAAATTTTTTTTGAAGTTTGATATAATATTGAATTTGGATTTTTTGTTATAAATCTTAAAAACATATTTTTTGATTGATCTAAAAAATTAAAATAAAGAAAGCTTTGACCAACTTTCTCTTCATAATGATTCATATATTCTCTAAATTCTTCTTCAGAGTTTATATTTCCATTGTCAGACCAATTTGCAATTATATATTTAAAATTTCTGTGATATAAATTGGGAAATTCGTGTAATGTTGTCTTCATAAAATTTCCAATTAATAAATCATCAAAAATTCTTAATTTTGTAGTTATCAATAAACTATTTTTTGGAACCTCAAAAGTTATCCCTGACTTAAGTTTATTATCAAATTTTATAAAATGCTCTTTCTTTCCAACTATAAATCTTACAAAGCCAATAATTGATGATAATTTCTTTTTTGTGATAAAATAATCGTATACTTGTTTAAATTCATTTTTTGAAAGCTGGTCAGACCAATCATCTCCGAACTCTATGGGTTTTTTTAAATTTATTTTTAATCTTGTTGGGTTTATTTTTTCAAATTTTCCTGATCTACAGTCAATTATTGAAAAAGGATCAATAAAATTATGATTATCACTTATGCCATTTCTATAATCTTCGTCTTTAGCAGTATGATCTTGAGCCCATATTGAGTCGCTTCTTTGATATTGATGAAATGAACTAAAGGGAATTATATTATTTGTACCAATTAAGTTTGAAATATCACTTAGTTGTTTTCCAGGTGGTAAAGCATTTTTTTTTGATTTTGTTACTCTGGTTCCGTCCTCTGAAAAAAAATTAATCATATCAGCATCTCCGTAACCAGATAATGATAAAAGGTAACTATTTTTATAATTTTTAGTTATTTTTTTTAGGTACTTAATATAATATTTACAACCAGCATCATTTAAATTTATAAATAATCTTTGATCTGCCTGTATTAATAAAATAGAATCCTGTAACCAATTTGTAATACATTGTACTTTAATATTTGGAGATAAATCATACCATTTCTTATCTTTCATGATAATTGCTTCATAATTTAAATTTATTAAATCATTATAAATTCTTGATCCATAATGGTCAGGCAGTAAGATTTTTTTTCCTTTAAATCTTTTTAAACTATTAGGATTAATATGATCTGGATGACCATGGGAAAACCATAAGAATTCAGAATTTAACATGTCATCTTTATATTGTTGAGGAACATTGTGACTACCCATCCAACTACCAAAATATGCAGAATCCTCATCTGAAAACCAAGGGTCAGTTGCAAGTATTGGTTTTGTATCATAAGCAATTAAGGTTGCATTTCCTATAGTGGCCACTTTAGACATAAATTAAAATAATTTTTTTATACTCATTAAAACTTTTCTTATAATAATTTGTTATTTTTTTTGTAAAATTAATTGATAACCCACATATAATATTTTAATATTTTTATTATTATTTTTAATAAATTTCACAATAGCAAAAAAAGGGTTTTTTTGTATTTCATTGTAGTATTTTCTCAAAAAATCATCAAAAATAATAATTCCTTTGCTTTTTAAATATTTGAACGAATTTTGGGCATCCTTTGTTACTTGATCGCTCTCATGACTTCCATCAATGTAGATAATATCATAAATTTCATCTATTTTTTTTTCATTAAAAAAATTATCAGAACTTATTTCATGAACATCAAACCTTTCTTTAAATTTATAAAGATTATAATTAAAATTTTTTTTTATCAAATTAAAGTCTGTTTCAGAATGCTCGTCAGATCCTTGGAATGTTTCTACACAATCAATTTTAGATGAATTAAAATATTCTAAGAAAAATACTGCAGACATACCTTCAAAGGAACCTATTTCTAAGATTTTGATATTTTTTTTTTTTATATTTCTTTTAAAAATTGAAATCCAAATTGGTATATTGTTTGTAAACCAATCCTTTGAAAATTTAAGAGATTTAGAAGATATTCTAAATTTATCTTTTTCCTCTTTATAATTTAAATTTCTAAAAAGATTAAAAGTAAAATTGAATATAAAATAAGAGACATATTTGATAATTTCAAAAATACTCAAATCTGATTTCTTTGAGGCCAAAATTATAAAAATAGTATTATCAAAAAATTGATTTAACAAATTAATAATGTTTTTTAAGTAATTCATTATATAAAATTAAGAAATATTATTTCTTAAAGAGAATTTTTTTTCCAAAAATCCTGTGATAAAAATCACTTGCAAGATATTTATAGTAATCAAATTCATAAAATTTATAATAGTAGCTTATTTCTAATCTTTTCAAATTATAAAATGATTTAATATAATTTAGAGATTTGTTTGTAAATATATTTATATGTTCTAAGGGTATAGCTTCATCATTTTGAGCATAATATTTTTTTTTCAGTTTGCTTTTTAAAAAAAAGCCAGATGGTATTTTAATAAGTAGAATTCCATCTTTTTTTAGTAAAGATATAATTTGCTTAAGTTTTTCCCCAGGATAAACAAGATGTTCTAATGTTTGGTCTGAATAAATAAAATCAAAGCTGTTTTTTTTGAGATTATTTATGTCAGCATATACTTTTATTCCTTTTTTTTTTAAATACACTCTTCTTTTTTTTGAAATTTCAATTGCAGTAATATCTTTAAAATTTTTTTTTTTAACTGCAGAAATCCACGTCCCAAATCCAGCACCAAATTCTAAAATTTTAATTTTTTTATTTTTAAACATTCTTTCAATTGAATTTACTTCTTTAATTAATTGATTTTGCTCAACTCTTTTCTGGTTTTTTTCCAGAACCTGATTATGATCAATATAATCATTGTAGTATTTTGAATTATATTTTTTATTTAAAATATTATTTTGAAAAATTACCATACAATCCAAACACTCGCTTAAATTATAATTTGCATTTTTAAGCAAACTAAGTGGAAATTTATTATTAAGATGATTTGAAAAAAAATTTTTAGATTTTATCTCTTTAAAAGTTTTTGAAAAAATTAATTTATAATTTTTTGAAGCACACAATGGGCATTTATTTCTCTGTACAAAATATTTTTTATTTACCACTGCAGATATTTTTTAAGAGATTTTTCTATATATTTAAATTCTTTTTTGCTTAAAAATTTTTTTGATTTATAAACATTTTTTTTAGATGAAATAAGATTAAATATATTTTTATTACTTATTTTTACTTTTTCTTTAATTTTCAAAAATTTACATATTTTTTTATTTTCCTTTTCGAAGTTATATATAAATTCTTCAAATTTAATGTGAAGTATTTCTTTTCTTTTAAGTGTTTTTAGAAATGTTT
>CACGJB010000029.1 GCA_902573295.1 uncultured Pelagibacteraceae bacterium | reverse complement strand
ACTAACTCCTACAACTCCTCCACCAACTACCACGACTTTAGTTTTTGTTTTCATTCTGCGATTCCTACTAAATTTTTAATTGTAACGAAACAAAAATGTATCTGTGGATAATCAAATTGAGCTCCCTAGTGGGATGGGGCTAGATACCATAGTGGTTAGCCAGCAGTCCTTTAAGCTTCCATCCAAGGTATACTTTTCAACTTGCCAATTGAATTTGTGATAAATCTTATCTTTATCAAGAATGATTACTTCAAATTGAGCCCATTTGTCACTACTTCCAACCTCAGTAATTGTGTGACTTAGGTGATTAATCATCATTCCATAAGAGTCACTTTTGATCATCATCTTAAAGTTACTCAGTGGTCCTGTTACCCGCTTGTTATTAGGATGAGCAAATTGCCAAGTTTGTTCAATACCACTATCCTTATAATTTAGATCATTTTGTTGAAGTCCACTCAGTTGAATTTTAACAACTTCTTTAGGGCTTATGGTGTTATTAGGGCTTAATAATTCAGCATTTGAAAACGACAAAGTCACCAATAGCAAAAAAAGTATTTTAAAAATTATTTTCATTTAACAATATTTATTCTGAAGTTTTGTATTTACTATTATTAATAATAAATACAAAAAATATAGGAAGAATTAATGTCAAAAGTGTCACAACAATTAATAGAATACCAAGTTCAGAATAATCTGCTGTTGTTTGAATTTCTCCAGAAACTTTATCTTTAACTTCTCTTGTTACTGTGAATATTTCGTTCAAATATTTTGTACCAAGAGAACTTGCTGACAATGCAAGATTTGTAAAAGAAGCAAAAACTGCAAAAAAAGTAGCTTTTAAATGTGAAGGAGCATTTTTTGCTATCCAAGCTAGTAAAGGTATCATTGATACTTGACCAAGAGGAGACTCTAGCGCAGTATTAATTAGTGCAATAAACTTAGCATCAACCACTCCGCCTGTTAACGAAGCTGTCCAATTATGAAAACCATAATACATTCCAACACTTGGTAAAAATAAAATTGCACCAGCAATACTTAAAACAACTATTATTTTAGCAATTGAATTTTTAGCCATAAATGGTCTTAGTAAAACAATACCAGCTAATGTTAAAATTGATGCTAGCAATGATAGGATAGAAAAAAATTGCTCATTAAATCCTAGTTCATCAATTTCGAACCATGTTAAACCAGGACCAGGGCCTGGCATAGCTCTAAATATAAAAATAATTACTGCTGTACCAACAATTGTTAATCGTAATTCCTCAGGTAATTCCTTAATAAGTTTAAACATCAAAAATAGAATGATTATTACTGACCCAATGAATACAATTTCTTGTGCAAAAGGTACTTTGAATGAACCTACTGATAACGTAAAAATTACAAAAACTAAACTTCCTCCTAAAATCCACCAATTAATTTTTGTTTTTTCGTCACCTCTTTCTTCTTTCAATTCTAAACCTTTAGATTTTAAGTTCTGTATTTTTTTCTGTCTTAAATAATTTGCTAAAATTACGCCTAAAATTGAAACCAAAGGTATTACAAGAGCATATATATAAATGGCTCCATATAAATTTATCTTATCAACTTGTTCTAAACTTTCTACATCTCTAAATAAAATTACGTTAACTAAAGCAACAAGTACTGTACCACCAATTATTGCAAATCGCCCTAACGTTTGCATTGTTGTGTGCATTATTTTTATCTGATCTCTAGAATACTCATTTCCTGTTTCATCAATTAAAGGAACTGCTTCTACTGTCATGGCATCAGCCACAACATCTTGAACCACGTAACCAACTGGAGCTAAAATCACGCTAATCACAAACCATGTCTCTACAGAAAATACTTCAGCCATATCTTCGGTATGAATGATCAGGCCATACATAATTAATAAACTGAGAGCTATTAACGAGGCTCCAAAATAAACCATATAATTTTTTTTATTCCAAATAAGATCGACTAGATGCCCTAATGGCATTTTTAAAGCCCAAGGTATTCCTGCCCAAAATCCCAATCCTGCGAGAAAAGCAGCAGACAAATTTAAATAATCCTTAACAAAAAAAGTTCCAACTATTCCTGTTAATCCAGAAATCCCAGCAGCCATATAAACCATTAATGGAGGTAAATAAGTCCATTTAAACTGACGACCTAAATCTAAAAAAGTATTATCTAAAAATTTAATTATTTTATTCATTTAGTCACTTAGAACTGGGAATGCTTGCCTTACTTTTAAAAAATATTTTTGATATTCCATTTTAGTACATTTGTTTTCAATATATTCCATTTTATTTTCTTCAACTAATTTTTTAGCCTTTTGATCTCGAATACCAAGTTGAAGCCATAAGACTTTCGCACCTATTTTTACAGCATCTTCTGCAATCCCATATGCCTCATTAGATGGTCTGAATACATCTACTATTTCTACATTTTTGTTAATATCTGTAACTTTAGCATAAACTTCCTCACCTAATATTTTTTCCCCTTTTGCGCTTGGGTTTACTGGGTAAACTTTAAAACCATAATCTTGCATATATTTCATAACAATAGTTGATGTTTTTTTAGGATCCTTACTAACTCCTACCATTGCAATAGATTTATATTTAGAGAGAATGTTTTTTATTTCACTCATATGATTTATTTGTCTTTTAATAAAATTTTTTTCTTACAAAATTCTTTTGCTTCTTCAATAGTCATTGGTTTCTGTAATTTTTGGCTACCTGCAACGCATGCGTCTATAGCTCTTTGAGAATTATGATCTCTAAAATCTAGAACAATATAAAGCCCTACAATAATAAAAATTATTATTAAAATATTTTTAATTTTCATTTATTTTTCCAATTAGGTTTTCTTTTTTCTAGAAAAGCAGAAATTCCTTCTTTTGCATCCATTGCCATCATATTAAGAGTCATCATTTTACTTGTATAAGCGTAAGCTTTACTTAATGGCATTTCTAATTGTTTGTAAAAAGCTTGTTTTCCAATTTTTATTGTTAAATTAGATTTGGAAGCAATTTTGTTAGCTACTTTTAACACTTCATTGTTTAATTTACCTTTTGAAAAATTATCATTTATTAAGCCAATTTCTTTTGCATAATTTGCATTGATAGGCTCTCCAGTTAACAGCATTTTCATCATTGGTTTTCGGTTTACCTTTCTACTGACAGCAACCATAGGTGTACTGCAAAACAAACCTATGTTTACACCAGGAGTAGCAAACAATGCGTCCTTAGTGCTATAAGCTAAATCACAGCTTGCAACTAATTGGCAGCCAGCTGCAAATGCTGCTCCATGAACTTTAGCTATTACTGGCTTTCTACCTTCAACAATTTGAAGCATTACTTTCGAACAAAGATTAAATAATTTCAGATATTTACCTCTTTTTTTTAAGCCTCTTACTTCTTTTAAATTGTGTCCGGCACTAAATCCTTTTCCGGCACCTTCTAATATTATCACTTTAACTTTTTTATCAGCATCTAGTTTTTTGAATGCTTTCAATAAATCAGAAAGGTTTTGAAATGATAAAGAATTATAAGTTTTTGGTTCATCAATAACAATTGATGAAATTTCATTATTAATTATTTTAATTTTTATATTGCTTTTCATTTAATCAGTTAATCCATCGGATCTGGCCTGATTTCTTTCTATATGAATTGGTAAAACTTTGCCATATATAGCTTTTGAGTGTTCTGGAGTATTTACTCTCCATGGGTCTAAAACATAAGCAGGAATACACATATATCTAGATTTCTGACCTTCCACCTTTGTTACTCTATGTAAGGTAAATCTACCTTTAAAGATTTGTAAATCTCCTGGCTCTAATTTGAGTTGTCTTACTCTAGTTCTGTCTCCTGAAATAACTTTTTGAACTTCATCAAAATTTTCATTTCCAGGTTCTCTAATATTAGGACAATACTCAAATATCCCTCCCTTCTCAGGTTTTTGAATCATTAAGCTAAGTGTAAATTCACAACTATCAAAATGCCACGGAAGTACCCCATCTGGCTTCATGACATTATACGCATGGCATGCTAATGGGTCTGCCCATCTATAAATAGGTGAAACACCTAAACATGCAGATACAAATTTTAAAAGCTCTTCTGTTTCGTAAAGATATTTCATCTCAGAATTTTTTGAAAAACAATCTGAGTTTAAATATCCATTATACCTGTGCATAAAAGTTCTTTTTGGATGATCTTTTGGTAATGAAGGATCATCTTTTGCATACAAATAAGCATTGATACTTTCTTTAGACATATAAACTTCATCTAATTGTTTTTCTAACTCAGAATTCATTACCTTAAGTGATCTGGGTAAAATAAAATTTGGAATTGTTGAACAACTATGCTGATCAAGTTCCTCTTTACATTTTTTAACTAAATTTTTAATTATTGGTGAATTTAAATCGTGTATTGGATATTTTTCTAAATCTACAATAGTCTTCAGTCTGTCGTTCATTAAATTTTACTTTAACTTTCCCTCTTCTCTCATTCTTGCTCTTATCTTAGTCGCTGATATTTTTTGAGTTTCTTCGTCTAAAACTATTTCCTCAATTTTATATCCAACTCCCCTACCATAACAAATATTCGTAATATTAGGTACCAGCATTATTTTAAATTGTCCCTCAAATTCAGGATTTAATCTGTCCTCAATGTTTTTTTTTACTGTTTCAAAATCAAAGGGATTATCATCTACACCTTGTACATCTCTAATTTGAATACAAACTTGTCCCGTTTTTTTAATAATTTCTTTAAACAGAGTGTAATGTCCATCGTGAAACGGTTGCCATCTTCCTAGCATTTGTGCTGTGGGTTTTTTGTTATCCCATTGGTATGTCATTTTTTTATCTCCTCTATTATTTTTGGTGCCCATTTTTTTGCATCCTGACTCGTCACATGAAAATCAAAATTTTTAGGATTAACAAACATTTGATTGGTATCTTCAAATCTTCCTTTTTTAATTGTATCAACCCATACTATATAATCTGCTGGAAACAAGCTTCTTGCTTCAGGAGTTGGGGCAATGAAATCAGCAATTACATAATCACCTTCTGATTTCAATTTTAATGCTGCTTGAGCCATTCTTTTTGCCTGTCTTATTCTTCCCTCTTCTGAAAAATCCCAATCATTCGCTGATTTTCTTACTTCATCTGCATTTAATCTTTTTGCATTTAAAAGTGGTGCCATTTCATTTGCTAGAGTCGTTTTACCAGCTCCGGGCAAACCCATTACTAAAATAATTTTCATTAAATATCTTCTAACGGATGATGGGACATTAATTCAAGTCCATTCTCACCAATTAAGTACTGTTGTTCAAGTTTTACGCCTTCTTTGCCACCAACTTTACCGATATAGCTTTCTAAAGTGATCGTCATATTTTTTTGAAAAGTCCCACTTAGCTCTCCACCATCTTTAGGATATCTGATTGCAGGCCACTCATCACACAAACCAATTCCATGAACCATCACTGAATATCTGTTTGGATAATATTCCTCAGGTAAAACCCAAGATTTTTCAGTGAATTCTTTAAAACTAACTCCGTCCTTTATTAATCTAAAATTATGATCAATTTGTTCTCTTGCCATTGAATAAAGTTTTTTTTGTTCATCGTTAAACTTATTTCCAACTACAAAGGCTCTTGATATATCTGCGCAATATCCATACGGACCTACCATATCAGTATCAAATGCAACTATTTCTCCTTGCTGCATAACTTTATTACTACTCTCTTGCATCCATGGATTTGTTCTTTCACCAGAAGATAAAATTCTACACTCAATCCATTCACCTCCATTTTCAATATTTGTTTTATGTAGAATTGACCACAATTCATCTTCAGTCATTCCTGGTTTAAGATCTGATCTCATCTTAGATACACCTTTTTCTGCAACCTCTATTGCTGCTTTCATGCAAATTAATTCATCAGTTGATTTGATTACTCTTGCTTGTTCTAAAATCAATTTTGCATCTACAACCTCAATACCTTCTTTTATTAAAGCTGCAACCGCAGGACCATTTAAAACATCAATTGCAATTTTTTTTGATTTAAAATAATTATTTGATAAATCTTTAACTTCACTAATCCATTTTGATAATTGAAGATTTGCTTGGTCTCCATTACTAAAATAATCCCATGTGATTGCTGGTCTTATCTCATCAATTAGATTTAAATGCTTCGATAATATTTCACAATTAAAGTACTCATAAAGAATAGTTGGTCCATTGACCGGTACAAAACAATATCGTGTTAAATTATGCATATTATACACACTCATGTTCACAGTATCTAAAGCATAACGAACATTCACTGGATCAAATAGAATACAAGCTTCTAAATTGTTTTTTACTAATTCTTTTCTAACCCTATCTAAACGATATGATCTTAACTTATCAAAATTTATCTCGTCTTCTTTTAATCTTTTTTTAGTAATAAAATTTTGTCTTGGTTTTATATCAGGAGCTATTTTTCTACCAAACCTCATAATACTCTATACAAACCTAACCATGCGTTCACATCTTTGCTTGCAATATAGTCAGATTTAAAAAATTCTACTTCTTCCCACTTCTTGCTATCTTTGAGTATATCAAGTTTTTTATCAAAACCATACTCTTCATGAATTCCTTCATTAATCGTGAAGCAAATTAAACCACCTGGTTTTGTTATTCTTATAAATTCATCTAATGCATTTGGTTTCACATGCCCAAAAGTAAATGTTCCAACACACATAACTCCACCATAAAAGTTGTCCTCAACTTGTATTTCTTTATTTAAATCCACCTTTACTAATTTTTGATAAAGATCTTTTGGTACTGTGTCTAATAAAGTTTGAGATAAATCGGCTCCATGAAAATTTTTAAAACTATATTTTTTAAGCTCCAATCCCACTAAACCTGTT
>CACGJB010000028.1 GCA_902573295.1 uncultured Pelagibacteraceae bacterium | reverse complement strand
AAATAGACACAAAAGAAACTGACAACAACAAAGCAAAAGCAAAAGTTGAAGAAATGTGTAAAAAACTTTTGGCAAATCTTGTAATTGAAGATTATAAAATTATTGATCAAAAGTAATTAATGAAATCATCTGTTATTACTTTTCCTGGTTCAAATTGTGACAGGGACATGGATGTTGCCCTAAAAAAATTTGGATTTAAAAATAAAATGGTTTGGCATGCTGATGCTGAATTACCAAAAAGTGATTTGGTTGTATTGCCAGGTGGATTTTCATATGGTGATTATTTGAGATGTGGGAGTATGGCATCTAAATCAAAAATAATGCAGTCTATAATTAATTTTGCAAATTCAGGAGGTATGGTTATGGGTATCTGTAATGGATTTCAAATATTGGTAGAAACTGGTTTGGTTCCAGGTGTTTTGCTTAGAAACAAATATTTAGAATTTATTTGTAAAAATGTTTTTGTGAAAATTAATGATAAAAAAAATAAATATTTTAAAAATGTTGATAACGAAGTTTTAGAATTTCACATTGCTCATAATGAAGGAAATTATTTTTGTACTGATGATCAATTAAAAGAAATTGAGGATAATAATCAAATAGCTATTAACTATTGTGATGAAAATGGAAAAATAGAAGATCAATTTAATCCCAATGGATCCATAAAAAATATTGCCGGTATATTTAATAGAGAAAAAAATGTTCTAGGAATGATGCCCCACCCTGAAAGAATGATTGATGCATCTTTATCTGGTGAAGATGGATCATTGTTTTTTAAAAACTTAATAAACAACTTAAAATGATTGTAAACGAACAAGTAGCAGTTGATCACGGTTTAAAAAAAGATGAATACGCTAAAATTTGTGATTTATTAAAAAGGACTCCAAACATCACGGAACTAGGGATTTTTTCTGCAATGTGGAATGAACATTGTTCTTATAAATCATCAAGATTACATTTAAAAAAACTACCCACTAAAGGAAAGAAAGTTATTCAAGGTCCTGGGGAAAATGCAGGTGTTATCGATATTGAGGATAATGATGCAATAGTTTTTAAAATAGAAAGCCACAATCACCCCTCATTTATTGAACCTTATCAAGGTGCTGCTACCGGTGTTGGAGGAATAATGAGAGATGTATTTACAATGGGTGCAAGACCAATAGCTAACTTAAACTCTATTCATTTTGGATCACCACAACATAAAAAGACGAAAAATTTATTAAGAGGTGTTGTTCATGGAATAGGTGGTTATGGAAATTGTATGGGTGTTCCTACTATTGCTGGCCAAACAAGTTTTGATAGCTCTTATAATGGAAATATCTTGGTTAACGCTATGACATTAGGATTAGTCAAAAAAGATAAGATTTTTTATTCTAAAGCAGCTGGCTTAAATAAGCCTGTGATTTATGTTGGATCTAAAACTGGAAGAGATGGAATACATGGTGCAAGTATGGCTTCAGCTAGTTTTGATGAAAAAATAGAGGAAAAGAAACCAACAGTTCAAGTTGGAGATCCGTTTACTGAAAAACTTTTGCTTGAAGCTTGTTTGGAGCTAATGGCTGGGGACTCCATTATAGCAATTCAAGATATGGGTGCTGCAGGATTAACTTCTTCAAGCATTGAAATGGCATCTAAAGGAAACCTAGGAATTGAAATCAATTTAAATAAAGTACCATGCAGAGAAACCAAAATGACACCATACGAAATTATGCTCTCTGAGAGCCAAGAAAGGATGTTGATTATTTTGGAAAATGGCAAAGAAGATCACGCAAAAAAAATATTTGATAAATGGAACTTAGATTTTGCAGTAATAGGCAAAACTACTAAATCTAAAAAAATAGAGCTTTATTTTGATAAAGAAAAAGTTGCGGACATTCCAGTTAATACCCTGGTTGAAAACTCTCCTATGTATGATCGAAAATGGAAAAAAATAAAACTTCCTAAAAAAAATAAAATTAAAAAAGAAGATATTAAACATTTAAAAATTATTGATGTATTGAAAAAAATTTTAGCTAATCCAAATGTATGCAGTAAAGAATGGATTTGGCAACAATATGATCATACTGTAATGGGAGACACAATACAAAAACCTGGAGGAGATGCAGGTGTTGTAAGAGTTCATGGTACTGATAAAGCTGTTGCTGCTTCTGTAGACTCTTCTGCAGTTTATTGCTGGGCTCATCCTTTAACTGGTGGAAAGCAAGTAGTTTGTGAAAGTTTTAGAAATCTTATTTCTGTAGGCGCTAAACCAATTGCTATAACCAATTGTTTAAATTTTGGTAGTCCAGAAAATGAAGAAAATATGGGTGAGTTTGTTGAATGTGTTCAAGGAATTGGTGAGGCAAGCGATTATTTAAAGTTCCCGGTGGTTTCTGGTAATGTATCTTTCTACAACCAAACAAAAGATCAAGGCATAAAACCAACGCCAGCAATTGGTGGAGTTGGGTTAATCAAAGATTATAAAAATATGATTACGATGGATTTTAAAGAAGTTGATAATTTAGTTTTAGTAATTGGAAAAACCGAAGGACATATTGATCAAAGTTTATTTGCAAGGACTATTTTAGATGAAAAAAATGGTCCCCCACCTGAAGTGAATTTATTTAATGAGAAAAATAATGGAGATACATTGCTTAAATTGATTGATAATAAATTAATAAAGAGTGCACACGATGTTTCTTTAGGTGGTATAATTACTGCCGTTGCAAAGATGTGTATTAAAGGAAAAAAAGGAATAAGTATTAAAAAACCTAAATATCTAATTAATGAAATAGAATACTTATTTGCTGAAGATCAAGGTAGATATATTTTGGAAATAAATAAAAAAGATTTTAAAAAAGTAGCGGATATATTGAATAAAAATGCAGTCCATTTTGATGAACTTGGCACAATTAATGAAAATGAACTATATATTAACGACAAGACAAAAGTTACAATTGACGAATTATCAACTTCTAATAAAAGTTGGCTTAAAGACTATATGGGCAAATAATGGCAATGGATTTAAAAGAAATTGAAAATTTTATAAAAGAGGCAATGCCTGATGCAATTGTTGAAATACAGGATTTGGCAGGTGATGGAAATCATTATTCAGCTACCGTTACATCGTCTCAATTTTCTGGAAAAAGTAAAATTGAGCAACATAAGATGGTTTATAACTCATTAAAAGGTAGAATGGGAAATGAACTGCATGCATTAGCAATTAAAACAAAGGAGAGTTAAAATGGATCAACAAACAAATGATTTAATAAAAAATGAAATTGAAAACAACGATGTATGTTTGTTTATGAAAGGAACACCTGACGCTCCACAATGTGGATTTTCTATGGCTACTTCAAATATTTTAAAAATCCTAGAAGTAAATTTTAAAGGTATAAATGTTTTAGAAAATCAAAATTTAAGAGAAGGTATTAAAGTTTTTAGTGACTGGCCAACTATCCCTCAACTTTATGTTAAAAATGAATTCATTGGTGGATGTGATATTGTTAAAGAAATGTATGAAAGTGGTGAGTTGGCAAAGCTTTTTGAAAGCAAAAATATAAATTTTAAGGCTAAAAGCTAATTACCTAGAATAATATTCAATCACTAAATTAGGCTCCATAACAATTGGGTACGGAACTTCTTCAAACTTTGGAACTCTAACAAACTTTAGTTTTTTGTTTTTTTCGTCCATCTGAATATACTCTGGAGTTTCTCTCTCTTTATTGGCAAGAGCAATATCTATTATTGCAAGTTGTTTAGATTTATCTCTAATCTCAATTGAATCTTCCTCTCTAACTAAGTAGCTTCCAATATTCACTTTTTTACCATTTACTTTTACATGGCCATGATTGATTAATTGTCTAGCTGAAAAAATTGTTGTTGCAAATTTTGCTCTGTAAATCACTGCATCTAATCTTCTTTCAAGAAGCCCAATTAGGTTTTCACCAGTATCACCTTTAAGCATTACTGCTTTTTTATAAATATTTCTGAATTGTCTCTCGTTGATGTTACCATAATATGCTTTTAACTTTTGTTTAGCCTGAAGCTGTATTCCATAATCAGATGGCTTTGATGTTTTAGTTTGACCATGTTGTCCTGGTCCATAAGCTCTAGTATTAAAAGGACTTTTAGGTCTTCCCCATAGGTTCACTTTTAATCTTCTGTCTACTTTATGTTTAGAGTTTAATCTTTTTGTCATTTGATAGTGGGCTTTATAAACTTACTCATCATTTTGTCAATCGACGTTTTTTACCTAAACTTGCAAATACCCCTGATAAAATACGTGTTTCTTTGGTAGATAATTCCATTCTATAAAAAATATTCCTCAAGTTCTCAAGCATTATCGGTTTCTTTTCTTTTGATTTAAAGAAATTAACCTCTTCAAGATTCTGTATACAAAGATTTGCCATAGCAACTATCTCTTTTTTAGATGCTGATTTAACTTTATTTGATTTCTTAAAAGAAGATGCTTTTGAGTTAATAATACTTGATAAATATTGAGCAATTATTATCAAGCTATGAGATAGGTTTAATGATTTAAAATCAGGATTAGTTGGAATTTGAAGAGTATAATTTGCATAGCTTATTTCATTATTTGATAGACCAGATGCTTCTGAACCAAATAAAAAAGCTATTTTCTTTTTATAATTAATTTTTTTTAAATCTTCTAATTGGATATGTTTAATATTTTTATTTCTAAATCGTGCTGATGTTGCAATTACTATATCAATATTTTTTAAAGGTTTTTCTAAATTTTCAAAATTTTTTGCCTTATTAATTATATTTTTTGCTCCTACTGAAGTTGCTAAAATCTTATCATTTGGAAATATTGGTTTCGGATCAATAACAATAAGTTTATTAAAATGAAAATTTTTCATTCCTCTTGCACATGCTCCTATATTTTCTGAGAGTTGAGGTTTGTGTAAAATGAAAGAAATATTATTAATAGACATTAATCTATTCCATGATTTCTGTTATAATTGGAAATAGCTGATGGTTTTATATCATTTAAATATTTTGGATCTACTGTCCAAATAGAAACTTTTAATGGATAACATTTTGCAACATCGGATGAGTGTTCAGATCCACAATCACCTCCTGGACAAGCAGATAGAGCACCCAATAAATTTGTTTCGGCAAAAAACTCTAAATAATCACCAGGTCTAACTGGACTTGCTTTCATAAAGTATTGTTTAGTATCATTGGTAAATCCAGTTAACATAAAAACATTTAATACATCATGAACTATTTTTTCTGCATGGTCTAATTTAATATTTTTTTCTTTAACCAAAGCTCTTGTTAAATTTGAATGACAACAATAATGATAATCATTCTCGCTTAGGAGTTTTGATGTATACGGATCACATCTAGTACCAATTACATCATGAACGGATCCTCCATCTTTATCATAATCATACCAATCTAATGTATCCCAAGTTATTGTTGCTAAAGATCTAAGATATGGAAAACTACTAAACATTTTATCTCCAACAGAAAGATGTGTTCCATAGAGTGCTCTTGTTTTTCCTGAGTAAAATTTTTCCTCTAAATTATTTAAATTAAATAAATTTAAATCACCCACTTGAGGTCCCTCTAAACTTTCAATTCTAAAAAACTCACCAAATTTAACTTCGAAAGTTTTTGCATCTCTTGGAGGTATTATAACTTCCTCTTTTTTAACCAAATGATCTCGAGCGGAATGTAAAATACTTAAATTTTTTTCTTCAATATTGGTATTTGGGTAACAAACTATTGGTTTTGCCCCTATTCTATCTTTTAGGTCAGATGGTCTTTCTGAAAATTTTTTAATTTTCATTCTTACGAACTTCCAGGTGCTTTATCCTTGAATAACTTATAATCTAAACTGTCAACTAGGGCTTTGAAAGATGCATCAATGATATTTGGTGATACTCCAATAGTAAACCAGTTTAAACCCCTCGAATCTGTACTTTCAATACTAACTCTTGTTACAGCTTCTGTACCAGTGTTTAAAATTCTAACTTTGTAATCAACAAGTTTTAAATCTTTTAAATATTCTGAATATTTAGCAAGCTTGTTAACATTCTTTCTAATTGCATTATCTAAAGCATTAACAGGTCCATTTCCTTGTCCTTCACACAAAATTTTTTCTCCATCTACTTCTAATTGAGCCTTTGCATATGAAACAATTTCTCCTGCATTGTCTTTTTTTACTGATACATCATATTCATTAATAGAAATATATCTTGGTATCTCACCCATTAATCTTCGAGCTAACAATTCAAAGGATGCGTCAGCACCATCATAACTATAACCAATAAATTCTCGATCTTTTACTTCATCTAAAAGTTTTTTAATTTTTGGATCACTTTTCTCAACTTTAATTCCAATTAAATTCAATCTCGACATTATGTTGGATTGTCCAGATTGATCTGAAACTACAATATTTCTAGAATTTCCAACTTCTTCAGGATTAATATGCTCATAAGTTTTAGGATCTTTTTGAACTGCTGAAACATGCATTCCACCCTTGTGAGAAAAAGCAGAAGCTCCAACATAAGGCAAATGTTTATTTGGTTTTCTATTTAATATCTCATCTAATAATCTTGAACATTGAGTTAAGTTTTTTAAATTTTCTCTTTTAATACTTAATTCAAACTTATCTGAAAAATCTTTCTTTAAAAAAAACGAGGGAATTAATGACATCAAATTAGCATTACCACATCTTTCCCCCAAACCATTAATAGTGCCTTGGACTTGTCTAACACCTGCTTGAACTGCTGCAAGACTATTAGCAACTGCATTTTCTGTATCATTATGAGCATGTATTCCTAAATTTTTTCCTGGAATTTTCTTGCTTACTTTAGATACAATTTCTGTTATCTCGTGTGGAAGTGTACCGCCGTTAGTATCACATAATACAATCCATCTAGCGCCATTATCAAAAGCAGCTTTTAAACATGACATTGCATATTCTGGATTAGCTTTATATCCATCAAAAAAATGTTCAGCATCAAACATGAACTCTTTTCCAGATTTAACAACATGTTTTGTACTTTCACTTATATTCATTAAATTCTGCTCATTACTTATTCCTAATGCGACATCCACTTGAAAATCCCATGATTTTCCAAATAAGCAAACAGAAGTACTTTTTGAATTTATTAATGATGAGAGCATAGGGTCATTTTCTGCGCTGTGTTCAGATTTTTTTGTCATTCCAAATGCAGTTAATTTTGTTGATTTAAAATTATGATCCTTATTAAAAAACTCAGTATCGGTTGGATTTGCACCTGGCCAACCACCCTCAACATAATCCACACCCAACTTATCTAAAGCTGATGAGATTTTTTCTTTATCATCAATTGAAAAATCTACACCTTGAGTTTGTGCACCATCGCGCAATGTTGTATCAAATATATAAAGTTGTTCTTTACTCATTTAAAATTCCAAGTCGTTTTACCATCTTTATCCTCTATTAAAACACCTTTGTCTAAAAGCTCATTTCTTATTTTATCAGCTTCTTCGTAATTTTTGTTCTCTCTAGCCTTATTTCTTTCCTGAATTTTTTGTAAAATTTCTTTTTCAGAAATTAAAGCTTTGCTAATTTTAAATTTAAGCCAATTTTCTTTAGTTTCATTTAATAGTCCTACAAATTGACATGCAGAAACAAATAAAGATTTATCTTCATCATTACCCTTTTGAGCTTTGTCATATAATTTATGTAAATTAGCAATATATCCAGGTGTATTTAAATCATCGTAAAGTGGCTGAAGAATTTCGTAAGGAACCTCAGAATAATTTTCAATATCTAAATATGAATTGTACCATTTATTTATCGTGTTTTGACAATCCTCAATAAGTTTATCATTCCAATCTAATGGCTGTTTATAATGAGCACTCAGTAGAGCTAATCTTAAAACCTGACCACTTATCTTTTCCCTAAATTCTTTTATTTTTAAAATATTTCCCTGAGATTTAGCCATCTTTTCATTGGACATAGTGATGAATGCATTGTGCATCCAAAATTTAGCAAATATTTTTGTTTCATTTGCACATCTTGATTGA
>CACGJB010000027.1 GCA_902573295.1 uncultured Pelagibacteraceae bacterium | reverse complement strand
TTAATCCAGAGAATCAAAAAGAAATCACTTTAAATACGGGTAGATTTGGTCCTTATTTAAAATGTGAGAATAAATCAGCAAGAATAGAAAACGTCGATGAAATTTTTTCAATAGGGTTAAATAGAGCTATTACTCTTATAGCCGAAGCAAAACCAGGGAGAATGTCATCATCAATTATTAAAGACTTAGGAGAACACCCTGAAGATAAGAAGCCTGTGAGAATAATGAAAGGACAATATGGGCCTTATATAAAATATAAATCTTTAAATGCAACAATACCTGAGGAAAAAGACCCAACTGAAATTACAATGGAAGAGGCTCTAATTCTTATTGAGAAAAGAAGAGAATACGATAAGAATAAGAAGCAAAAAAAAAGAAAGGCTAAATGAAAAAAATATTCTTCTTAATAATCCTATCCTTTTTTATAAATAATTATTCTATGGGGAATGAGAATTGTTCTTCATATAAAAAATTATCTAAAGAACATTTAAAATGTTTAGGTGGCAAAGTTAAAAAAAAAACATCTGGTTTTGGTCTAGATACTAATAATATTAAAGAAAAAAAATATTTAACTGATTGGTTTAAGAAAAAAGAAAAATGAATTTTGAAGAGAGTCTAATTAAAAATAAAATAAAACTTCCAGAGCCAAAAGCTCCAGTTGGTTCATACGTAGCAACGAAAATAGCAGGGAAATTATTATACATTTCAGGTCAAATTTCAATTTCAGAAAATGGAGAATTAATTAAAGGTAAGTTAGGTAAAGAATTATCTACTGAAGATGGATATAAGGCTGCTGAAAGATGTGCTTTAAGTATAGTATCACAAGCCAAAAGTGCGTGTAATGGAGATTTAAATAAAATTAAATCATGTATTAAATTAACTGGATTTGTAAATTCTACTGACGAGTTTACTGATCAGCCAAAAGTTATAAATGGAGCGTCTGATCTGATTGCTTTAATCTTTGGTGAGGATGGTATGCATACTAGAGCTGCTGTGAGCACTAACAGTTTGCCCTTAGGTGTATCAGTTGAAGTTGATGCAATTTTTGAATTAAATTAATACTATCTTCCAATTCCAAAATATTTAAAGCCCATTTTCTTAATCTTATCAGGAGAAAAAATATTTCTCATATCGTAAATAATGAGATTTTTATTTTTAGAAAATTTTCTAAAATTTATTGATTTGAAATCATTCCATTCAGTATGAATTATAATTAAATCAGATCCTTTAATTGAATCTTGTATAGATTGTGAGAATTCAACATTTTTTAATTTACTAAATTCCCTTTTAAAGCCAGTTGGATCATAGTATTTGATTTGAGCACCTCTTCTTGATAAATAAGGGATTAATTTTAAGCTTGATGAATCTCTCATATCATCTGTGTTAGCTTTAAATGTTACTCCCAAAAAAGATATTTTTTTATTTTTAACTTTATTTTTTAAAATTAAATTAACTCTTTTTTGCAATATATCTGACCTAATTTCATTGGATTTAATTACACTTTTTATTACGGATAAATTAGTTTTAAATTTATCCGCTGTAGAAACAATTGCTTTGGTATCTTTTGGAAAACAAGATCCACCATAAGCTGGCCCTGCTCTTAAAAACCTACTTCCAATTCTTTTATCAAGACCTATACCTATTGAAATATCCTCAACATCAATCCCAGTTTTTTCACATAAATTTGCTATTTCATTAATAAATGTAATTTTAGTTGCTAGAAAAGCATTTGAAGCATATTTAATTAATTCTGCAGCTCGTCTATTTGTGGATACAAACTTTGCGCCTTTAGATATTAATGGAGAATATAAGTTTTTTAATATTTTTTTAGATTTTTCATCATTAGAACCAATAACAACTCTATCTGGATAAATAAAATCACGTATTGCCTCTCCTTCTCTCAAAAATTCAGGGTTTGAAACAACAGAGAAATACTTTCTACTTACCTTTTTGGCAATAATCTTATCTACTTCATCTCCTGTGGTTACAGGAACTGTAGATTTATTGATTATAATTTTGAATTTATTTATAGATTTAGAGATTTCTTTTGCTACAGAATAAACCTGGCTAAGATCTGCACTATTACTATTTCTTCTAGTAGGAGTGCCTACACATACAAAAACAATATCAGATTTCTTTATGGATTCTTTTAAGTTTGTTGAAAAATTTAGTCTTTTATTTTTATAATTTTTTAAAACTAATTCTTCTAAACCTGGCTCATAAATAGGTATGATGCCTTTTTTTAAATTATTAATTTTGTTATTATCTTTATCTACACATATAACATCATTACCTAGATCGGCAAAACAAACACCGCTTACTAAACCAACATAACCAGTACCAATCATGCATAATTTCATAATTCACCTATTACTTTTGAAGAGTTGATGTAACCTGTCATTGTTCCACAATCAAGATATTTACCCTCAAAATTATGTGCCACAAATTTCTCTTTATCATTTATTAACTCTTGAATTGCATCTGTTATATGGATTTCATTTCCTTTACTTGGTTTTAAGGATTTAAGTTTTTTAAAAATTGTTCTTGGTAATATGTATCTGCCTATAACAGCATTATTTGATGGTGCATTTTTAACAGATGGTTTTTCTACAACACCATTAATCAAAAAATCTGTTTTATTTAATTTTTTATTAAATTTATAAATACCCCATCTTGAAACATTTTTTTTAGTTACCTTCATAGAAGCCATAACAGAAGCACTGTATTTACTATGAACTCTTATCATAGCTTTTGAGCAATTTTTTTTAATTATTAGATCATCAGGTAACAACATTAAAAAATATTTATTTTTAATAAATTTTTGTGTTTTAAGTACTGCATCACCAGTACCTTTGGGAATATTTTGATATACAAATTTTATTTTTTTTTTATATTTTAGTATTTTTTTATACTCATTAATTATTCTTTGATCTTTCTTTTTTTTAATAATACTTTGATAAAATTTATCACTGTAAAAGTATTTTTTTATCATTTGTTTCTTGGTAGATATTATAAAAACTATTTCTTTAATTCCGGCATCAATACATTCATCAAGAATATACTCAATTCCAGGCTTACCGTTTATAGGTAGAAGCTCTTTAGCAAATACACTAGTTAAAGGCAGCAGCCTAGTGCCTAATCCAGCCAAAGGAATAATTGCTTGTTTAATCATTTAAATGTTTTACTTATTAAATATTTTAATACAAATGAAAATTTTATTAAACAATACGTCATTATTTGAATCATTAAGGCAATTTAATGACCTTGGATTTGTTCCTACTATGGGTGGAATACATAAAGGTCATTTGTCACTAATAGACAAATCAAATAAACTTTGTAAAAAAACAATTGTAAGTATTTTTGTTAATCCAAAACAATTTAATAATAAAAAAGATTTAAGATCCTATCCAAGAAATATCAATAAAGATTTGAAAATTCTTAAAAAAAGCAAAAAAGTTGATTTTGTTTATCTCCCTAAATTTAAAGACATATACAAAGATAAAAAAAAATCACAAATTACATTACTTAAAAAAGATAAAATTATGTGTGCTAAGTTTAGAAAAGGTCATTTTGAAGGTGTTTTAGATGTGATGAATAAACTAACTAAAATTATAAACCCCCAAAAAATATTTATGGGAGAAAAAGATTTTCAACAATTATATTTGGTAAAAAAACAAATAGAAAGAATATATAAAACCAAGGTCATTCCTTGTAAAACAATTCGTGATAAGAATAATGTAGCTCTTTCATCAAGAAACCTTCTTTTAAACAAATCTAATTTAGTTATTGCAGCAAAAATTTATAAAAAACTAGTGAGTATTAAAAAAAATATTAAAAATAAGAAAAAAATTTCGTCCTTTTTAAATCTTGAAAAAAAAGAATTAAAAAATAATTATAAAATAAAAATTGATTATTTAGAGCTAAGAAATACAAATAATTTGAAAATTTCAAGCACAAAACAAAATTCAAGATTATTTATCGCTTATTATTTAAACAATATCAGATTAATTGATAACCTGTAATTTTATAAAAAGTAAGCTCCAACTCCCAAGAAAGAAACAAAACCAATTACATCTGTAATTGTTGTCACAAAAACACTTGAAGCAATCGCTGGATCTATATTCATTTTTTTTAGGGTAAAAGGAACTAAAATACCAAATAATCCAGCTATGATCATTGTTAGTACCATTGATATTGCTATGATCAATGAAAGGATACTATCTTGAAACCATATCTGTACAATTAAAGCACTTATTGCTGCAAATATAATTCCATTTAAAATACCAATAGAAAATTCTTTAAATACATTAGATGAGAAATTATTTTGAGTTAAATCATTTGTAGCTATAGTTCTTACTGTAACTGCAAGTGTTTGCATTCCGGCATTTCCACCCATTGAAGCTACAATAGGCATCAAGAAAGCTAATACTACCATTTGTTCTATTGTTGCTCCAAATAAACTAATGCACCATGTGGCTAGAAAGGCAGTAAATAAATTAAGCAAAAGCCAATTGAATCTTCTTTTTGTCTTTTTTACGACTCCATCCGTAATTTCTTCATCTCCTACCCCTGCTAATCTTAAAGCATCTTCCTCAGCTTCTTCTTTCAAGACTGTTAAAACGTCATCGTTCATAATCATACCAACTAATTTATTATTTTTGTCTACAACGGCTGCTGAATTTAAATTATAATTTTCAAATAAGTTGGCAACTTCCTCTTTATCCATTTCAACAGGAATTAATAATTGAGACTCCGACATAATTGTTGCCATTTTAGTATCTCGTGGTGTTGTTAAAACTCTAGATGAAGGAACAGTACCTATTGGCTTAAAATCCTCATTAACAATAAAAATTTCTAAAAACTCTTCTGGTAAATCTTTGTTTTCTCTTAAATAGTCAATTGTTTGACCTACTGACCAATTACTTGGTATAGCTGTAAATTCGCGCTGCATAAGTCTGGCAGCAGTATCTTCTGGGTAGCTTAAGCTTTCTAATAAAGCAAATCTATCTTTTGGGGGTAAAGAACTAAGAATTGTATTTTTATCATATTCAGGAACATTTTCTAATATTGATATAGCATCGTCTGACTCGAGACCCTTTAGTATACTAACTATAGAGTCTGAGGATAAATAAGTAATAATTTCCGATTGAATAGACTCATTTAATTCAACAAAAACCTCCGGATCAATATTGAAATTATTTAGTTTAATTAAACTTTCTCTATCTCCTTCACTAAGGTGTTCGATAATATCTGCAGCATCAGCAGGGTGCATTTCATTAAATGAATTGGTAATAAATTGGGCATCATTGTTAGCTATTTTGTTAGTAACAACTCTTATATATTCTTTATTAAACTCAAAATTTACTTTTTTATCTTTAGTTTTTTTAGTTAAAGACATAAATCTACCTATAATTTAGATTTGCACTATTAATACATAATAAAGATAATACAAATTATAAATGAACATAGAGATCAAAAAGTCAATAAAACCAGTAAATTATTTTGATGCTATTAATATACTTGAGTCAAGATTAAAGGATTTATATAAAAATAATGAGCAAGAATTAATTTGGACTTTAGAGCATAATGAAGTTTTTACAGCAGGAACTTCTTATAAAGAGAATGAGATTATTGATAAATCCATTAAAATATTAGAAACAAATAGAGGTGGTAAAATTACTTACCATGGGCCAGGCCAATTAATTTGTTATTTTGTTTTAGATTTAAGAAAAAAAAAAGATATCAGAAAATTTATAACAATTATTGAAAAAACAATAATTCAAACTTTAAAATTTTATAAAATAGAAACTTTTTCAGATAAAGAAAGTATTGGAATATGGCATAAATCTAATAATGAAGTTAAAAAAATTGCTGCAATAGGTATCAGAGTTAGTAAATGGATTGCATATCATGGTTTTGCAATAAATATAAATAATGATCTGGAAAATTATAAAAAAATTATACCATGTGGTATTTCAGATAAAGGAGTGACTAATTTAAAAAATATTTTAGATCAGGATTACTCAAATCTAAGTGATATATTAATTAAAAATTTAATTTCAAATTTGAAAATCTAAGTCTTTTAGATTTTAAAAGTTTTTGAAAATAATCAGGTAACAATGCTGAATAAGTATGTTTTATGTCATTAATTTTAAATTTAATTTGGTATGAATGTAACATTAAATTTTTATTAATCCCTTTATTAGAATTTGATAATTTATATTTTGTATCTCCAAATATAGGATTTCCTATTGCATATAATTGTTTTCTTAACTGATGTTTCCTTCCGGTAACTGGTTTTAACTCTAATAAACTTGCTTCAGAATTTTTATCAATAACTTTAAAAATTGTTTTTGCTTTTTCAATTATTTTTTTATCACCGTCATATCTAATTAAATCATCATCCCATACACCAGATTTTTTATTAATTTCGCCTTGACAGATAGCCAAATATGTTTTGTATACTTTTCTTAGTCTAAATAAAGAAGTAAGCAATTGAGCGCTCTCTCTGTTTTTGGCCATTATAAAGACTCCAGAAGTATCTTTATCTAATCTATGAACAGAATATGGTTTTGTTCCTTCAAAAATTTCACTTTTAGCAAAAATATCAACTAAATTTTTTTTTGATTTTGTTCCACCTTGCACTGATATGCCTGATGCTTTGTTTAAAACAATAAAATTGTCATTGTTGTCGATAATTTGATCTTCATTTGATTTTATAATTTCTTTTGATGGAAAAAACTTATTTTTTTTTTGTTGAATTTTTTCTTTAAATTCAATGTTAAATATATTTATTTCATCTTTCGTTTTTACTTTAAAAGAGCTTTTTACTTTCTTTCTATTGATTTTTATTTTTCCTGTTCTTAAATATTTCTCCACAAGTGCTTGTGGAATTTTCCCAATTTTTAATCTTAACCATCTGTCTAAACGCATATCGTTACACGTTGAATCAACGATGTAAGATTTTTTCATGATCTAAGACTTAAGCTGTAGCTTGCTTTTTCTCTTCCGTTTTTGGAGACTCTTTAGTTATGTCCTTTTTTGGTTTATCAACCCTCTTGGCTTCAATGTCTCTATCAACAAATTCAATTATTGCCATTGGAGCATTATCTCCATATCTAAATCCAGCTTTAATTATTCTTGTGTAACCACCTTTTCTATTTTGATATCTTTTAGAAAGTGTTTTTTTAACTTTGTTAGCTGATTTAATATCTTGTAGTTTAGAAACCAACATTTTGGTTGTCTGTAAAGTTTCTTTTTTTCCTAATGTTATTATTTTATCTGCTTGAGGTTTTAAGAATTTAGCTTTTGGCAAAGTAGTTTTAATCTGCTCATACTTAATCAAAGAATTAAGCATATTCTTAAGTAAAGCTTTTCTATGCTCTGATGTTCTGTTTAACTTTTTATTTGCCAGACCATGTCTCATTAAATTGCTTCCTCTAATTTCTTAGACATTTCTGCAATATTGTCTGGTGGCCAGTTAGGTATTTCCATTCCTAAATATAACGACATGCCTGTTAAAACTTCTTTAATTTCATTTAATGATTTTCTTCCAAAATTAGGTGTTCTTAACATTTCACCTTCAGATTTTTGAACAAGGTCACCGATATAAATAATATTATCATTTTTTAAGCAGTTCATCGATCTAACTGATAGCTCTAACTCATCCACTTTTCTTAGTAAGTTTTTGTTAAATTCAGGTTCAGTAGAAACTTCTTTAACAGGAGCTTCAACTGGTTCATCAAAGTTTACAAACATTTTAAGCTGATCTTGGAAAATTCTAGCTGAATAAGCCACAGCATCTTCAGCAGAAATTGATCCATTAGTTTCAACTTCCATTATTAATTTATCATAATCTAATGCTTTACCTTCTCTAGCAGTACTTACTGAATATGAAACTTTTTTAACTGGACTATAAAGTGAGTCTATAGCAATAAGTCCTAATGGTGGCTCTTCAGGTTTATTAAGCTCTGCAGGAACATATCCTTTACCCGTATTAACATTCATCTCCATATGAAAAGTAGTATTTTCATCTAAATTACAAATAACTAAATCAGGATTTAAAATCTCAACGTCTGCAACTGGAGCTATATCTGAAGCTTTAATTTCTCCAGGTCCTTTTGCGTCTAAAATTAATTTTTTTGTACCCTCAGAATTACTTTTTAATGCTAAAGATTTTACGTTTAATACTATATCAGTCACATCTTCTCTAACACCTTTTATTGAAGTGAATTCATGTAAGACACCATCAATTTGAATTGATGTTACAGCAGCTCCTCTGATAGATGATAATAAAATCCTTCTTAGAGAATTCCCTAAAGTTAATCCATAACCTTTTTCTAAAGGCTCAGCCACAATTTTTGCATGTGTTAAGTCATCACTTATTTGAACATCTAATTTAGATGGCTTAATTAATGACTTCCAATTTTTTACATTAACATTTTCGACTTCCATTAAACTCTCCTTTTCTTTGGTGGTCTAGTTCCGTTATGAGGCATAGGTGTAGTGTCTTTGATTGACAAAATCTTAAATCCTCTAGCTTGCAATGCTCTTAAAGCCGTTTCTCTTCCTGATCCAGGTCCTTTGACTTCAACAGACAAAGTTTTCATTCCGTACTCAAGAGCTTTCGAAGCTGCAGAATCAGCTGCTATCTGAGCAGCGTAAGGAGTAGACTTTCTTGATCCCTTAAAACCTTTTTGTCCCGCAGATGCCCAGGAAATTACATTTCCATTTGTATCAGCAATAGAAATTATAGTGTTATTAAATGTTGATTGCACATAAGCAATTCCATTTAAAATATTTTTTTTAACCTTCTTTTTTTTTGAATAAGAACTTTTTACACTTTTCTTAGAAGACTTTTCTACCTTCTGATCTTTATTGTCATCTTTATCAGTTTTAGCCATAACTATTTTTTAGTTGGTGTTAATTTTTTTCCAGCAATAGCGATTGCTTTTCCTTTTCTTGTCCTTGCATTACATCTAGTTCTTTGTCCTCTAACAGGTAATTTTTTTCTATGTCTTGTTCCTCTGTAACAAGCTAAATCGATTAATCTTTTTATACTTAATGAATAATCTCTCCTTAAATCACCTTCTACTTTAAAGTTTTGATCGATGTACTCTCTAATTTTTAAAATCTCTTCATCTGTTAACTCATTCACTCTTTTAGCTCTTGGAATTTCTAAAGAGGAACAAATTTGCTGAGAGAATTTATCACCAATTCCGTAAATATAAGTTAAACCTATATGAACAAGCTTATTCTGTGGAATGTTTATACCTGCGATACGAGCCATAATTTTT
>CACGJB010000026.1 GCA_902573295.1 uncultured Pelagibacteraceae bacterium | reverse complement strand
ACCACTTAAACAAATTTAAAAAATTTAAGATTTTTTGCATATATAAAGAGGAGATCTTTTAATAATTTTAAAATATCCATTTTTCTCTACTTCTTGATCGTAAATTTCTTTATACTTCTCATAAAAATTATCAACTAACTTAATTCCTCTAGGCTCAACTCCTGAAGCAACAAAACCCATTAGTATTTCCCAATCTGTAACTTGCAGTTCTTCCTCTTCTAATTTTTTTTCCATCTTGAAAAAATCGGGTATCATTTTATCTGCAACTTCTTCGGTAAAAGAGTCTATAATTCTATCTGTAGGAAAATTTTCATCTAACTTTCTACCAATTTGATAAACATTAAGCATGTGCTTTTCGCTATTTGTGGTTATGCTGCAAAATGAATTCGGTTCATTGTTAAGGCATTTTTGAAGATTACTAAGTGCTTTGCTTTTATCTTGAGCATGATAAATTACGTTATGACACATGACTATATCAAATTGGCCATAATATTTTTCTAAGTTTTCAACATCTGCAACTTCAAAAATTTTTTTTCCTTTAATTTCAGAGGTATTCTCTTTTTCTTTCTCCACCATTGCTTCAGAAAAATCCGTATAAACAACATCTAAATCATATTTATTTAATTTTTCAGAATTTTTTTTCCAAAAAACTCCTGTGCCACATCCAACGTCTAATATTTTTATTGGTTTTGAGTTTGAAAAGTTATCCATACTAAAATTATCCAAAATCCACTCATGAAATGAATATGTATTTTTAGTAAACTGGTGTATTTTTATTCTAGCTTCTAAATATTTTGTAGTGCTATATTGTTTTTTTTTAAGATAATTTTTTGTTATTTCTTCAGGCATTATATTGTGAATATCCTTTCTATATTTTTATTGTCTCTTTTCATTTCTATAAAATTATTATTATCATCAAAATTCAAAAAATAAATATCTGGCATAGTCATTAATTTCCAATCTTTAAATCCAAAATCCACTCGAAAGAAAAATTTTAATATTATGCCGATTAGTACTCCATGCGAAATAATTACCAGATCATTATTATTATTTTTAAAATCATTAAAAATTTCATCTAAAAAGCCTTTGATTTTTGCATAATGTTCCTTATGGGATGTAGCATTTCCAATTTTAAAGTTTTCATCCTCCCACATCTTTTCGATAATCTGGTGTTTTGATAAATTTTCATCTTTTGGCATATGTATTTCTTCCAGCTCTAGCTTTTCAATAATTTTTATATTTTTATTAGTTTCTGCAAAAGGTTTTATGGTTTCTGTAGCTCTCATAAAAGGACTTGAATAAATTGTAGAACTATTTAAACCTAAATTTACTAACTTTTCCCTTAATGATTTTGCTTGCACCAAGCCATCTTCGTCTAATTTTCTCTCGTGGTCTTTTCCACCCATTTCAGCTTTACCATGTCTAATTAATACTATATTTTTCATCTTTTAAATATTTTTTTAATAATTGAATAATCTTTAAAATTATCTACTTCAGACCAAAGTCCGCTGTATTTAACAGCTTTAATTTTAAATTGATTATCTATAAGCTTTTGCAATACATCTGTCAAATATAATTCATTAAATTTATTTTTAAAATCTTTTTTTAAACATTTTTTAAATCCTTTCCATCCTGAAGGATTAAATTTCATCAAACCCATATACTGACCTTTTATTGAACTTATATTTTTTGTTTTTTTTCCAATTTCAGTAATAAAATTTCTACTATTAATCTTGAAAGTTTCAGCATCATCTAAAGGATTCTTGAATCTTTTTTTCCATAATTTTTTCCAATTAGTATCGTAAGAAACACAGATTTTTTCATGACTTTTTATCAAATTTACGACTGCATCTTTTTCATATAAAATATCTCCATAAGAAATTATACAATTATATTTTTTTAACCAACTATCTGCTTTATTTAAAGAGTAGACCATATTAGTTACTTTCCAATTTTTATTATTAAAAGTTTTTAGTTTGAACCTACTAAATTTTTTTTTTTTAAAACCTGTAACTAATGCTATTTTATTTATTCCTATTTCGTTAAATATTTCAATTAACCTATCTAAAATAATTTTATTTCCTATTTTAAGAAAAGACTTTGGATTTTTTGATAAACTTTTTGGTAGTCTGCTCCCTCGGCCTGCTACTAAAATTATAGCTCTCATTTAGAAAATATTTTTTTAAATTTTAAAATGTCACGATTATGAAATTTTTTATTTCTTTCAGGATGCCACATACAAGCATATATTTTATTAGTTTTATTCATAATCGATTCAATTTTTCCATCTGATGATATACACTCAATATTAAAATTTTCTGGACAGTCTTCTAAAGAATAATTGTGGTAACTATTTACTCTAAATTTTTTTTTACTTAAATGTACATAATGAATTGTATTCACGTGATTTTTTACTTTAACTAGTTTTGTATTAAAATAATTTCCAATCACTTGCATTCCCCTGCAAATACCTATTAATGGAATGCTTTCTTTTATCACGTATGAAATTAAAATATTTTCTGTATTGTCTCTTAATATAAATTTTCCTAAATCTTCTCCACCAGAAAGTACAATTCCATCCAAATCAATTTGTTTTAGCCAATTAATAATTGCTTTTTTTAACTTACCCTTATTTTTAATTATAAAATAAGGAATTATTATTGGCTGAAAACCACATTTAAAAATAAAATGTACCAATTTAGTATCTATTTGAGATCTAAATTCTCCGTGTTTTGAAAAACCTAATCTTTGTGAAATACCTATTTTTAACATAATATCATTAATTTGAATAAATTAGCGATGCAGAACAATCAATAAAAATATTATTCTTTTTTTTTACTGTTAATTCTGAATATATTTGTTCACCACAACCAATTACCGCTGGAATAGAAAGTTCAGAACATCTGATTGCCATATGAGAATTAATTCCACCAAATTTTGTAACTAGTGCTTTTATTTTGTATGCAAATATCCAATCATAACCTGGATCAGCATTTTCAATAAAAATTATTTTATTTTTTAATTTATTAAATTTTTTGTTTTCATCTAAATTTATAAAATTACCATTTACTTTTTTACTTGATATAAAATTTGGAACATTTACTTGATAAGGTGCAACACGTATATTTGAATTATCTATTATAAGAGCTGGTAACTTAATATTTTTAAAAACTTTTTTTTCTATTGTTTTTTGAGTAATAATTTTTTCCCAGTCATTTTTTTTAAAATTAGTATATTTTTTTTTAAGAAAAAAATTAAGATTAAAGTGTGATAAATCTGATCTTGATATTTTTTTCTTTTTCCCAATAAGTGCAATTTTTTCTAAAATTAAGCTTAAATATTTTGAAAAAACAAATTTACTATACTCTCTTAATATCAAAGATTGTTTTAAATAATTCATAAATTCATCTACACAAATTGTAAAACCATTTTTTTGTAATAAATATTTAATTTTTATTTTTTGTGATGATTTTAATTTAAATTTATTTTTTTTGATCTTTTGATTGTTAAATTTAAAATTTCTCATTTGATCATAACGTTTTGAAGTTATGTCATATGTTCCTGGTCTCAAATGACCATATTTTTTCATAAAATTTGATTTACTGATTTTTTTTTTTGATACTAAAAAAGAATCTTCTAGCATATTAGATGTAATAGAATTAAGATTTTGCTCAAATAGTTGTATTTCATTATTTGTAAATATTTTTTTTTCTATCAAAGAGTTAATAAATGATTTTGCTATGAATCCATGTCTAGCAAGTATTGAAAAATTTAAAGTGCCAACTTCCCTGCATTTTTTAAGTAGAATTTCAATATTTGTAAAATTATTCTTTTTTAATTTTTCAAATTCATTGTTTAATTTTTCAACTTGATTTGAACAACAATCAATTGAAAATCTACCTTTTTCCTCGATAATTTTTTTAGTATGTATCTTTAACTCATTTAAAAATATTTTTTTTTCTTTTTTATTTAATATGCTATGAAATAAAATATTAATCTTATCTTCTGAGGAGAAATTAAATGAAGGCACTGAAATTTCAAATTCTATTTTGTCGTGAAAAAATGGATATTTTCTCAAAAGATTTAATCCGTGATCTATAATTTTTCTAGATAAATTTGATTTTAAATTTTTGGGTAAAAATGAATTTAAACTTAATCTAGTATCAATATATGGTTGACCACAAAAAATATACATAAGTTTATTTTTTGTCATATTTTTATATCCCATAATATGCCTAGCCTTTGCCCAAGTATTATCGGTTATTAAATATTTATATAAAGAAATAGATAGCTCCGATGGATACTTTCCAATTATTTCTACAGGATTCCAATCTGGCATATTCCCAAATATGTTCGTTTTTCCTATAATATTTTTTTTCGGTAGGAATAATTTTTTTATTAGATTTTCTGCAATATTAATTTTATTTTCTATTTTGCTATTCCTAATCTTGCTCCATTTATTTGTTGTTGATATTGGTCTTGCTTGAAGTAAAAAAATATCTAGATTATTATCAATCGCAAATTCTAAATCTAAATTTTCTGAATTAATTTTATTTTCAAGGTCTTTAGTGAAGATAGTTAATTTTTTGAACCTAGCAGATTTAATCTGGTGATTATTATTTTTATAAATATATAAAATTCTATTTGAGTAATCTCCTAGACCAGAAGTAACAGTATTTGTTTTACCAGTAACATCATCATAATTTACAACGTAATACTTTGCACCAGTTTCTATATCTTTTGTGAAAATTACTCCACTTGAATTAATATTTTCTACCATTTCTTGTATTATAATTTGATCAGAAATATTTTTAGTTCTTGAATAGCTGTCTATAATTCTATCGACACATTTAAAAAGTTTTGATTTATTAGCTAGTCTAATATTTAAGAAACTTAAATACTTTCCTGCATTACTTTCAAATTTCTTATCTTCATTTTTAGATGAAGATCTTATTGCAACTATTGATTTTAAGTTTTTTTTAATTGATTTAAATATTTTTTCTTTTGATTTTTTCCAATCATAGACATTAATTAAAATTGTTTTAGGAATTTTAAATTTGATATCTAATTTTTCTAATTCCTTTAAAACTTCACCTTTACTTTTATCTTCAAAAAAATCTCTCATTATTAAATTTACTAAACTAATTACTGATAATTAATCTAGACTTGTATTATTCATTTCTAAAACTTGGTCAAATTTTTCTTTAAAATATAGGTTATGTGATATTACAATAATTGTATTTCGTTTATTTATATCAATTAATAATTGATAAATTTTAATTGAATTTTCCTTATCTAATGCACTAGTTGGTTCATCTAAAATAAGAAATTCTGGTCTTCTAAACAATGCTCTAGCAATCCCAATCCTTTGTCTTTGCCCTCCAGAAATTTTTAAACCTTTTTCACCTACTACTGTATGGATTCCATCGGGCAATGTATTAATAAATTCATCTAGGTGAACAATTTTTAAGACTTCATTAATATCTTTCTCATCTATGTCCTCATCTTTTATACCAATAGCTATATTATTTTTGATTGAGTCATCTAATAAAAAAGTATCCTGAGTTACATATCCAATTTTTTTTCTCCAATCATAGCTATTTAATTTGGAATTTTTATTATCTACTAGTATCTCCCCTTGATCAGGAACGATTAGCCCAGAAATAATATCAGCAAAAGTAGATTTGCCTGATCCACTTTGACCGATTAGTCCAATAAGTTGTCCTTTTTCAATTTTAACACTTAAATCATTAATAATAGTTTCACTTCTTGATGGATACTTAAAACTGATATTTTTAAACTCCAGAGTAGAATTAAATATTGTCTCATCATTATTCACTTCATCTAAATTTTTAAACTTTTCCTCAATTAAATCTTTATATAAAACATCAATAGATACAGTTCCAGATCTTAAAGACTGAACTGCCAATATGATTTTATTTATAGATGGAATGATTCTTATAGTTGATAAAGCTACTAAACTTAAGAAAGGAATTAAATTATTTATTGAATAACCTTCGCTGTTTATCAATACAAACACAAATAAACATATCGATAAAAGAGCAAAGATTTCTACCCATAATCTTGGTAACACGCCTATTAAGCTTAATAATCTATTGTTTTTTAAATAATTAGAAAAAAAAGTATTATGATTATTTGTAAAATAATCTTCTTTTTTTAAAATTTTAATTATTTTAAATCCAGAGAAACTTTGCAAAATATTTTTTATTAATATTTTGTTCATTTTATGTCTATCATAACCAAGTTTAATCATTTTTTTTTTTAATACGAAAAAATATATTAATGATGAGATTACCATTGTTAATGTCGCAAACGTTGCAGCTTTTAAATCATAAATAAAAATTAAAACAGCTATTCCAATTACTATTAGCAGTTCAGAAGAAAAAGAAATAAGATTTCTAATTAAATTTCTAAGTGATGCGGTCTCTGATAAAATATTATTCATTAGAGTTGAAGAATTAATATTTGAAAATTTTAAGTAATCGTATTTGATATAATTATTAAATAATTCTGAAGATACTCTGAATTGAACTGAGTTTGAAAATCCAAAATTAATCCAATTATAAAAAAGAATATAAAGATTTTTTATTATGAAAATTATTATATACAATGCTAATAAATAAGTAATTATAACGCTTAAAGAATAATTTTGTTTCAATGTGTCATAGACTTCTAACAAAGAAGCATTTTCTCTAAAAAAATTTAGATTTGCAAATGGATTTCCATCAACTAAGAGTGATACTATAGGTATAATTAAACCAAGACTTAATAATTCAATAACAAATAATATTAAAGTCAAGGGAATGAAAAGAATAAGAAATATTTTTTCTTTTTTATTTAATATTGAGAAAAATTTTTTTAATATCTTGTTCACTTTATTTAAAATAATTTTTAGTTAACCTATATGTCAAATTCAAATACATCATAAGATATTTTTTTTATTTTTATTTTCCTATTTTTAAACAAATCATTTACTTTATTTTTAAAAAATTTATATGACATAATAGACGGAAATTTATTTAAAGAAGTTTTGGTATAAATATCATCAGTAAATTGAAACTTTTTTCTATAAAACCCAACATAACCCTTCAGATCTCTTATAAAATTCTTTAGGGAAGATTGTCCATAAGATATCTCTTTTTGGGTATCCATATTATTTAGCTCACTTATAATAATTTCAGAAGAAGATTTATTCTTATTTAAATATAACTGATTATTTATTAATTTAGCTTGTTTGTTGTCTGATTGAAAAGGTTTATTTAGAAGTTTATTTAATTCCTCAAATTTCTTAATTTTTTTTGATATTTCAAAAGTCAAATTTTTTTCTTTTTTCTTTAACTTACGATCTGGAAGAAAATAAAATATTTTTTTTTTCAAAAAATACGCATCAATTGAAGTTGAACATCCCCTGTGAACTATTCCTTTTGATGCAATAATCCACGGGATAATATCTTTATCATATGCGATATGAAAGTTTTTTAAATTTTTTAAATTCTTATTCCAATTATCGTGAAAATAATCACTCGGATGAGGTCTTAAAACTATATTAATCTTTTCATTTTTTTTTTTAAATTTTTTAAACTCATAACACATATATTTAAAATCATTAAAATATTGTTTCATAGTTTCTATTTGATCTTGATAAATAAATCCTTTTTTTTTAAAACTTTGAAGATGTACTTTTAAGCCTTGTTCACTTATTGCTCCATAATTTGAAATAAATAATAAAAAATTTCCATATTTTTTTTTAATCTTATTTGCTTCTTTTTTAAATATTCCTGAATACTCTTTCCTATAAACATCATATTTTGGCCAACCACTAACAATAATTTGTGATGAAAAATTTTTTTTATATTTCAAGATTTTTTTTTTTATTTTTTCTCCAAGTACAAAAAATTTTGAAATATTATACTCGTTTTTTGTTCTGTTTATTACTGACTCTTTAAAATTAATTCCTCCCAGCGTAAATTCTTCATCTATTACAACAAAATGATCACAAACTTTTTTAATTTTATTAATATAATTTGGTGAAGAAATAATATTGCTTTTGTAAAGATAAATACCACCTTTAAGATTTTTTTTTAATTTATAGTCCAATAAATTATCAATTCCAGACTTTGATCCAATATAGACTCTGTAACCTTTAAAACAAGCATTCAATGCTAAAATAACTCTCGAATTAATCTCTCTATAAAATATCTCAATAGGTATGTAAATATGTGGTTTAAAGTTCATTTTAGAAAAGCAGAAGCAATCTATTTTTTACATCACGATTTTTAATTTATCAAATAAAATTAATTGATAATATGTTGTATTTAATTATAAGACCTCATAGTCATATTAATTTTTTATGATTTAATTTAATTAAATGTACAAAGAAATTTTAAATAAAATAAAAAATAATAAAATTAAAGTTGGTATTATTGGTTTAGGTTATGTTGGTCTGCCATTGTTAGAAAGGTTTTTAAAAAAAAAAGTCAATGTATTTGGAATTGATAATGACCTTAAAAAAATATCGAGTCTAAAAAATGGGAAATCATATCTTCCAAATGTAAAAAATAAGTACGTTAAATATTTCAAAAAATATCCAGATAAAATTTCATCAAATTATTCATTAGTAAAAAACATGGATATAATTATTATATGTCTACCAACTCCATTAAAAATTAATAAAACTCCTGATATGGAAATATTGTATGGATGTATAAAAAATTTAAGAAAATTTGTTACAATGAATCAAGTTTTGATTTTAGAGAGCACTGTTTATCCTGGCGCTACTGAAGAACTTTTTAAAAGATTAAATTACAAATCAAAGTTAAATATAGGTCGAAATTTTTACTTAATTTTCTCCCCTGAAAGAGAAAATCCAGGAGATAAAAAATTTTCTTACAAAACCACACCTAAAGTTGTAGGTGGTTCAACAAGCAAATGTATGGAGATTGGATATTCCTTATATAAAAAAATAGCAAAAAAAGTACATATCACTAAATCGATTCAAGTAGCAGAAATGTCCAAGTTACTTGAAAATTCTTATAGAGAAGTAAATATTGGGTTAGCTAATGAAATGAAATTGATTTCAGAAAGAATGAACATAAATATTTGGGATGTTATACAAGCAGCGAAAACCAAAAATTTTGGTTTTTCAGCATTTAATCCTGGTCCAGGTACTGGTGGTCATTGTATTCCCATAGATCCAATGTATTTGGTCTGGGCCTCAAAGAAAAAAAACTTTCTTCCTAAATTAATTTGGGCATCTTCAAGACTAAATTCTTCCATGCCAAAAGTAATTGTAAATAAAATTTATAAAAAGATGAACTTACTTAAAAAAAGAAAAAAAAATATATTATTTATTGGAGTTGCATATAAAAAAAATGTTGGAGATGTTCGTCATTCACCTGCTACAGATATGATTCATTCTTTTATAAAAAAAGGACATAATGTTTCTTTTCATGACCCATATGTTTCTGAAATTAAAATTTACAAAAAAAAATTATATTCTGAAGATCTTATTAAAAAAAATATTAATAAAAATGATATTATAATAATAACAACTGATCATGATAATATAAATTATAAAAAAATTTCAGCTTCAAAAAAAATTATTTTTGACACAAGAGGAGTTTTTAAAAATAATAAAAAATTAAATAAAAATATTTTCTTTATCTAATTTTTGAAAATAAATATTTATCAATTAAGTTTATAATTCGATCATACCCTTTACCATCAATAAAACGCGTGTTTTTTTTATAAATTAAATTAAGTCTTGATCTATTATTTTGCAGAAATTGAATATTTTTTTGAATTATTGACTTATCAAGTTTATTAATTTTGCCGAGATAAAATATCAATTTTTTTTTTCTGAAATATTTAATTGCATATTGCTGATTATCATAAGTTTGACACACAAAAGTAGGTCTACCACTAGAGATTGACTCAAACATCACATTTCCGCCTGAGGTAATGCAAAAAGTACTCTTATCAATATATTTCTTCAAATTATTGGT
>CACGJB010000025.1 GCA_902573295.1 uncultured Pelagibacteraceae bacterium | reverse complement strand
TTCAAAAAAAAATGAATACGTTCCTGAAATTGATAAAAACTACAAGTTCGATAGAGATACTACTTTAGCTATTATTTCAGGATTTGCGTTTAATAAGAGAGTTTTAGTTCAAGGGTATCATGGCACTGGAAAATCTACTCACATTGAGCAAATTGCTGCAAGATTAAATTGGCCTTGTATTCGTGTAAATTTAGATAGTCATGTTAGTAGAATTGATTTGATTGGAAAAGATGCGATCGTTCTTAAAGATGGTAAACAAGTAACTCAATTTAACGAGGGAATTTTACCATGGTCCATACAAAATCCGGTTGCACTTGTTTTTGATGAATATGATGCCGGTAGACCCGATGTAATGTTTGTAATTCAAAGAGTTTTAGAAGCTGAGGGGAATTTTACATTACTAGATAAAAACAAAGTAATTAAACAAAATAAATTTTTTAGATTATTTGCTACTTCAAATACTGTTGGACTTGGTGATACTACAGGACTTTATCATGGTACGCAGCAAATTAACCAAGGTCAGATGGATAGATGGAATATTGTTACTACTTTAAACTATCTTAGCCTAGATAGAGAAATGGACATTGTTTTGTCTAAAAATAAAAACTTAAATAACACAAAGGGAAAAGAAAAGGTTGCTAACATGATAAAAGTAGCATCTTTAACGCGTAAAGGATTTATTGCAGGAGATATTTCAACAGTGATGAGCCCAAGAACAGTGTTACATTGGGCAGAAAATGCAGAGATATTTAAAGACACTGGTTACGCTTTTAGAGTAACATTTCTTAATAAATGTGATGATATTGAAAAGAATACTATCGCAGAATATTATCAAAGATGTTTTGGTGAAGAGTTACCAGAATCTTTGATTAATATTCAAATCTAATGAGCACTAAAGAAAATAATTTAAAAGAAAAATTCAAAATTGCTTTAACTTCTACGGCAAAAGTAATTGCTGATGATTTTGATGTAAAAAAAACAAATTCTGAAGAAAAAAAAATAAAAGAATTTAATTTTCTAGAGATTGATAATTTAACTAGTCCAGCTGATTTTATAAGATTACGTGCAGAAACAGACTCCTCTGCTTTGAAAAAAAAATTTTGTAATGAAACAATTTACAAAAAAAACCTTCCCTTAAATACGTCTTCTAGATCTCTTTATAATATTGCTGAAAAAATACGTTATGAGACTCTGGGAGGAAAAATGTTAAAAGGAATTGAAAAAAATTTTCAAGAAAATTATCATCAAATAATAAATCGTAAACGCAAAGATCAATTAAAAACCAAAGAGGATGTATCTGTATCAGAGGCATTCGAGCTATATATGCTTAAGAATTTTCATAAAATTAAGCTAAATCCTCTAACAACAAAAATGCTTAATTTTTGGGAAAAAGACTTTGAGGACGCTATAGAAAAACATAAAGAATTTTTGCTTAAAAATCTTGAAGATCAAAACATTTATAGCTCAAAGTTTTCAGAAATATTGGAAGAAATGGATATTTTTCAAAGTGAAGATGAGGACGATAGAAAAGAAGAAAATCAAGATCAAGGACAAGATAATCCATCAAATGAGGATGAAAATAATGACAAAGAAGATAATAAAGATGAAAAAGATGAAAATGTATCTGAAGCTTCTATGGATGCTGATTATAGTGTTGATGAATTTAACTTTGATGAACAATTGTCCGACACAGAGTCAGATGAACAAAGTTCAGAGCAAGTAGCTCAAAAGAAAATAGATAATATCAATTTAGATTATAAAATATTTACAACTCATTTTGATGAAGTTGTAAAAGCTGAAAATCTAGAAAATGCTGATGAAGCGACAAAACTAAGAAAAAATTTAGACCAACAATTAATCGGCTTTCAAGATATTATAACAAAACTTGCAAATAAACTTCAAAGACAATTACTTGCAAAACAAAATAGAGCGTGGGAATTTGATTTAGAGGAAGGATTGTTAGATAGTTCAAAACTTCCAAGAATTATTATGGATCCATATAATTCTTTATCATTCAAAAAAGAAAAAGATTTAGATTTTAAAGATACAGTAGTGACTTTACTCATAGATAATTCTGGATCTATGAGAGGAAGACCTATCACTATTGCGGCTATTTGTGCTGATATTTTATCCAGAACTTTAGAAAGGTGCTCAGTTAAAGTCGAAATTTTAGGCTTCACAACCAAAAACTGGAAGGGTGGTCAGAGTAGAGAATTATGGACTAAAAATTCCAAACCTAAAACACCAGGAAGATTAAACGATCTAAGACATATAATTTACAAAGGAGCAGATACCCATTGGAGACAGGCAAAAAATAATTTAGGACTAATGCTAAAAGAGGGATTGCTCAAAGAGAACATTGATGGAGAAGCTATATCGTGGGCCTATAATAGGATTAAAAAGAGAAAAGAAGAAAGAAAAATATTAATGGTTATTTCTGATGGAGCCCCTGTAGATGACTCAACTCTTTCTGTAAATTCAGGTGACTTTCTAGAAAAACATTTAAAAAAAATAGTGAAGTTTATTGAAAATAAATCAGATATCGAAGTTTTGGCTATAGGAATTGGTCATGATGTTTCAAGATATTATAATAAAGCTATCAAAATTACCGACGTAAATGAATTAGGAGATGTTATGATATCTCAATTAAGCTCTTTATTTGAAACAAAGAACAAATATCACTAAATATTAAATAATTCCTTATTCTTCCATCTAATAACAACTTCAGCACCTTTACGCGTTTTTGAATTTCTAAAATTAAATGATGCAAAATTTTTTTCTAATAAAGTTTTTCCAATAAACAATCCTAGACCTAAGCCTTCTTTAGATTTATCTTTAGAATAATTTGATTTCAGATATGGCTCACCAATTTTTGAGATTATATCTCTAGGATAACCATCACCATCATCTTCAACCGTTATTTCAGTGATTTCACTATCACTTTTCAAATTAATAAAAATTGTATTTTTGGAAAATTTATTTGCGTTTCCAATAAAATTTCTTAACCCATAAACTAATTCTATAGATTTAGTTATCTTTTTTGGATTTGAATCCTGGTCAAAATTGAAGACAAATTCCTTTTTGCTTATTTCCCTAAATGAAGAAATAATTTCATGTAAATAATCTCGAATACTAATATCTTTATCAATAAATTCATCTTCCTCTACGGGATTTAAAGTTAATCGCTTTAAAATTTCATTACATCGCTCAACTTGGCTATTCAATAACTCTATATCTTTCTCTAAATCTTTTTGCCCCTTAAATTGTTTCATTAAATCATGTGCAATTATTGTTATTGTTGAAAGTGGTGTACCTAAAGAATGTGCGGCAGCAGCAGCCTGACCGCCTAAAGATAAAAGTTCATGTTCTTTAGCCATTACCTCTTCCATTTTTCCTAACGCCTCTTTTCTTAATCTAGATTGTGTACCAAATGTCATTGCAAAATAATTTAAAAATACTAAAGCGATAATCAAAGAAATTGGGATAGAATAATAAAAATAATGATTGTTATGAAAATCACTATTTAAATTAATTGGCAAATCGTGATAATTAAAAGTTAAAAATACGATAATAAATATTGTTAAGATTACTAACAAAGTATTAGTTCTTAAGCTTAAGTTTGATGAAGAAAAAACACTTGGTATTAATATAAAAATTACAAATGGATTAGTTATTCCTCCTGACAAATAAAGAAGGATACCTAATTGCAAAATATCTATAAGCAGGAAGATAAAAGCAGATCTATCTGATAATTGTGTTTTTTTATAAATAAATATTAAATATAAATTACTTAATATTCCTAAAAATATAACTAAATTTGATGTAATAAAATCAAAACTAGAATTTAAAAATAAATATACAAAATTTACTGCAATTAGTTGTCCAATAATTCCAATCCATCTAAGGGTTATATAAGTTGATTTTTTAAAAGAATGATATTTTGAAGTTTCAAAGAACTTCATTTTTAAATATCAAGATTTCTAACATTTATAGCATTAGAAACTATAAAATCTTTTCTTAATGCTACATCGTTACCCATTAAAGTATGAATTAAACTCTGATCTTTTTTCAAATCTTTTGAGTATTGTACTTGCAATAAATTTCTTGTTTCCGGATCTAATGTAGTGCTCCATAATTCTTCTGGGTTCATTTCCCCAAGACCTTTAAATCTTTGGATATTCATTTTTGATTTTTCTTCATCAATTTTTTTCGAATAATCTTTAGATCCCTTTTTAATTTTTTTTAAATCTTTATTATTATTCACAATGTAATCTTCTAGCTCCTTCTCATCTTTTATATAAATTCCTTTTGAGCCTTTGTTAATTTTAAATAACGGTGGTTGCGCTAAATAAACATGCCCATTTTCAATTAATTTATTAAATGGTTTATTATTGAAAAAAGTTAAAAGAAGTGCCCTTATATGAGAGCCATCTACATCAGCATCCGTCATAATAATTATTTTTCCATATCTTAAATCTTTTAAATCAATCTCTTGTGCTTTTGGATCTAAACCTAAAGCATTAATCAAGGTAACAATTTCATTTGACGAAATCATTTTAGACAAAGCCTTTGTTCTTTGATCTGAACCATTTCCATTACCATTACCATTTTTCTTCACATTAAAATCTTCTACATAAGTGTTAAGTATTTTTCCTCTAAGTGGTAAAACTGCTTGATTTGCTCTATTTCTTCCTTGTTTTGCAGATCCTCCTGCCGAGTCCCCTTCTACTATAAATAATTCAGTTCCCTCTTGTTTGGCAATTTGGCAATCAGCTAATTTTCCGGGAAGACCACTTAATTCAAGGGCTCCTTTTCTTCTTACGTTTTCTCTCGCTTTTCTAGCAACATCTCTAGCCATTGCTGCTTGAATAACTTTGGCTAAAATGATTTTTGCAATAGATGGATTTTGATCAAACCAAATAGATAATTTCTCATTTACTAATGTCTCTACTATCATTCTTACTTCTGATGAAACAAGTTTATCTTTTGTCTGAGATGAAAACTTTGGATCAGGAATCTTTGTCGAAAGTACACAAGTTAGACCTTCCTTAATATCATCACCTGAAATTGCTAATTTATTTTTTTTAAGTAAATTGTTCTCATTAGCATATTTGTTAATTACTCTTGTTAATGCACTCCTAAATCCTAACAAGTGTGTTCCACCATCTTTTTGATAGATATTATTTGTATATGGAAATATATCTTCAGTATATCCTGCATTCCATTTTAATGAACACTCTAATTCAATATTATTTTTTTTTCCTTCAATATATATTGGTTTTTTAAATAAATTATTTCCATTTTTATTTTGAAGTTTTTCTCTTTTTTCATCTAAAAAATCTACAAATTCAAGAACACCACCATCGAATTTAAACTCTGATGTTTTCTCTTTCTTTTGACTTGCATCACTAAATATTATTTTAATTCCTTTATTTAAAAATGCTAATTCTCGCATTCTTTTAATAAGAATATTTGCACTAAACTTTGTTGAAGAAAAAATCTCTTTTGAAGGTAAAAAAGTTATTTGAGTTCCAGTATTTTTTGCTTTTCCTGCTTCTTTTAAAGGAGCTTTGGCTTTACCATTTTGAAATTCTATGTAGTGTTTTTTTCCATCCCTAAAAATCTCTAACTGTAATTTTTCTGAAAGCGCATTGACAACTGAAACACCAACACCATGCAATCCACCTGAAACTTTATAAGAATCATGATCAAACTTACCCCCAGCATGAAGCTGGGTCATAATTACTTCTGCTGCTGATTTTTTTTCTCCTTTATGGATATCAACAGGAATACCTCTTCCATCATCATTTACTGTAATTGTTCCATCAGAATTAATTTTTACATTAATATTTTTACAATATCCTGCTAATGCCTCGTCAATAGAGTTATCAACAACTTCATAGACCATATGATGCAAACCAGTTCCATCATCTGTATCTCCAATATACATACCGGGCCTTTTTCTAACCGCTTCAAGACCCTTTAAAACTTTGATGGAGTCTGCCTGATATGTGTTTTTATTTGTCATTTTTTAATATTTGGAAAAAGAAAATTATAACATTTTTTAATAAAATTGCTGATTTATCTTAACAAAAAAACTATAAAATTCCTAAATTATCCTTGAAAAATAAAGCTTATTTAATGGCGGAGAGAATGGGATTCGAACCCATGAAAGAATTGCTCCTTTACACGCTTTCCAAGCGTGCGCCTTCAACCACTCGGCCACCTCTCCAGATAAAAGTTAATTTAATAAACTCTTTTTTATAAATATTAGTCTATATCACCTTAATAAATTTTATAATGAATAATAGTTTCAATTATTTGGATTTTTTTAAGAAATTAAAATAGAGAAAATTTTTTTTATAAAATAATATAAAAAATAAAAAAAATGAGTTCAAATTTTTCTATATACATTCCAGCCTACAATGCTGAAAGAACATTAAAATTGTGTATTAATTCAATTTTATCACAGACAATCAAACCAGAGGTAATTTTAGTTATTAATGATGGATCAACAGATAATACTTATAAAATTTTAGAAGATTATAGGGATAAAATTATAACTATTCATAATAAAAAAAATATGGGTGTAAGTCATTCAATGAATATTGCTACTTCTTATTTAAAAACTCGTTACATTGGAAAAATTGATGCTGATGTTGAGCTAATGCCTGATTGGACTGAAATATTATTAAAAACAATGGATGAACAAAATGCTACATTGGTAGGTGGAAAAATGTATGAAAAATATTTGAATAATCCATTTAACCTTTGGAGATCAATTCGATTAAAACAAAATTGGGGGGAAGAAAATCTATCAGATCCAAAATTTATATTTGGATGTAATAATATATTTGACTCATCGAAATTAGGAAAAGAAAAAAAATATAGAGATGATTTAGAATATTTTAAAACTAATGGAGAGGATATTGAGTTTTCAAATTATTTAAAAAAGAAAAATCAAAATATTTTTTATTGTAGTGATACAACGTGTTACCATCTTCAGGATGATGATGCACTAAGCCTCGCTAAAAGATATTGGAGATATATACATTATGGAGATGGTTTAAAAAAAAGGAATCTATTTAAAACAATTAAAAATATTTTTAGGCAATTTAAAAGAGTGCTGAAATGGTCATTTGCTGATATAGCACAAAAAAGAATTCAGTTAGTTAAAGTTAATTTTCTTCTTTTTTATTATTTTTCAATTCTTGATTATAAATTTTATATTAAAAACAAAAATGATATCTAAAAGATTATATTTATCAAATTTAGCATGGAAAAATAAAGATTTATTTTCAGTATTAAAAATAATAAAAAAAAACGGCTTTGATGGTATAGATTGCGCTCCATTACAGTTTTCAACCAAATGGAATGGTGTAGAAAAAAAAGCAAAAAAATATTCGTCTTTATTAAGAGACAACAAGTTAACAGTAAATTCTGTACAAGGAGTTTTCTATAAAACAAGTTTAAATGTTTTTAAGGATAAAAAAAATAATTTTAAAGAAATTTATAAACACATGCGCTTGATAATAAAATTATGTAAAATTTTTAATTGTAAAAAGATAATTATGGGATCTGCCGAATTTAGAGATACCGGAGACTTAAATACCAAAGAGGCAGATAAAATTTTCATTAAATTTTTAAAAAAAATTTTACCTTTATTAATTAAAAATAAAATCTACTTGTGCATAGAGCCAATTCCAAAACAATATAATGAGAAATATATTTATAACTTTAATAAATTATTTTTATTGTTGAAAAAAATTAAATCAAAGTGGATTAAAATAAACTTTGACACAAGTTTATTTCATTTTAAAAAATTAAACTTAAAATTAATAAAAAATAATATTTCTTTAATCAAAAATATTCAAATTTCAGAGAAGAATTTTAATTTTTTTAAGGAGCCAAACAAAAAAAACATTTTAGTTTGTAAGGAATTAAATAAAATTAATAAGATTAAAAATGTTAGTTTAGAGATTATCTCAACAAAAACAGATTTAACAAATCTAAATATTTCCTTAAGGAAACTCAGAAAAATTTTAAATTAATAGTGAATTTTAGACCAATTATAAAATCGTTTAATCGAATTTTTTAACGATACTTTATTTTTAAAATTAAATTCTTTTTTTAATCTTGTTATGTCTGGACATCTTCTTTGTGGCTCTACTTGTGGATAATTTTTAGGATAATTTATATTTGTATATGTAACTTTTTTAGGAATATTTTTTTTTATGTGATTGTATAATTGTGTCATATTTATTTCAGGCTTGTCATTTCCAATATTATAAACAAAATCTTTTCCTTTTATTATAACAATAAACATAGCTGTAATAGCATCTGTTACATAACAGAATGTTCTTGTCTGTTTTCCATTTTTAAAAATTGTTATTGGTAAATTTTTTTTAATAGAATTAAAAAATCTAGGAAATACTCTATAGTCATTTTTTGGCATACCGGGCCCAAATACATTGAAAGGTCTAAACATTGCAACATTTACTTTTTGTTTTATTTTGTAAAAATAGCAAAGTGTTTCGCCAACTCTTTTACCTTCATCATAACATGATCGATCCTCAATACTTGAAACGTTACCGTTGTAATTTTCTTTAGTAGGAATATTTTTTTTGTCTGGATTTCCATATATTTCACTACTACTAAAAAAAATAAATTTAGATTTATTCTTTTTCGAATACTCTAGTAGTTTTTTTGTTCCTGTGATGCTTGTAAATATTGCTTCTATTGGTTTATTAAAATAATGCTTAGGGCTTGGTATACCAGCGGCATGTAAAACATAGTCACTTTTAAATTTTAAACTTTTAATCTTATTTATATCTAGTTTTAATTTTTTAACATTTTTATCTAAATAGATTTCACAACTATCAAACTTAATATCTATAGCCAAAATTTTTACTTTTTTTGACAGTGTTTTGTTCATCGTTAATAGAGTTTTGATAAAATATTTTCCTAAAAATCCATTTGCTCCAGATATCAAAAATTTTTTGCCTGAGATTATTTTTTTATACTTTTGAAGATTATTGGAAATCTCTTCGATGTCTGAATTTAAATAAAACTTCTCACTCATATTATTTTTACCTCTGGTAATGGAACAATAAATTTTGATTTTAAACCTCTCATTTTCCATTTTTTTATAATTGGTTGAGTTAAATGCCAAGCTAATAATAAAATATAATCTGGTTCATCGTTCAATAAATTGTCATCGCTTACAATTTTTAAATTTGTATCAGGTATATAATAATTTAATTTCAATGAAGTGGGTTGTTCTGCAATATATTTCAAATAGTTTTCATCTAAATCACAATATGCAAGTAGGACTATTGCTCTTGCAGGACATGACTTTCCAATAACTTTCATATTTTTTGATTTAAGTTCTTTTAATATTTTAATTAAATCATCTTTTGATTTTTTAATTTCGGTTACAAAATTATCGTATGTTTTCTTGCAATTATCTATTAAATATTTCTTTTCTATCTCTAGTAATTTATTAAAATTTTTTGTTTGATTAATTTTTTTTTTAGATACTATGCATCTTATGCTTCCTCCATATCTTGAAACTTTTTGAGCATGAAACAAATTTAGATTATATAAATCAAATAATTTTTTAAGAGAAATTAAAGAATATGTTCTTAAATGTTCGTGGTAAAAGGTATCATATTGAACTTTCTCTAATATCTCCATTATATAATGGTTTTCAAAACAAAAATATCCATCATCATCTAATAATTTAACAATTCCATCCATTACATCACCTAAAGTTGACATATGCGCAAAAACATTGGTGCTAGTAATCAATTTAACCTTACCTTTTTCTTTAATAACTTTGTCTGCTACCTTTTCATTAAAGAAAGATTGAATAGTATAAATATCATTTGCATTAGCTATTTTAGCAATATTTGTTGGCTCCACTCCAATTACATTCAATCCTTTTTCTTTAAAATGTTTTAATAAACTTCCATCATTACTCCCTATGTCTAAAACTGAACAATTTTTTTTTAAATTTAATTCCTCAAATAAGTAATCTGATAACTCTTTTTGTTCTTCATCAACTGTTTTGGTAATTCCTGGAAGATACGGGTAATCTGGATGATATACTTTGTTTTGATCAACAATATAGTCTAATTGAAGAAGAGTACATTCTTCACAACGTACGACATTAATAGGAAATTTTTCAACTATTGAATTATCTTTCAGACTTTTTGATAATGTGTTAGCCAAAGGTTGTTCACCTAAATTAATTACATCAATTAGTTTTTTTGATCCACAAATTTGACAATTATTTATCCTACCTGGTTGAAAATTATGTTGTTGCATATTAAATTATACTTCTATTAATTTTTTCTGCATTCAGACAATAAATTAAATTTTGATTGTTAGGTTTTTTTATAAAATTATTTATCATATTAAATATTTGATACGATCTTCCATCTTTAAACCCTTTTTGTTTCATGGTTTTGTAGGTTTTTAATTTATTATTTTTTTTATTGTATATTTTTAAAATGAAGTCTTTAGTCCAATCTTTAGATTTAGTAAATAGCTGAATATATCCATTTTCAAATTTAATCTCAATTTTGTGATACTGTGCTCCTTTTTGTTTAGTGTACAACAATATTTTTCCTTTTGTCGAGTTAAAATGTGATAACATACAAAAAATTTTTTTTTTAAAATTAATACCTTTAATTTTTTTTTTTTCTGTTTGGAAAAAGTCTAATTTAATTTTTCCAAAAAAAAATTGGCAGTATGATAAAGTATGTGTCAAAAAAATATTTTTAAGACCTCCACCTTGACTCTCATTTATCTTCCAAGATAATTTTTTTTTGTTTAGATCGTGACTAACGACACTCCACACAATACTATAGGATTTTACAGATCCTAACTGCATGTTATCAATAATTTTCTTAACTTTTTTAAATAAAAAATGATTTATGTAAGTTAAATTTATTTCTGACTTAATTTTTTTTTTTTTTATATAATGTACTATTTTGTTAGATTTCACATAATTAGTAGTTATTGGTTTTTCAAAAATAACTTTTTTTCTGTAACTTAAATTATAAAGTAAAATTTTCTCTTGTATTTTCGGAGGAACAGCCAAAATTAAAATATCTATATTTTTTTTAAATACATCTTTCCATTTAGGAAGATACTCAACGTT
>CACGJB010000024.1 GCA_902573295.1 uncultured Pelagibacteraceae bacterium | reverse complement strand
TAACCTCCTTCCAGTCTCATATGACTCATGTTCATCCTCTAAAACCTTGTTGTTAACTAATATTCTAACAACTTGAGCTCTAGATAACGTAATACCAGGAGATAGTGCTGCGGTTAGATCTTCAATTTTTTTATAACAATCTTTATCTATTGCTACAGATTTATATTTTGTTTTGTCTGTCATATTTATCTTTCCGAACTAGTAATTCGAAAAAGATAAAATTATTTTCACTGACTTTATTCATACATTTACCTCATTGAACCGTAGTTCATTGGTTAATTTACAGGCAAATTTTTATGATTGAATTAAAATTCAATTCTAGCTTCGAAGAGAACACTTACGCTCAGGTATTAAACCCCAGTTCTCCCACTAGGTTGAAAAGCATTTAATTCTGAAGGCTGCAAATACACACTTTATTAAGTCAGTAAATTTTATGTGTATATGTAGCCTTCATACAATTAAAAATTACCTGAATTGAATATAATGATTCATACAAACCTTTTCAATGGTTAAAAGATTTTATTTTAGGGCTCTGCTCTATCCTATACTTTCCTATAAAATTTGAGTCACTTTTCAGGGCTCTGCTCTAGCTATTTTTTATTCTTAATTTTAAATCCATTCTTTTCCAAAACATTAATCAGTTTCTTGAGCCTTTCATCTCTTGAAGTGTTTTTATCTCCTATGCTTTCAAAAAATATAGGTTTTAAACCTTTTTTTTCTTTTGATTTAAAATAGTTTTTTATTGATTGTATTTTTAGTTTCATTTTTCTCCTTTAGCGTTGTTTTTTAAGTCCCAGCAAGTAGAGTTGTTTTCTAAATCAAGACTAGTTTAAATATATCAACAAAGTTATATTTGTAAATAAACATGAGCACTCAAAAAAAATCCACTGGGTATAACAAAGGTGATAAATATGAAGATAAAATAGCTAATATTTTAAAAGATAAAAAAATATTAACTAAAAATTATGTAAGAGCTGGCGCTTCAGATAAAACAGATATTGATTTTATTTATAAAAATCAAAATTTAAATATAGAAATTAAAGCTGATGAAAATGCTGATTATGGTCAAAAGTATTTAAAATGGGATAAAAAAAATAGATGGTTCTGGGTTAAAAAAGACAATGTAACAGAAATGTATAAGGAAATGAAGATTATTGATAACTATATTAAATCCTCTTTTACCCCTAGAAGATTTACAATCAATTCTCAAAAAATAACCTTAGATGACAAAAAATATGATCAACGTCAATTTGAAAGACCAGAAATAGAAATTCCTTTAAAAACTTTATTTGAATACTATAAGCAAAAAAATTGCTTTTATATACAAATTCAAAATTGTGGTTTTTACCATCTTCAAAAAGATAATAATTCATTAGGAACAAAACAATTTGATGGAACTATAAAATTACGATTAAGAGCAAAGACTATTAACTCAACAAAGAAAATTTATAAAACTGATAAATCTGGAAATAAAGTTAGAATTAATACTGGAATTCCTACTCCCTGGAATTATGGATTTCTTGGAGTAATTAAAATGACAAAAAAACCTACACCATCAAAATTTGATATTGAAGAACTTGAAGGTAGAGAATTTCCCTTTAAAGATTAAATTCTAGCTGGGTGTTTTTTGAATATACATCTTTGTCATAATTAAAAGCAGAGCTTCTTACATATTCAATATTAGTATTTTTATTAATTTTAATTTTTTTATTTTTATTCTTTAACATTTTTAAAATAGATTTTCCTATAGCCTCTGCCATGATTGGTGGCACTGCATTACCTATTTGTGTCCATTGAGATGTATTGGAACCGATAAACTCAAAATCTCCTGGAAATGATTGTAAGCTTGCAGCCTCTCTTGTGGTAAGAAATCTGTTTTCTGTTGGATGGTAATACATACGACTCCCAGTGAGAATTGTTGGAGATGGTTTTTTTCTATCAAGTCTGTAATATCTTGCTTCTCTAAAACGTTTTTCTCCTATTTTGTTCCAATCATGGTCAAACCAAAGTTTTTTAGGTAAATATTCTTTTTCATCTTTTTCATATCTAATGTATTTACCTTCAGGAACATGGGAAATCCTTTGTGTTTCTAAATTACTTTTAATTTTAGCTAATTCTAAATTGTGATTAAAAATTTTTCCTTTAGTTTTTAGCAAATTTTTAAAAGCCCACCCTACTGTTCTATATTTCTTTAAATTTTTATCTATTTTTCCAAAATCATAAAATTCCTTTTTTGGATATTTGTTTTCTATATTTAGTCTATTGCCAATTAATATTACTCTTCTCCTTATTTGAGGCACACCGTAGTGGTTTGATGATAAAACTCTTATATTTAAGTGATAACCCAATTTTTCAAAACATTTAAAAATTGATTTTAAAGTATTGATATTTTTTTTTGCCAGTAAACCTGTTACATTTTCTAATACTATTATTTCTGGGTTTAATTCTTTTACAAATCTAACAAATTCTAAAAATAGATGATTTCTTGAGTCTTCTGCATCTCCAGGTCCTATGGTTGAAAACCCTTGGCAAGGAGGTCCTCCACAAACTATATGCACTTTTTTATTTTTAATTTTTTTTTTAAAATCTTTTATTGAAATCTTCCTGATATCACCATCTATACCGACAGAATTCTTATGGTTGATTTTAAATGTTTCAATAGCATTTTTAAAGTGATCTACTCCAGCTAGACAATTTAAGCCAACTTTCTCAAAACCATAAGACAGTCCTCCAGCACCACAAAAAAGGTCTATAAAATTATAATTCATGAATCATTTAAATATATCATCAAAAATTTAAATTGATTATTGTTAATATTGTTATACAAAATCATTTTTAAATGCCCTTGTAGCTCAGCTGGTAGAGCAATTGATTTGTAATCAATAGGTCCGCGGTTCGAATCCGTGCGGGGGCACCATCACTTAATAAATTCAACGTTAAATTTTTTTAAAAAAACTTTCATAGATTTAATTTAGCTTTCTATTTTTATAAATGAAATAGATTGTAAAAATGTTAACAATCCTCCAAAGATCTTTCTCGTATAAATAGAATGGAAGGATAGGATTGTATAAAACAGCTATAAAACTGAATATCCATATATTTGATTGATTATTTTTTTTATAAAAATTGTAAGCAAAATATAGTGCTGAGGAACAAACAACTAAACGAAGTAATGTGTAATAACCAATAACTGGATCGCCAATGATTGCAATAACAAGAAGTATAATTGGGGCTAACCAAAATATTTTCTTTTTTTTCCCTGAAATATTTTTCATTTAAAAGCCACCTCTCCAGTTATCCTTATCTTCGAACCGGTCTTTTTCTTTTTTCGATGTTGGTCTAAATATAAAAAAAACTGCAAGCACGATAGTTAATAAAATTATAATAATCTCAAGTGTCATAAACCCAGGTGTTTTTATTTATTTAACTTGTTTCTTTTCTCAATTGCTCAATTTTAATCTTTTTCTGTAGACTTCTATTTTTATCATAAAGAAGATTAAACTTTATTTTATTATTAGTTTTTACTGTAATTGATTTAGCATTTCTAACCTCTAAATTATCTGCAACAGCACTAATAGGTCTCTTAATTGGGTTTAAGTTTGTTATAACTATTTTAGTTTTATCATTAACTATTTTGCCCTTCCATCTTCTTGGCCTAAACGCACTTATTGGTGATATTGATAATTTTTTTGAATGAAGACTTAAGATAGGTCCATGAACTGAAAGATTATATGCAGTGCTTCCTGCAGGTGTTGATATTAATACACCATCTGAAACTAATTTTTTAATTATTTGTTTTGAACCTTGTTTAATAGATAACGATGCAGCCTGCCTACTTTGTCTAAGTACAGAAACCTCATTTATCGCTATAGATCTCTTTATTTGATTATTTTTATTTTTTACAATCATTTCTAATGGAGAAATTGAAACTAAATTTGCTTTGAATAGGTTTTTTAAAATATCTTTTGAGGAAAATTTATTCATTAGAAAACCATAATTTCCAGAATTAATTCCATAAAATTGTTTTTTAGAATTTTTATTCTTTTTAAGTGTTTGAAGCATAAAGCCGTCACCACCAATAACAATTACAAGATCCTCTTTTTTAAAAGAAATAGATTTTATTTTCCTTAATAATAATTTTTTAATATTTGAAGATTTTATATTTTTATCAGAAATAATTTGGAGTTTTTTCATTTAATGGTGCCCTCGGCCAGACTCGAACTGGCACTCCGCAAGCGGCAAGGATTTTAAGTCCTTTGTGTCTACCAATTTCACCACGAGGGCATTAATGAATTTCATGAGTGTTTATGCTAATATTTATAATTGAACAAGACTAATAAGTAAATTTCTTTTATTTTCTTTTATATATTTAATACAATTAATTTCATAAATTGGGTTATGTGTTATTTATCATTAGAAATTAACTAATATTGATTTATTTTGAAAATAAATGAAAAATTTAAATATATTTTGCGTTACCAATGTACCTTATGATTATCTTAATAATTTAGATTTAAAATTAGCTGGCGTAGGTAAAAATAAATTTCCTAAAAATTATTACACTTGTTCAAAAGGTAAAAATATTCAAAGAAAAGAGATAAATTACTCAGAATTAACATTTCATTATTGGTTCTGGAAAAACAAACTTAATAAATTTAACAACAAAGAATGGATCGGTTTCTGTCAGAAAAGAAGGTTTTGGTTAAAGAAAAAAAGCAAAATCAAAACCATAAAAGATCTTGAAAAAAACATTTTAAAGAATGCTCCAAAAAAATGGCGCAACTATAACAGTGTTATTTGTAAAACAATAAGTGTCTCGAAACCAAAAACAATGAAAATTATTAAAAGAGGGTGGAAAAATTTAATTAAAGATCCTGATATTCTTTATAATAAAAAAAAGCATTCAATAAAACTTCATTTTGATATGCATCATGGTCATGGAGTACTAGATAAAGCTATAAAATTTATTGAAAAAAAAGATAGAGAAGAGTTTAGTAAATTTGTTGAAAATAACGATAAATTTAATCCACATATAATGTTCATTTCTAAAAAAAAAATTTTGTCTAAATGGTTTAGAGATTTATTTAAATGGTTATTTAAATGTGAAAAAATATTTGGTTTAAAAAATTTAAAAGGATATGATCAAAAAAGACTCTATGCTTATTTAGCAGAAAGATATTTATCTTTCTGGTTTAAAAAACATACAAAATATATTGAATGGGATTGGGCCTTTTTTGAAAAAAAATAAATCTACCAAGGTAATATTTTTTTATTTAAATCAATTAATGCTCCACTTATGGATTCATCGTTTTCAGCAGAAATATTGATTATCTTTTGTGCAGCAAAATCAGGGTCCAAAACACCACCTGAATTCATTTTAGTCTTAACACTACCTGGATGAATACAATAAACATTTACTTTATTATTGAATTCTATTGAAAGATTTTTAGAAAAAGAATTTAACAAATTTTTAGAAGATCTATAGTAAAAATAATTTCCAGTTTTATTTAGATTAGTACTGCCCATTTCACTACTAATATTTATTACCTGTTCAAGATTATTGGCTTTTAAAGACAGTTTGGTAATAACTATTGGTGCAATAACATTTGTATTAAGTACTTTGTAATAATTTTTAAAATCAAATTCTTCAATGTTAATTTGATCTCCAAACATAGCAGCACAATTAATAATAATATTTGGTTTAAAACTTGTTATGTTTTGTTCAAAACCATTTAAGTTATCGATATTGCTAAAATCACATTTTAAAATTGATAGATTGTTAGTTTTTATTTTTTCTGCTTGATCTGAATTATTGTTTACAAACGCTAAAACATTGTTCTCATTTACAATCCTTTTTAAAATACATAGACCAATCCCAGAATTTACACCAGTAATTAAGATATTTTTTTTAATTATTTTTAAATTCTTATGTTGGGCAAAATGCTCTTTATACTTAAAATATTTCCTTTTAAGGGTTTTTAAAATTCCCATAACTACAGAGTATATACAGCATCCCAAACTAGAGCAATTCTATCATTTTCTCCAAAATAAGGTTTAACTGAATGATAAATATTAGAATGAAAAATTATAATGTCATTTTTTTTAGGTTCATGACAAATTTTCTTTTCTTCATCTAAAATTTCTATTTCACCACCCTTATTCTCGTCTAAAGAAAAATAATAAACACCTGACAAAATTGATTTAGGATGATTGTGTGAAGCGTGACCTTCATTTTTTTTTTGAATAGTAAACCATAAACTTTTAACTTTAAATTTTCCAAAAAAACTAACACCCATTATATTTTTTTTAATTTTTTCATTTAAAAATTTTTCAATAACATCTATTTGTTTTTTAAAAACAGATAATTTTTGTAAATCATGATTTGATTGATAGTGCTCTCGATTATTCATGTCCATCCATTTTGTAAGTGGGGTTTTGTTTTTATATTCGTAAAAAAATTCTTTATCCAAATGTAGATCAATGGTGTCTGAATAAAAAAAAGATTTATCTAAAATATCAGTCTTAACACCAAGTATTTTTTTAATAAAAAAAGAATAAATTTTATTTTTTTTACTATATTTGTATAAGTCAATCATTGATCAGGATGCTAACAAACCTTTCTTAAGATATTTTTCATCTAAATTACAATCTTTGTACCCTCTTTTAACTATATTTAAGTATCTCTCCGTAGGAAACATAAAAGGTGTTTTTCTAACCATCGTATAGGTCATTACTTTTTTACCATAATAATAAAAATAATGTTTTTTATAAAGAATTGGAAAATCTTCATATACATCTAACTTTTTTTCATCACTTTTTGAAATTTCAAATAACGCCCCTGGAACAATTGAATTTTTTTTTGACTCAATATCTGCAGCCCTATATTTGCTTCTAAACGTTAATCTAAAATTTTTTAAATTTATTTTTTTTAAAAAAATGCTGTCTTTACATCTGCGTTTCATCTGAAAATGATGAAGGTTACTCCCATAAGCAAAATACAGCATTATCTATCCACTACCTCAATTTTTTTCTCATTCACAAATTTTAAAATTTGAGAATTGCAATTATCTATTTTATTCTGATCTTCTGATCTTATCACAATTGATACACCTAATTTGCCTGCATGAAAAAATGGATAACTTCCTATTTCAACATCCTGATTATCATTTTGAACTTTTGTTAAAGAGTTAGCTATCTCACTTTCAACAGTTTTTAAGCTTATAGTATGACTTTTAATAGGCTTCCCCCCTACTATTTTATTAGTTAAACCACCCAACATTGATTTCAAGATTGACGGAACTCCAGGCAATGAAAAAACATTTTCAACATTAAAACCTGGTGCGCCACTTGTTGGGTTTAAAATTAAATTTGCATTCTCTGGCATCCAAGCCATTTTTTGTCTGCCATCATTAAATTCACCTGGTTGGTAATAAGCTTCTAAAATTTTAAAAGCTTCTTTGTGAACTTCATATTTTATTCCAAAAGCCTTTGATACTGATTGGGCTGTAATATCATCATGTGTTGGACCAATACCACCAGTTGTAAAAACATAGTCATATGAAGATCTAAGTAAATTTAAAGTTTCAACAATAATCTCCTCAACATCGGGTATTACTCTAACTTCAGCAACATTTACTCCAATTGAATTTAGCCAAATTGCCAAGGTTGAGGTATTTGTATCTTGAGTTCTGCCAGATAAAATTTCATTACCAATAATTAAAATTGAAGCATTAACTTTTACTTTTTTATTCATATGAAATATATAATTTACTAATGGAATTTACCAAGTCTTTAATAAAAGGCAAACTAATCAAACGTTATAAAAGGTTTTTTACTGACGTTAAAATCGGTAAAGAAATTGTCACAGCGCATTGTCCTAATACAGGATCAATGAAAGGTTTGTTAGATGAAGGTAATGAGGTTTATTTGCTTCCTAATAATGATCCAAAAAGAAAGCTTAAGTATGGTCTTGAAATTATAAAATCTAGAAAAAATTTAATTGGGGTAAATACCCACATAGCAAATCGAATAGTTGAACATGGGCTAAAAAACAATCTTATAAATGAACTTAAAAATAATGACTCCATAAAACCAGAGGTTTTTTTCAACAAAGAAACTAGATTTGATTTTTTATTAGAAAAAAAGACACAAAAAACCTTTGTTGAGGTAAAAAATGTTACATTATTTAGAAATAAAGACACAGCAGAATTTCCAGATGCACCAACAATGAGAGGAATTAAGCATTTATTAACCCTTATTGATGCCATAAAAAAAAGTTATAAAACATACATAATATTTTTAGTTCAAATTCAAAATATGAAATATTTTAAAATAGCTAAAGATATAGATGAAGAATATTACAACGCATACGTAAAAGCTAAAAAAGCTGGTGTTAATTTTTTAGCTTATAGATGTGATATAAGTTCTAAGAAAATTTTTATAGATAAAAAATTAAAAATTATAGATGACTGATTATAAAGAAAAATTCGAAAAAATGAGAGTCGCAGGAAAACTGGCAGCAAGAACTTTAGATATGTTAACTGAAAATATAAAAGAAGGCGTTTCAACTGATTATATTGATAAGTTAGGATATGAGTTTATTAGAGATAATGGGGGTTATTCAGCTCCGCTTTATTATAGGGGATTTGCAAAATCTTTATGTACGTCTTTAAATCATGTTGTGTGTCACGGAATACCGTCTGATAGAATTCTACAAGAAGGTGATGCAATTAATGTTGATGTGACCGCAATTGTAGATCAGCATTACGGGGATACAAGTAGAATGTTTTGTATTGGAAAAACTCCAGTTAAATTAAATAATCTTATTGATGCTACTTACGAGTCTATGATGAGAGCTATTAAAATTTTAAAACCAGGTATTAAATTAGGAGATATAGGTTATGAAATTCAATCGTTTGTAGAAGAAAAAGGTTTTTCAGTTGTAAGAGATTTTTGTGGCCACGGAATAAGTACTACATTTCATGAACCTCCTAATATTCTTCACTACGGTAGAAAAAATACAGGCATGGAATTAAGAGCTGGTATGACATTTACTATAGAACCGATGATTAATGCTGGTAAATATGATGTTAAAATGTTGAATGATGGTTGGACTGCTGTAACAAAAGATAAATCTTTATCTGCGCAATTTGAACATACATTAGGTATTACTGAAAATGGTTATGAAATCTTTACAGAATCTGTTAAAGATTATTCAAAGCCTCCATACTTATAATTTAATGATTAAAAGATACTCGAGAAAAGAATTAACTAATATTTGGTCAGAAGAAAATAAATACAAAATCTGGTTAGATGTTGAAGTCGCAGCTGCTGAAGCAATGGAAAAACTTGGTCATATCCCAAAAGGTGTTGCTTCAGTTGTTAGAAAAAAAGCTAGAATTAATGTAAGTAGAATCCATAAAATAGAGTCTGAAGTTAAACATGATGTAATAGCATTTCTTACTTCTGTTACTGAAAAAGCTGGAATTAAAGCACGCTACCTGCATCAAGGAATGACTTCATCAGATGTTTTGGATACAAGTTTTAATATTCAGCTAGTTCAATCAGGTAAAATTATTTTAAAAGATATTGATCAAATTTTAAAAGTTTTAAAAAGACAGGCAAAAAAATATAAATTTACTCCTTGTATGGGGAGAAGCCATGGTATCCATGCTGAACCAATTACGTTTGGTTTAAAATTGGCTTCGTTTTATGAGGAGTTTAAAAGAAACAGAAAAAGACTAAAAGACGCTGTTGAAGAAGTTTCTACTTGCGCAATTTCAGGTGCTGTTGGTACTTTTGCTAACATTAATCCAAATGTTGAGAAACATGTGGCAAAGAAATTAGGTTTAAAAGTTGAACCAATTTCAACGCAAGTAATTCCAAGAGATAGACATGCATTTTATTTCTCTGTTTTGGGAATTATTGCTGGATCCATAGAAAGAGTGGCTATTGAAATAAGACATCTTCAAAGGACTGAAGTTTATGAATTACAAGAATATTTTTCTAAAAATCAAAAAGGCTCTTCAGCAATGCCTCATAAAAAAAATCCTATTTTAAGTGAAAATCTTACTGGTTTAGCTAGAATGGTTAGAAGTGCTGTCGTGCCTGCTCTTGAAAATATAGCTCTTTGGCATGAAAGAGATATCTCTCACTCAAGCGTTGAGAGAAATATTGGTCCAGATGCCAATATAACAACTGACTTTGCATTGATTAGGCTTGCAAATATTTTAGATAACATGATTGTTTATCCTAAAAAAATGCTTGAAAACCTAAATTTAACAAAAGGCTTAATTTTTTCTCAAGAGGTTATGTTGGAGTTAACTAAAGCAGGATTAAGCAGAGAAAAATCATACAAGATGGTACAGTCTTATGCAAAGAAATGTTTTGCAGAAAATTTAAACTTAATTGACGTCATTTCTTCTGATAAATTTATAATAAGTAAAATTTCACAAAAAAAATTAAAGTCTGTATTTAATTATTCTAAACACTTTAAAAATGTAAATTTTATCTTTAGAAGAGTTTTTAAATAATGAAAAAAGGTAAAAAATTATACGAAGGAAAAGCTAAAATCATTTATGCAACAAATGATAAAAATTTAGTTATCCAATATTTTAAAGATGATGCAACTGCGTTCAATAACCAAAAAAAAACTACCATTGAAGGTAAAGGTGTCCTAAATAATAGAATATCAGAACATATACTCTACAACCTTTCTCAAATAGGAATTAATAATCATTTAGTTAAAAGATTAAATATGCGTGAGCAAATTATAAAACTTGTTGAAATAATACCGATCGAATTTATTGTAAGAAATATTGCAACAGGTTCGATTACTAAAAGATTAGGTATTGAGGACGGTACTGTTTTAAAAGAACCTCTTATTGAATATTGCTTAAAAGACGACAAACTTGGAGATCCATTAATATCTGAAGAACATATTTTAGCATTTGATTGGGCTTCAAAAACAGAAATAGATAAAGTTAAAAAAATGATTTTAAGAATTAATGATTTTATGATTGGGATGTTTAGGGGTGTTGGAATTAAACTTATTGATTTTAAATCAGAATTTGGAAGAATTAAAATTGATGGAAAAAATGAAGTAATTTTAGCAGATGAAATCAGTCCCGATACGTGCAGATTATGGGATAGTATTACAGAAAAAAAATTAGATAAAGATCGATTTAGAAAAGATCTGGGTGATTTAATACCAGCCTATACTGAAGTAGCTAAAAGACTAG
>CACGJB010000023.1 GCA_902573295.1 uncultured Pelagibacteraceae bacterium | reverse complement strand
TTCATTAGATGCTAGTACTATTGCATTTGATTTTACATACCTACATACATTAAAAGCAAAAATAAGATCTTTAATTTGTTTAGATGTCGGTTTTCGTTTTGATACAACTTTAAAATCTTTTTTTGCAAATATATTTAAGTCCTCTGATTGTATCATTATATCTTGATTAAATGATACAAACTTAAAAAGTTCTCCTGATGTATAATTTCTTCCATCAATCAATCTTAAGTTTTTTTTAGTATTTAATATTTTGATTGCATTGCTATCGAAACCATTTCCAATTATTACCTCTAAAAATAATTTATTTAATTCAACAGCTAAATCACTTGTAATTTTAAAATTACAAGAAACTATTCCACCAAAAGCACTTACAGGGTCACAGGAAAGAGCGGACTTATAGCTCTCTAAATGATTATTTTTAGCAGAAACTCCGCACGGGTTTGAGTGCTTAACTATGACTGTTCCCTTCCCTTTTGGTAAAGATTTTGAAATAGTTAGAGCGCTAAATATGTCATTATAATTGTTATAACTAAGCTGTTTTCCATGAATTTGTTTTAAGTTCATATTTGAACTGCTTGAATAAATTGCGCTTAATTGGTGAGGATTTTCACCATATCTAAGTTGCTCTATTAGATTTCCATGAAAAATTTTTTTCTTAGGAAAAATAGTATTTGTTTTTTTGTTAAAATAGTTTGAAATCAAAGAGTCATAATATGCCGTCTCAGCAAATGCTATTCTTGATAGTTTTTCTCTAAAATTTAAAGAAGTAGATCCCTTGAATTTTTTTAGTTCTTGAATTAATTCCCCATACTGATCTGAAGAAGTTATTACAGCTACATCATTGTAGTTTTTTGCCGCTGATCTGACCATAGTAGGACCACCTACATCTATATTTTCTATAATTTTTTGATGATTATTTGTTTTTTTAAGATTGTTCTCAAATGGATAAAAATTCACTATGACTAAATCAATATTCTCAAAATTATTATCTTTAAGATCTTTTAAGTGAGTTTTTTTTTCTCTTTTATTTAAAATCCCTGCATGGATTTTTGGATGAAGAGTTTTTACTCTACCCTCCAAAATCTCAGGGGAATTAGTAAAATCAGATACTTCTAAACAGTTAAATTTTAATCTTTTAATTTCTTTAAAAGTACCGCCCGAGCTAATTATTTTAATTTTGTTCTTTTTTAAAATCTTTAGCAATGGTTTTAAGTTATTTTTGTCAGACACAGATATGAGAGCTGTTTTGATTTTTTTCTTCATTTTAATTTATTTATTTCCCACTTTATTATCTGTTCTTTTTCATTATTCATACCTGAGATAAAAATATTTTGGTTTTCTTTATATAAATTTTTATTACCGAAATATAAACCATTATCAATATTAATATCAAAGTTATCACAACTAAATTTCCAACCTTCCTCGTTTAATTCAATTAGTATTGATTTGTTATCTTGTGTTTTCATTACTTTTGAGTTTGGATCAAGATGAAATCTAATATCAAATTTAATTTTTTTATTTGGATTTTTTCTAAATAACTTATCATATCCAATAAATTTCATTTGTTCTGGATAGAACTCAATCTCTCTCTCATAGATTGCTCCAAATTTAATTAAATATCCATCATGTGTACCTGATATTTTCCAATAATTATTTTCAAAAACTAGATTTTTTTTTGATACTTTCAGTCCTTTATCAACAATCAAATTTTTTTGATGCTTGATAAAATTACAAGAGGAATAATCCTCAATGCTTAAAGCACAATGTAAAGCTGTGCTTCTTGATAATTTATTAAATTTATTACTTTTGTCTGGATAGTAACCAGCATTAGAAATTAATTTTTTATCATTAGAAAATATTTCAAATGATAAAGCTCCTGCTTGGTAGTCGTTAGAAAATATTTTGTTAGGACTAGATCCAATATCAGCAGCAAGAATTATTTTTTTATTTTTTAGTATTGCATAACCGCCCAATTCATTAATTTGATTTTTAAAAGTGTAACCAAATCTTTTCAAGTATTGATCAAATTCGTTATTATCAGAAGAATAGTTACCATTAAAATAAATATCTTGTTTAACATTTTGCCAAATGAACGCGTAACTTGAGCCTAAATAGTAGATAGTTTCATCAATATATTCAGGGATTAAACTCTGAGATTCTTTAAACCACTCTCTAATTATTATAAAATATTTTAAATAAAATATTAATTGTCTGATATTTCTTGATTTTGTAAAACCCTGATTATCGATTGAAGATTTAATTATATTTTTTAATAAATTTAACCCGTAAGTAAGATATTGTTTTTCATTCTTATAAGCTAAGCCAGTCAAAATTATTGCAGCACAACCAATCATCTTATTTTCTACTTGTTTTGGATTTTTTATCTCATTTAATAAATGATTAGTTTGCTTTTGTATCATGTGATCAAAAGTAGTTCTGTATTCTTGCTCACTATCTTCATACGTTAGTTGATGATTTGATAACCATGAAATAATTCTTTTTGCTGTTAAATCAAATTCCCAACTCCTTTTTTGATATTTAGTGTTATTTGAAATCCAATTTTTTATGACTGTTTGTGTAGCTTTTTTAGAGGATTTTAAATCTAGGCTAAAAAACCAAAAAAAATTATTTAATTTTTCGTAATCTTTAGGACTTAAATTGTTTTGCCAAATTGATTCAATAGTAAAATCTTCAATTTTATATTTTTTATTTTGGTATTTAATTATAGATGAAAGTAAATGAGGACTAGGTTTGTATTCAAAACTATTTTCAAAAGTTTTTGATATTTTTTTTTCGTAAAATTTTGAATTTTGATAAATTGATTTAAAACTTTCTTTTATATTAAAATAAAATTGACCTAAAATGCCTAAGGAATTTGTATTAATCATTAACTTATTTTAATTTTAATAAATTAATATTTTTCTTTATATCTCCATCATTACTTTTAAATACCGTAGTACCTGAAACAAGAATGTTTGCGCCAGCGTCAATTGCACTTTTGCAATTATCAAAATTAATCCCGCCATCAATTTCTATGTCAAAATCTATCTTTTTTTGTTCTTTTATTTTCTTTAGATCTTTGATTTTATCTAAAACTTCTGGCATAAACTTTTGACCTCCAAATCCAGGATTTACACTCATAATTAATGCTAAATCTATTTGATCTAATAAATCTAAAATCAAATCAATTTTAGTTTCCGGATTAAGTGAAACTCCAACTTTTTTATTTTTTTCTTTTATTTTTTTAATTGAATTTTCTAAATTATCAGTTGCTTCAGGGTGAATAGTAATTATATCTGCTCCTGCATCAGCATAAGCATCTATGTATTTATGGACTGGCGATATCATTAAATGAACATCAAATTTTAATGAACAGTGTTTTCGAAGGGCTTTAATTACAGGTGGTCCTATTGTTAAATTGGGAACAAAATGACCGTCCATAACATCCACATGAATCATATCAGCTCCACCTTCTTCGAGTCTTTTAATTTCTGAACCTAATTGACTAAAGTCAGCTGATAAAATTGATGGAGAAATTTTTATATTTTTCATTGATTGTTAGATTAACTAGTATCAATTTTAAAAATTAAAATGAATTAAAAAATTGATAAATTTGTCTAGAAATTTCACTTTCCAAAGGGAATGACAACATTCCCATTACCGAATACCCCAAGATCCAAGGCATTAGATAAAATCTAATCATGTAGAAAAACCAAGCAACATACAAGGGAACCAATGGCCCAATGATAAACGAGGGTGTTATTGGTTTAAATAATTTTATTAGAGGATTGGTATATTTCACAAATACTCTCATGAAAAAGAATTGCGAGTCTTCTTTTTGAAAAATATTCATCGCTACTCTTCCAATAAGAGTCCACATGATGATCCCAAGCAAATAATCAATAAAATATATTAAGGGATGAAAATTTGCTGACATTCAAAATTTATATTGGAAAATATAATGAAATAAAAGGGGCGAAATTAATCGCCCCTTTAAAAGATTATTTAGTGTGATTTACCAAGAATTGTTTTACCACTTGGCACACGCACATCATCAACCATTTTTTGAGTAGCTTTATCTGGTTCTGCAGTCATTAAACTTACTACAACCATAGCTATCAAACTAACAGCTGATCCGAAGATACCAAATGTTAACTGAGTAATACCTAGGAATCCACTTCCGCCTGTTCGTACCCAAACTAAGTACCAAGTACCAGCGGCAAGACCACCTAGCATACCAGCAATCGCACCTTGTCTATTAGCTCTTTTCCACCATACACCAAGTACAAGTGGGAAGAACAATCCAGACATCGCAAAATCAAAAGCCCAGATAACCGAACCCAAGATTCCTTGAATCTCCATTGCTGCAATAGTTGCACCAGCAAAACCAATTATTACAAGTAATACCCTTGCAACAAGTAGTCGTTTTGCAGTTTCCGCTTTTGGATCAATGATCTTATAGTAAACATCATGTGATATAGCGTTTGCAATCGCTAGAATCAAACCATCGGCAGTAGACATGGCAGCTGCCATACCTCCTGCAGCAACTAGACCTGAAATTACATAAGGTAATCCAGCTATCTCTGGTGTTGCTAATACAACGGCTTTACCACCCATGAAGAACTCATTTAATTCAAGAGTTCCATTTCCGTTAAAGTCGCTGATAAACATTAGGTTTGCTTGGTTCCAGTTTTGGTACCAATCTATCGCTTCCACTTCTGCAAATGTCTTACCGATAATACCAGTTGGTAAATTCGGGTCGATCAATGATAACTTGGATAATGTAGCTAACATTGGAGCAGAAGAATAAAGTAGGAAGATAAAGAATAATGACCAACCTACTGATTTTCTAGCTGCTTTTACACTTGGAGTAGTAAAGTATCTCATCATCACGTGCGGTAATGAAGCTGTTCCCATCATCATCGCTAGTGCTAATGAAATAAATGCCCAAGGTGTAGCGTTCACTGCAGAGTGAGCTTTAGTTATTCCTGCTAAGCCTTTAGGTACTGATTTTAGATCAGCAGCTGCGTTTTTAACAAACCCAAACTGTTGCTCTAATTCACCAATTCTAGCTACCTCATCAGCTAACATAAAGTGAGGGAAGAAACCCGCACCCATTTTGTTACTGATCCAGAATACTGGAAGTAGATAAGCTATAATTAGCACGATATATTGTGCAACCTGTGTCCAAGTTACCCCTCTCATACCACCTAACATTGAACATAATAAAATACTTATTAGCCCAACATAAACTGCGTATTGGAATGGGATATCAAGTGCAACAGATGCAATAGTACCTGTAGCGTTAATTTGTGCAGTCACATAAGTAAATGAAGCGACAGTTAAAACTACAACTGCGCTAAATCTAGCTAAATTACCACCGTATCTAGTACCTATAAAATCTGGAACTGTATAACAGCCAAATTTTCTTAAGTATGGTGCTAATAAAGATGCAACAAGCACGTAACCACCAGTCCAACCTACAAGTAGAGCCATATAGCCGTAACCTTTAAAGTAAATACCACCCGCCATTGCAACGAATGAAGCACCAGACATCCAGTCTGCTGCAGTCGCCATTCCGTTGAAGACTGTTGGTACTTGCCTACCGGCTACGTAATATGCATCTGCTTGAGCTGTTCTTGATAGCCAACCGATTAATGCATAGATGAATACAGTAAATGCAACGAAAGCGATACCGATCGCTTTAGCTGTCATACCCATCTGTTCAGCAATTGCCATGATGATTATGAAACCTATAAATCCTCCAGTATAGATTCCATAAACCTTTGGCAAATTATCTATGAAATTACCTTTCATTATTCGTCCTCTCTTTCGCTAAAGCCGAACTCTTCATCGATTTTTTCTTGTCTGTTCGCAAACCAGAAAATTAGAATTACGAAAGCACCAAGAGATCCCTGACATGTAAACCAATATGTCCATGGGTAACCGAAAGGTCCTGTGACCTCGTTCATTTCAGCTCCAAAGAGAAAGATGCCAATTGAGAAAACAAACCAAATTGCCAGTGTTATAAATAACAATGACCTGGTTTTTTCCCAGTGTTTTTGTTGATTTGACATTTATACCTCTCTTTTTAGTTATAACTGAGTAAAACCATAACCATTATGAGAGCTTTGAAAACCCTAAAAATTGATCATATTATGTACTTATTTACTTACTTTTTTAAGATATAATTGGCGCACTTACAAATTAACATGGGAAAATACAAACTAACTTGGAGAGACGTAAAACTTGAGGATTTCAAAACATATTTATTCGCTATGTTTAAAGCGTTTATACCCAAAAAAAAAATAAAAAATTTAGATGAACTAGAACAATTTATTCAGACAAAGTCTGCCTGGGCTACTCAAGTCACTTTATATAATTATCTAAAAACCAGAATGGGAACAAGATACGTTCTTCATTTTGATAACGATGAATTTATGTCATCAGTAAATCTTGCTAAATGGAATATTTATTCGGTTGCATTACAAGATTTAACTTTTTTCACTTTTTCATATTTAAATGTTAATTTTGATTATCAGGATATTCATAAAGCAAACGAAATTTTCAATAAAATTTTAGATGACGAAATTTCTAATAAGATGCCGCTAGATATTATTGATGAAGCTAGGAAAAGTTTTGATGAACGATTAGAGAAAATAAATTGGGATGTTTATTATCAAGACTTACCTTTTAATCTGAGTGCACTATCTTTATATAAATGGGCTCCGATTGCAGATGAATTAAAAACTTTAGATCGTAAGATTGTTTTAAATTCGATGATTTTAAAGTGGGATGTTGTTAAACAAGAGTTTAAAGATTTAATCCAGTTTTAAATATTTTTTCTATTTTCAACTAAACTATCAACAACACTTGGATCTGCTAGAGTAGTCGTGTCTCCTAATTGACCATGCTCATTTGCAGCAATCTTTCTTAAAATCCTTCTCATTATTTTTCCTGATCTTGTTTTAGGAAGACCCGGTGTAAAATGAATTAGATCTGGAGTTGCAAGAGGTCCGATTTGTTTTCTCACCCAAAGTTTAAGATCTCTCTCAAGTTCGCCAGTTTCATTCTCTCCTGCATTCAAGGTTACATAACAATATAATCCATTCCCTTTAATATCATGAGGATAACCAACCACAGCAGCTTCAGCTACTTTTGGATGAGCAACAAATGCACTTTCGATTTCGGCAGTTCCCAAGTTGTGCCCTGATACAATAATTACATCATCTACTCGACCAGTGATCCAGTAATAACCATCTTTATCTCTCCTGCATCCATCACCAGTAAAATATTTTCCATTAAACTGAGAAAAGTAAGTATCAATAAATCTTTGATGATCACCATAAACAGTTCTCATTTGTCCGGGCCATGAATGGGCTATGCATAATCTTCCTTCACCAGCGCCTTTAATTTCTTTACCATTTTTATCAACTAGTACTGGCTTAATTCCATAGAAAGGTTTTGTTGCAGACCCAGGTTTTAGAGGAATAGCACCCGTTTGAGGAGCAATCATTATACCCCCAGTTTCTGTTTGCCACCAAGTATCTACAATTGGGCATTTAGAATTACCTACAGTTTTATAATACCACATCCAAGCCTCTGGATTTATTGGTTCTCCTACAGTTCCTAAAAGCTTAAGTGATTTTCTAGATGTTTTTTTAACAGGTTTATCACCCTCACGCATTAAAGCTCTAATTGCAGTTGGGGCTGTATAAAAAGTATTTACTTTATATTTATCAACTATTTGCCACCACCTTGAACTATCAGGATAATTTGGAATTCCTTCAAACATTATTGTTGTTGCACCGTTCGAAAGTGGTCCATAAATAATATAACTATGCCCAGTTACCCAACCAATATCAGCAGTACACCAATAAATATCTTTTGGTTTGTAATTAAAAATATATTGATGGGTCATTGATGCATAAACCATATAGCCACCAGTGGTATGAAGAACTCCTTTAGGCTTACCTGTTGAACCTGAAGTATATAAAATAAACAAAGGATCCTCTGCGTTCATTTCCTCAGGCTCACAATGATTAGGAACGTCTTTAATTAAATCATGAAACCAAACATCTCTATTTTGATCCCAGTTGATGTAGTTACCTGTTCGTTTTACAACAATACATTTCTTAACATTTGGGCAACTCATTAAAGCTTCATCAACTGTATATTTCAGTGGTATAGTTTTTCCACCTCGTACTCCTTCATCCGCAGTAATGATGTATTCAGACTCACAATCATTCACTCTTCCTGATATAGAATCTGCTGAAAATCCTCCAAAAATAATTGAATGGACTGCACCAATTCTTACACACGCCAGCATTAAAATTGCTAACTCTGGTATCATCGTTAAATAAATTGTTACTCGATCTCCTTTTTTAATTCCTAATTTTTTTAAACCATTTGCAGCTTTAGAAACTTTTTGGTGAAGTTGTTTATAGGAAATTTTTTGACTATCTTTTGGATCGTCTCCTACCCAAATAATAGCAGTTTTATCTTTTTTATCTTTTAAATGTCTATCAATACAATTTGCTGAGGCATTTAAAGTACCATCTTCAAACCATTTAATTTTGACTTCTTTTGTACTGTATTTTACGTCCTTAATTTTTTTATAAGGTTTTATCCAAGTAATTCTTTTTCCCTCTTTTCTCCAAAATTCATCGTTACTCTTTATAGATTGAGAATATTTTTGTTGATATTTAATTTTATTTGCTAAGCTACTTTTAACCCATTCTGGTTTTGTTTTAACAATCACTTCAGGAGGTGTATTTCCGCTTTCTTTTTTTGTCTTAATTCTTTTTTTTACTTTTTTGGAAGTTTTTTTTCTAACTCTAGATTTTTTCTTAACTTTTTTTGAGGTTTTGTTTCTAACTTTAGACTTTTTTTTTCTTACCTTGCTTTTTTTCTTCTTTTTTTTTGGCATAGGATAATTTTTTTTTTAAATTCTACTCATGTTATTTATAATTTTCCAGCTTTTATAATCAACAGGCATTACCGAAAGTCTGCTTTGTTTTATAAGAGCTAAATGGCTTAAATCCTTATTTTTTTTAATGCTTTCGAGCGTTATAGGCTTTGAAAATTTAGACTTAAATTGAACAGTAACGGCAACAAACCTCCCTGTTTTGTCTGTTTTGTCTATAAAAGATTCTTTAATAACTTTTACTATTCCAACTATCTCTTTTCCAATATTTGAATGATAAAAAAAACATAGATCTCCTTTCCTCATACTTTTTAAATTCTTTGCAGCTTGATAATTTCTGACACCATCCCAGGGCGCACCTTTAATTCCAGCTTTTTTTTGCTGATCAATTGACCAAACATCTGGTTCAGATTTCATCAACCAATATTGCATTATAATTGAACTCCAGCACCTTTAAGAAAAGCCGCATCTTCGTCTAATGGCCATCTAGGTTTAGCTGGATAATCTAAATCATTAAATTGATTTATTTTAAATTTTTCTAAACCTACCATTGCAATCATTGCTGCATTATCCCCACAGAACTCTATCGGTGGAAAAATACTTTTATAATCATTTTCTTCACATAGATTAATTAATATAGACCTAATTTTTTTATTTGCCGCAACTCCTCCAGCAACAACGAAAATTTTTTCATTTAATTCATTTATTTTTTCAAATTCAGTAAAAGCAATCTTTGTTTTTTTATATAAAATTTTCTCAATTGTTTTTTGAAAAGATGCTGCAAGATCATATTTATCTTGTTCTGATTTAATTGTTTTGCTTATTTTCAACACGGCAGTTTTTAGACCTGCAAAAGAAAGATTGCATCCTCCTTTGCTAAAAATTGGTTTTGGTAAATCATATTTTTCTGGATCACCTTTTTGAGCTAAAATTTCTATTTGAGATCCTCCAGGAAATTCTATTCCTAAAAGCTTTGCCGTTTTATCAAACGCCTCACCTAATGCATCATCAATAGTTGTTCCTAATCTTTTATATTTACCAAGTTTCTGAACACTTAAATATTGTGAGTGTCCACCTGAAATTAAAAGAAGTAAATATGGATAATTTAAATTTGTATTTAGTTTTGGACTTAATGCATGTCCCTCTAAATGATTAACAGCAATAAAAGGTTTATTCATTGCTGTTGCGAAAGCTTTACCAAAACTTAACCCAACTGATAAACAAACAATTAATCCAGGACCAGCTGTAGAAGCAACCGCATCTATTTCTTCAATATTTCTTCCACTTTCATCAATAGCTTTTTTGACAATCCAATCAATTTTTTCAATGTGTGAACGTGCTGCTAGTTCAGGAACTACACCGCCAAACTCCCTATGAACCTCCACTTGGCTAGAAACAATGTTGGATAAAACTACCGGGAATCCTTCTTCATTTTCAGTTATTAAAGAAGCTGCTGTTTCATCACAACTAGACTCTATTCCAAGAATTAAGGGTTTTTTGCTCATTCAAATAGTTTTTAATAATTGTACAATCTTTATACAAGTAAGAAATAATTTTTATGAGAAAAAAAATAATAATTGGATCTAGGGGTAGCAAGCTTGCCTTACTTTATGCTCATCAAGCTAAAGATAAGATTATAGAAAATACCGACCTTGGTAATGAAGATATTTTAATCAAATCAATTACAACCAAAGGTGACGAAGTACAGGATATAAGATTATCCGAGCTTGGTGGCAAAGGTTTGTTTTCTAGTAATATTGAAAAAGAACTTCAGTTAAAAAATATTGATATTGCAGTCCATGCACTGAAAGATATGCCTGCTAATGAAACAAAAGGATTAACAACAGATTCTTTTCTTGAAAGAAATGACCCTAGAGAAATTTTAATTACAAAGGGCAAAAAAAAACTTAAAGACTTAGATCAAAAGTCAATTATCGGTACCTCATCATACAGAAGAGAATTTCAAATAAAAAAAATTAGACAAGATTTGAACTGTAAACTAATTAGGGGAAATGTAGATACTAGAATTAGAAAATTGAATGAGGGGATGTATGATGCAATTATTTTGTCTTATGCTGGTATCAAATTTTTAAAATTTGAAAATGAAATCTCAGAAATTTTTTCAACTGAAGAAATAATTCCTAGTGCAGGACAGGGCGTAATTGCTCTTCAGTGCAGGGAGAATGACGATGAGACAATTTCTATTTTAAACAAAATTAATCATGAGGAAACACATAAAAGAGCTCATCTTGAGAGAAATATTTTAAAAGTTTTAGATGGAGATTGTGAAACAGCAGTTGGCGCTCACTCAGTGGTTGATGGAGATAAGATTATAGTGGAGGCTGAACTTTTTTCTTTAGATGGTAAACAAAGGTTTTATGAAAAAAAAGTTGGTAATTTAAATGAGTTTAAAGAAATTGGTAAAGAGATTGGAATACTTTTAAAAACAAAATCAAATAATTCATATAAAAGATAATATGCATATTTTGTTAACTAGACCACTAGAGGATTGTTCTGAAATGATATTAAAATTTCAATCATTAGGACATCAAGTTTCTCATCTTCCATTAATAAGAATTGAAAAGGTTAATTATGAAGAAATTAACTTTTCTGAATATGGCGGAATTGTTTTTACTAGTGCAAATGCAGTAAAATTTTTAAACACAGTAAAATTAGATAAAAATATTAAATGCTTTTGTGTTGGAAACGCTACAGAAAACAAAGCAAGAAGTGTTGGTTTTCAAAATACAATTGCGGCCGAAGGAAATGTTACAAACTTAAAGGAGTTAATTATACAAAGTTATGAGTCCAAAAATAATGAATTACTTTACGTTAGTGGTGAAACAATATCGGTTGACTTAGATCAACAGTTATTAAGCGAAGGTTTTAAAGTAAAAAGAATTATTAATTACAGAGTAGATCATAATCAAAAATTTGATGAGAAATTTGTTAATGAATTAAAATTAAATATGCCTGATATGGTCTATGTTTACTCTCAAAATAGTGCGTTAAGTTTCTTAAATTTCATAAAGATTTACCAAACCCAAAATTTATGGATGAATACAAATTTGATGTGTATAGGCGAAAAAACCTCGTCAATACTGAACGAAATCAAGTGGAAAAAGATTTTTCTTTTTAACCCTGGAGAAGAAGAGTTTTTGTTATATAAAATTTAGAAATGGAATTATTTAATAATTTTTCAGAAATATTTTTATCAGTATGGAATAAAGGAATTCTTGGTGTTGATATTTTTCAAATCTTAATTGGTATTGGAATATTTTTACTATTCTTAATTTTTAGAGGTCTAATAAGTAAATTAGTTATTAAAAAATTAGAAATTATTTCAAAAAGAACAACGAATAAATTAGATGATACTTTTGTTCAATCACTTGTAGGTCCAGCAAGATTTTTACCAATTGTATTAGGATTTTTTATTGCAAGTTACTACATGACTTTCTCACTAGAAGGAAGAGAAGTGGTAGATACAATTAATAGAACGTTGATCACTATTTTAATTTTTTGGGTAATTCACCAAATCATAGAA
>CACGJB010000022.1 GCA_902573295.1 uncultured Pelagibacteraceae bacterium | reverse complement strand
AATCCTTCTTTTTGGCATCCAGCTAAAAGAAATAAATCCTCAGATTTATTAAAAATTTTGAGTGATAATGGTGGTATGTTGGGTTTATCATTATACCCTCATCACTTAAAAGATAATACAAATTGTACTCTAGATAGTTTTTGTGAAATGGTGGCAAAAACGGCTGAAATAATGGATGTAAAAAAAATAGGAATAGGATCAGATCTTTGTTTAGATCATCCAGATACTGTTGTTGAATGGATGAGAAATGGCTCTTGGTCTAAAAGTAAAAATTATGGTGAAGGTTCGAAAAATAAACCAGGTTTTCCAAAACAACCTGATTGGTTTCTTGATGCAAGAGGGTTCTCAAATATTGAAAAAGGTTTAAAAAAAGCAGGGTTTTCAGATGCTGAGACACATGGAATACTAGGAAATAACTGGTACAATTTTTATAAATCTATTTAATTATGAAAGTTGAATTAAGAGACCCAAATAAGATAATGAAATTATCAAGGCTAGGATCTTTTCATCAATCAAAATTATCTTTTTTAAGAAGTTTTCTCAATGAATTTAAAGAGTGGGAATATAAAAGAGATTTATTTAATTTAAATGAAAATGGTTTTGGAGAAGCTGTTTATTCATTTAAAAAAAATAAAAGAGTTTATTCTTTAGTTTGTTTTGCAAATGAAATCAAAGATGAAGAAAGATCAGATAGAGTTATTGCAACAAAATGGGATGCTGCTTTTACATTACACGATGGAGTCCCAACTAAGAAAGATATTGAAAGATTAAAAAATGAAGTTCCAAAACAAGAAGTCGGTAGACTTTCTTATAAAGAATTAACTTTATCTAGAGCAAACAAATCATTAAGAGTTTATAATCACGTAGTTGAAAGTTTGAGCAAAGGTCAGCAGCCAGATTTAAACTTATTGTCAAAAGTAGGCTATTTATATAGGACTACAGCAGTATATGGCTCGGGAAAATTTGGTCTTGCAGATCGATTTAGAATTAAAAATCGTGAAGAAATTAATGGTCCATTTAGATTAGAAATGATGTTGGTATATTTGGTAAGACAATTTACTTTTGATCAAGTTAATCATGTTGCTTATCATAAAAATCCAAAAACAGCTGTTAAGCTAGATGATAATATTTGTAAAAACTTGGGAATAGGTAATTCTACAGGCTTGGGCATGGCTCCATTTATAGTCAATCACCCAACTCTATTAAATAATTGGATTTTAAGTAGAGAAAAAGCACTTAAGAAAATTAGAGAAATCAAAGATGTAAAAAGTCAAGATAGTGATTTGTTTATAGATTGTGTAAAAAAATCTTTAAAAAATATTACAAGCTGGAATACTGATAGTGAATATCAGCAAACAAAAATTACATCATTACTAAAAGATATTGAAAAATTTTTAAACTTTATAAACAAAGATTTTAATTTTCAGGTCGAATATCCTTTTAACAAAATATATCAATGGTTGGAGGATAATACTTGCGAGGAATGCATTGAATACATTGTTTCAATAATGATGGAGCCTTATAATAGTATTGTAAATCCTTTGGTAAAAGAAATGAGCTCAGATGAAGAAAAATATTTTAATATTCCAACTCATAGAAAAGTTGAAGAATTGCTTAATATCATTGAAGCAAAGTATCCAAACATTTTAGATATTAATTTTGAAGAAAAAGAAAATAATAAAAACTTTTGGTTTATTTCAAAAAATAAAGAGGAACCTAGATTAGCCGATCGTTTTGAGGAGCATGGATCAGAATTAGAACAGCCTTTAGCAATAGCAAGAGATATAAAAAAACTTTATGACAAATTATTAGTCTCAAAAAATAGTTTAACTATTGCTGAGTTTTTAACAACAAATTCTGAGTTAAGACATGTTGTAAGGAGAGCATTCATTGTAGAAAAATTTCCTTATTCAGAAATACAAGATAATACAATTGGTAAAGATTTAATGCCAATTGATATGCTAAGATTAAAATTATCTTTTTTTGGTGCATTAAAATTTGATCCACGATCTGACAAATGGCTAAGAATTTGCATGTTCCAAGGAGCTCCACTTCCAAATGAGTTAAAAAGTTATGATGAGCAGTGGGTATATAAAACTAATATTTAATAATGAAATCACTGAGTGAAATTGAAACTACTGTCAAAAGAGCTTCAAAAGCAGCGGGATATTCTTGGGGAGTTTCAGAGGAAACAGGAAAAAGTATAAGGTTGTTAGAGCTATTTAGTTTACCGGGTATTAAGCATCTTAACGAATATTTTAATGAAAAAAATAAAAGTAAATTTGAAAATTTAAATTTAATTAGTGAAAATAATTCTTCATCAAATAATCCTTACTGTCCAATTACTTTAGGTGTAAGTTTTTTAGATCAAATAAATGTTTTAGAAAATTTAAAAAAAATTGAGTTTCAAAATGTTGCTTATCCAATAATTTTTATTTCCTTTATAAGTCGTTCATCAGAAATTATTGGGAAAAAAATTAATGTAAAAATAGATGAAAAAAAAATATTACTAAATCTAAATGTAAATATTAGTTCAAATTTTATTGATCAAGAATTTCCAAAGATAGCCAATGCAGTTGAGGTCAATATAATTGAAAATGAAGATAGTTTTACAGACAATGAATGGAATAATTTATACAAATTATCCGAAGAAACTTTTGTTGAAGAGAGTGACAGTTTAAAAGAGGGTGCGGCAGGCGCCGGTTTGACAGATAATGATTGATAAAATCGATGAAAAAAATCTAAAGGTAGATACTGAAGAATTAAATAATATTTGTGACGAATGCAAAGAGGAGGACGAAAGTGTTACTCAAAATTTAATTCTTACGGGATTTAAATTATGTAAATCTTGTAGAGTATCTAAGACTATTTTTCCACTTTAACTAATTTGACTAACTGGAAGCATATTCATTCTACTCATCACAAATGAGATAGATAAAAATGCAATAATTAAAAAGGATAAAAGTACAATCCCAAAAGATTTAAAATTGGATTTTAGACTCAATATTTGTTTAGTTGAAATTATTAAACCTGCAAAAATCCAAAATTGGGTAAGAAAAATTATTGGTATCATTAAATCTGGCGTGACTGCAAAAAATCTTAATAAACCAGGTGCATGAGCAAAACCAACTGCTGTTAAAACTTTTTTAAATGAAACTTTGGTTTGCTTATCAGGAAATAATTTAACTCCAATTACAAAAATAAAGATTGCCCATATTAGCCAAGTAACTATTGCTGTTAGACCAGACATTGCGATAGCTGTTTTAATAATGGTATTAGCAGCTACTGCTCCAGCAATTCCATCTAGGATCATTATAATCCCAGCAAAGTATATTGATGCTTCTCCAAAATTTTTATTATCTGAATAAAGAGTTTTGTCTAATTTGATTGATTTAAAAATTATATTTAAAAATTCAGCAAACATTAATTTTTTTTTTTATTTCTTTGAGCTTTATATGAAACAATTAACGGAAATATTATTAAAGCAATAGCAATGATAATGCAAACTGCTATTAGAAAACTTTTGGTCATTGGAATTGAAAAGGGGAGCTGAAATTAGCTCCCCTTTAGTAATTTTTAGCCTTTTACAACTTCTCTTGTATTTGCGTTGAAAGACTCTTTGAATGGAATATCCACTACAACAGCATCCACAGGTGTTCCTGGAGTTTCTGAATATTGTTCAGGTAGATGAACTTTATATTTAGTTCCCACTTTTCCTTTTGGAAAACCATTTGCATTCATTGTTCCATCGAAAGGAACATATCCCATAGCAATATTTGTTTTCTTTTCAGGATGCCACCATGGTGATGTTAAAAATCCTACTGGATCCCCACCACTTTCAGGAGAAATTAGCCAAAAGTCAGGTGCATAATTATCAATAGGTTTACCACCCAATTCCATACCAACTAATTGAAGTTTGTAAGGTTTTTTTCCTGCTTTTAATTCTTCCTTCATTTTTTCTAGTGCAGCCTTACCAACATAATCAGCAGTTTTGTTCCATTCTCCTTTTCCAGACAAAGAAACTTGATAACCTAAATTACATTGAAACGGATTGTGTTGTTGATCCATGTCTTGTCCCCATGAAAGTATACCTGCTTGTATTCTTCTATGGTGAGCAGGAGCAATAACCATTAAGCTATGTTTTTTTCCAGCCGCAAGCACAGCATTCCACATATCTTCAGCATATAAAGTAGAGTTTCTTAAATAAATCTCATAACCAGCTTCACCTGAGAAACCAGACTGAGAAATAACAACATCTCTTCCTCCAACTTTAGCTGCTGCTAAGCCGTAGAAAGGCATATTATCAAAATCAACTTGATCACCACATAGATCTTTCATTAATGCTTTTGATTTAGGTCCTTGTATTTGAACTGGACTGACATCAATTTCTTCAATAGTACAATTGAATCTTCCATCAGCATTAACACCTTGTAAATACATTCCAATATCAGAGTCTGATAATGAAAACCAAAACTCATCTTCTGAAATTCTTAAAAGAATTGGATCATTTAAAACTCCGCCATAAGCGTTACACAAAATAACGTACCTTGCTCTCATCGGAGAAATTTTTGTTGCATCTCTTGTGATCACATAGTCCGTAAATTTTTCTGCATCAGGACCCTTTACTCTTATTTGTCTTTCAACAGCAACGTTCCACATAGTTACATGGTTAACGATCGCATCGTATTCAACCATAGCTCCACCATCTTCAGGTTTTACATAACCTCTTGGGTGATAAATACGATTGTATACAGTTGCTCTCCAACAACCTGCTTGCATTGATAAATGCCAATAAGGTGACTTTCTCACCCTTGTTGAAATTAACATTTCAACTTTTGTTGGCCCACTTTGTCTTAAATTGTATGGTACTTCTCTATCTGACTGATCAACAGAAGTAACATGTTTTAATTTAGTATAGTCAAATTCATTAGACATAACTATTCTCCCTCAACCACTTGTTAGTTTCCTTCAAGCCGCCGAATGTATAAATGTGGAAGTTATCAGTGTGCGATTTAACTTTCCCAATTAAATCATTAGGGTCTTTAGGTTTCAGTAAATCCAATGCCTTACTAAAATTAGATTTAAGAAAGTTTAAGGAATTTTTTGCCCCTACAATATTAGCAAATTTAATTAAGCTAGATATTTTTAATGGCCCAGTAATTCCCACATGAACTGGTACGCTTTGCTTAGAAATAAAATCTATAATAGGCTGAGGATCAAGTAACCATTGTGTTACAATATAATCAGCGTAAGGCTTTTTATCTATCATAGCTTTTTCTAATTCTGAGTCGGATATATCAGGACTCCCCTCGGGATGTCCAGCAATTCCTATTTTCATTTTTTCAAAATAACCTGTCTCTAAAAGTTGAAAGGAACTATCGAATTTACCAGCAGGCTCTCTTCCGCCACCTATAATTAAAGCTTGTTTGACTCCACCATCCTTACATCTCGAAACATAATCTTTGAGCTCTTTTTCATCTTGCATTGATCTCGCTGGAAAATGGGGCACAGGATTAAATCCTTTTTTTACTAGTTCTATGGCTTTTTCAGATGTCTCTTTATAGTCTCCGCCAGGCAGCATTGTAATGTATACATCACTAACAGGAGGCACTGTTTCAATGTCAGTTTTAGGTCCTATTTCTAAAGAAAAATTCATTTTTTCTGGATCTTTATTTATTTTAAAATATGAGTCTAGAAAATTCTATTGAGGTAAATTTACTTCTTCAGCTGGCCTCTGTGCTTTTGAATTCGCTGTCCGTACTGTTGAGTAACCCTATCAAAGATAATCGCCAGCGCTACAATCGCTAAACCATTCATCATTCCAAGGGCCAAATATTGGTTTGAAATAGCCTGTAAAATCGGTACTCCAAGTCCTTTTACTCCAATCATCGATGCTATAACTACCATAGCTAATGCCATCATAATCGTTTGGTTAATTCCCGCAAAGATTGTTGGAAGTGAGAGAGGGATTTGAACAGATTTTAGCTTCTGCATAGGTGTAGCTCCAAATGCCTCACTTGCCTCTAAAGTCTCTTTATCAACCTCTCGAATTCCAAGATTTGTCAATCTCACAATTGGAGGTAAAGCATAAATACAAACTGCTAGTAATCCTGGAACTTTACCGATACCTAGGAGCATAATTATAGGAATTAGATAAACGAAACTTGGAATTGTTTGCATCATATCTAAAATAGGTAATATTCCTTTTTCTGCCCTAGCTGACTTAGACATTACAATACCGATTGGAATTCCTACTACAATACATACTAAAGTTGCTACAGATATTATAGCAACAGTCGCCATACAATTTTTCCACATACCAAAATAACCAATTATTATAAAGCAAACGACTGTTCCAATTACTAATTTGATACTTCTGGATCCTATCCATGCTAATAATCCGAAAGCTGCTATTACAATTGGCCAAGGAGTATTTATCAAAAGTTTTTCTAACCAAATTAAAAAATATAAAAGAGGATCAAAAAAGCCCTCAATATTATCACCATATGCTCGTGAAAATTCTTTAAAACTAAAATCAATACTTTTTTTAAGCTCTCTAAGAGCTGTCCTATCCATTACTGGGATTTTAGTAAAGAAATCCATAAATTTTTTTCTAATTGATCGAACCCGTTTTACAACGGGTTCGATAATTCTTTAAATTAAAGTGCTTTTTTTATTTTCTTTGCAGCAGCACCTGAAACCCATTTAGTCCAAACACTTTCTTGTGTTTTTAGGAATTCAATTGCAGCATCAGCACCTTCAGCTTGGTTTTCACCCATCCAAACTAACATACCATTCATAACTGGACCTGGGTATGTTCTCTTTTTAAAGTACTCCATACCAGCGTTACCAGCTGTTTTTTTGAAATTGTCAGTTACGATTGTGTAAACTTCAGATTTTGTCCAAGAAGTTTTTTTAGGGTTAGCACATTCTTGCTCTGGTAAAACAATACAACCATCCCAGTTGTCTTTACCACCCCATGATCCCATATCCACAGCTTGCATATCGTATTTACCAATAATAGCTGTTGGTGACCAATAATAACCAAACCAGTTTTCTCCTCGCTCAGCAGCTTTAGCAATTGATCCGTCAAGTCCTGCAGCAGAACCTGTTTCAACAATAGCCCAACCTTTAGCTTCCATGTCCCAAGCTCTAAAATGGTTTCTGTTACTTAATTCACAGTTCCAGCCTGGAGGACAAATATGGAAACCACCTTTTGATGGATCCTCTGGATGAGGAAACAAATCCGGTCTTGCTAAAATAGCTTCAGCCGTTGTTAACTCAGGATGTTTTTTAAGTGTGTGAGGTAATACCCACCAACCTTCACCCAAACCAGTAATTGGCGCTTTGTTAAGTGAGTGCATTTTACCTTCATCAACAGCTTTATTCAAAGCGATGATAGCAGCGTTAGCCCAAAATTCTGGAGCAACATCTGGCTCACCTTTTTCTTGCATAGATGTAAAAGTAGGCATTGTAGCACCAGGCACTAATTCTACTGAACATCCATAACCTTCTTCTAATATGATCTTGTCAACTTCAGCCATAAAGTTTGCTGAAGCCCAGTTCATATTAGCAATCGTAATATTTCCACAAGCTGCATTCGCAACACTTCCAAAGGAAGTAAGACCAAACACAACAGCTAGTGAAATAAGTATTCTTTTAATTTTCATTTATATCTCCACTAATTGATTCATATACTTTTCAAATTGAACATATTGAGACTAATAATGCAAATCAAATGCAACTATTAGTTGAAGTTAAATTGTCTTTAATTGAACTAAATTTTTGTTTAAGCTTTTAAAATGACTTTTTCTGCAAATTTTTTTTTCAAAGAGTTTGTTTATATTTTAAATTGTAAAACTGTTTTTCAACAAATTATAATTAGAGAGAGATAATTTTTAAGCCTCGATTAATTTTTTAATTAATTAAAAAAAGGAGGTTTATGAATTTAAATAAAAAATTATCAGACATCTTAGATCCCAATAAAATAGAAGTTGTTAAAAATCCAATAGAAAAAGCTCATGGGTTGCCTAATGAATGTTATTTGAATGATGATTATTTAGAGTTTGAAAAAGAAAAAATATTTAAAAATAATTGGACGATGATTGGGGTTGCAAGCTCTGTACCAAATCCAGGCGATGCAAAACCTTTTAATCTTTTAGGGATACCAATACTAATAGTTAGAAACAAAGAGAACGAAGTAAAAGTTTTTCATAATGTTTGTAGTCATAGAGGTTTCAAATTAGTTGATCAGGAATGTAAATTAAAAAATGTAATAAGATGCCCTTATCATTCTTGGTCCTATGATTTTAATGGAAAATTAACTGTTACTCCACACATAGGAGGACTAGGAAGACATGAGGTTGAAGGGTTTGATAAAAATAATAGTAACTTAAAAGAAATTAAATCAAATATTTGGATGGATTTAATTTTTATCAATATAAATTCTAACGCAATACCATTTGAAGATTTCATTAAACCTCTAGAGGACAGATGGTCTAAGTTTATTTCTAAAAAAGATCAAAAATTAATAAGACATTCATCTGATAATGGATATTTTAATATGATAGTAAATAGTAATTGGAAATTTGCAATTGAGAATTATTGTGAAAGCTATCATTTGCCCTGGATACATCCAGAGCTAAATAAAGTTTCAAATATTTCAGATCACTACCATATAGAGGATGAGAATTTTAATTTTTCAGGACAAGGAAGTAATAAATATTCACAACAATTCGATGGAAATATTAAATTTAAATGCTTTCCTAACTGGCCAACTGAACTTTCTGAAAAATCTGAATATGTATCATTGTATCCAAATGTAATGTTAGGAATACATATTGATCATTTTTATGCATTTTGGTTAGAGCCAATTTCTAACAATCAAACAAAAGAACATTTCGAATTATATTATGTTGGAGATGAAAGCGCATCTAGTGATGAGTTTAAAGACATAAGAGAAAAAAATTTTGCATTTTGGCAAGAAGTTATGAACGAAGATGTAACTGCAATAGAAGGGATGCAAAATGGGCGAAGTTCCCCGGCTTACAATGGTGGAAATTTTTCACCTGTAATGGATACTCCTACTTTGATGTTTCATAAGTGGGTTGCAACCAACTTAACGAAATGAGAGGATAAATTATGAAAAAAGATCTTATTACCAGATTAAATGAAGGCCCAATAATGTGCGCAGAAGGTTATCTTTTTGCAATGGAAAGAAGAGGCTATCTTTCAGCCGGTCCATTTGTTCCCGAAGTTGTTTTGGAACATCCGGAAGTGGTAACACAATTACATAGAGAATTTATTAGAGCGGGTTCAGATGTTGTTCAAGCATTTACTTACTATGGTCATAGAGAAAAGCTTAGAATAATTGGTAAAGAACATTTGTTAGAGCCAATGCAAAAAAATGCACTCAAAATTGCAAAAGATGCTGCAGCTGAGTTTAAAGATTTAGATTTGATGGTCTGTGGAGATGTTGCAAACACCAATGTATTTGATCCAGGTGATCCAAATACTCATAAACAGTGTCAACAAATGTATGAGGAGCAAGTTGCATGGGCGAAAGAAGCTGGTGTTGATTTTGTTATTGCTGAAACAATTAGTTGGACAGACGAAATGAAAATTGCATTAAAGGCAATTAAGGATGCTGGACTTATTGCAGTTTGTAATTTTGCAATCCCTAGAGGAGATAAAACTAGAGAAGGACACAGTGCCGAAGATGCATGCAAGATGATGGAAGATTTAGGTGCTGATGTAGTTGGATTGAATTGTTATAGAGGTCCAGAGATGACAATGAAACTTTTAAAGAAAGTAAGAGACAAAGTTTCCTGCCATGTATCAGGGCTTCCAGTTCCCTACAGAACTACTGAGAAAGAACCTGGTTTTTTAAATATTACAGATCATGGTTGTGACTGTATTCCGGGTGGAAATGCTTTTCCGGTTGCTTTAGATAATTTATTTTGTAACAGATTTGAAATGGCAGAGTTTGCAAAAGATTGTGTAAAAAATAAAATAAATTTTATTGGTATTTGTTGTGGAGCTGAAGCTCATCATGTTAGAGAAATGTCAGTTGCAATTGGAAAGAAACCAATCTCAATGAAATATATGCCAGACATGAGTAAACATTTCCATCATGGTACAGATAAATCTTTAAAAAAAGTGAATAAGGAAATTAAATATTAATGGAAAAGCATGCCAAAGTAGTAATCATAGGTGGTGGTGTAGTAGGATGTTCTATCCTTTACCATTTATCTAAATTTGGATTAAAGGACTGTATTTTACTTGAGAGAAACGAACTAACTTCAGGTTCTTCTTGGCATGCTGCAGGTAATGTTCATGTAATTTCATCTGACCCCAATATTTCTCGGATGATGGCTTATACAATAGGTTTATATAAAGAGATTGAAAAAGAATCTGGTCATTCAACTGGATTTAAACCTAGTGGAGGTTTTTATTTAGCGTCAAATGAAGTTTGGGCTGATTACTTAAAAAGAGAAAGATCAAAAGCAAGATATATGGGTCTTGATCAAGAATTTATTTCGCTAGAAGAAGTAAAAAAGAAACACCCATTAATTGATCCATCTAGATATTTGTTAGCATTATGGGATCCTATTGATGGTGAAGTTGACCCTTCAGGTGTTACTTATGCTTTTGCAAAAGCTGCAAAAGTTCATGGTGGAAAATATTACACTCACACTGTTGTAAAAGACACGAAACAAAAAGAGGATGGAACTTGGGAAGTATTTACTGACAAAGGAAATATAAATGCAGAAATAGTAATTAATGCAGGTGGACTTTGGGCTAGAGAAGTTGGACAATTAGCCGGTTTAAATCTTCCAGTTCAACCAATGGAGCATCATTATTTGATCACTGAACCTATTCCAGAAATTGAAGCAATGGGTGACCAAAGATTGCCAATTGGAACAGATTTTGAGGGAAATATTTACTTTAGACAAGAAGGAAAAGGAATGTTGCTTGGAACCTATGAGCCAAAATCAACACCTTGGAAAGTAGAAGGTACACCTATGAATTTTGGCCATGAGTTACTTGAGCCAAAGTTAGATAATATTCAGGATAGATTGGCTATTGGTTTTGAAAGAATGCCAGCATTAGAGCGTGCAGGTATTAAGAATATAGTTAATGGACCTTTTACTTTTGGTCCAGATGGAAGTCCTCTTATTGGTCCAGTGCCAGGAATGAAAAATTATTGGGTTGCAGTTGGTGTTATGGCTGGTTTTTGTCAAGGTGGAGGAGTTGGAAAATGTATAGCAGAATGGATTATTGATGGCGAACCATCAATAGATGTTTGGGCAATGGATGTGGCAAGGTTTGGAGATTATGCATCGCCTCAATATGGAACAATAAAATCTTCAGAAAATTATGAGAGAAGATTTATTATGACTTTTCCAAACGAAACTTTACCAAAAGGAAGAAAACAAAAAACTACTGCACTATATGATCGTTTTGTAAATCAAGGTGCTGTTATGGGAGATAGCTTTGGATTAGAAAATGTTTTGTGGTTTGCAAATAATAAAGAAGATGCTCACGAAGAACCAACCATTAAAAGATCGAGATCACATGACTATGTTTCAAAAGAAGTTATTAATGTAAGAGAAAATGTCGGTTTAATTGAAGTTGCTAACTTTTCAAAACATGAATTCAAAGGTGCTGATGCTAGAAAATTTTTAGATCACATAATGGCTGGAAGAATTCCAAAACCAGGAAGAATATCTTTATCACCAATGTTATCATATAGAGGAAAGTTATGTGGTGATTTAACTGTGGCTTGTTTAGACGAAAATGAATTTATGGTTTTTGGTTCTGGAGCCGCTCAAGAAATGCATAGACGTTGGTTTGAAAGTCACTTAGATAAATTTAATTTAAGTTACTCTAATAGATCTGATGAGTATCATGGATTATCTATTGCAGGACCTAACTCAAGAAAAGTATTAGAAAAAATTGTTAGAGATGATGTTTCAAATGAAAAGTTTAAATTTAGAGATTCTAGAAGAATGTTTGTTGGGGGAGTTCCAGCAATAATAAATAGAATTTCATTTACAGGTGAACTTGGTTATGAAATTTATGTAGCACCTCACTATCAATTAAAACTTTATGAAGAATTAATGGAAGCTGGAAAAGAATTTAATATTAAACCATTTGGTGCAAGAGCATTAATGTCAATGAGGTTAGAGAAAAATTGGGGAGCTTGGACTTTAGATTATAGACCAGATTTTACTGCAAAAGAGACAGGCTTAGATGCATTTATTAATTGGGATAAAGAGTTTATAGGTAAAGAAAGTGCACAAAAGGAAAATTCTTCAAATAAACTCATACCATTAATTGTTGAAACAAATGATATTGATGTAACAAATAATGAAGCCGTCATGAATAGAGATCAAAGTATTGGATATGTAACTTCAGGTGGGTTTGCTCATTTTGTAAATAAAAGTGTAGCGTTTACTTTTGTTGATCAAAAAAACATTAAAACTGAAAATAAAATTCAAATAGAGATAAATGGAGACTTATTTAATTGTTCAATTATTAAAGAACCACTTTACGATCCAAGTGGTCAAAAAATGAGAAGCTAATGGCTCAA
>CACGJB010000021.1 GCA_902573295.1 uncultured Pelagibacteraceae bacterium | reverse complement strand
TTATAGTTGATGGAAGCCATAACGAAGGTGGTGCTAAAGCATTAAATGAATATCTTCAAAGCTTGGATTGCAACAAGCATGTTATAATTGGAATGATGGCAAATAAGGAACATGAAAAGTATATAAGTTACTTCAAAGATATTTCATCTATAACTACAATAGATTTAAAAACTCAACCAAATTCTATTAGTGGAAAAGATTTGAAAGAGAAATTTAAAAGTATACCCAATGTTAAATATCAAGCAGATATTAAGGAAGCAATTAAATCAATTGATCTAAAAGAAGGCGATCTTTTATTAATTACAGGATCTTTGTATGGGGCTGCTGAAGTATTAAGTTTAAATTAAATATTTTTATCCAAAAATTCTTTCATGTGGCTTTCTGGAACGCCACCAACTTTTCTATCTACTTCAACTCCTTTTTTATAGATAATAACTGTTGGAACACCTCTAATGCCAGCAGCTGAACCTGTGTTAATTCCACCATCTTCAACATCTGCATAATAAAAACCAGCTTTATCTTTATATTCATCAGATAATTTATCCATTACTGGTTTTAATGCCTTACATGGACCACACCACTCAGCTGAAAACTGGATGACTGAAACATCTTCATTTTTTATTTTAGTATCAAAATCTTCGTCTTTAAAATTTGTAAGCATATAACCTTTCTATAAATTGCAGTCTTAAAGTCAACTAGGCAATTTCATATTTTTTTTCTATAGACATAATAAATTCATTTATTTCATCTAATTTTTTTAATTCCTCTTCGTCATCTCGATTAGATGCCTGGTCTCTTAAGGTATCAATTTCTTGATAAGCCATTCCTATAGTTTGCCATTTTTCTCTATTTTTACTTAAAATTCGTCTAGCAATTTCACTTTTTATATTTTTATATAAATCTGGTGGCAAAATGTGTGGTGCTTCTTGATAGATAATTTTTTGGCCAAACCAACTACATCTTTTATCTTGAAACTTATCCAACATTCTTAATTTATGTTCCCAAGAAGAGCTGTGCCAAGTTTTAAATAAAGCTGTATCTTTATTTGGAATAAATTTTTCATATAAAGTTTCCTCAGGTAATAGATCTTCCTGGGTTTGTGTTTGAGCTTTTTCTTCAGCTGCTTCTCTATTAATGATTTGAATATTTTTGCAAAAATTTTCACTACTTCTCACTAATCTAGCTCTTTTCTGAATTGTTTCTAAATCTAAGTCTGCATATGCCTTTTCCTTTAAAGCAAACTTTTTATCTAATACAACAGGAGCTTTATTTGTTTTAATTACTCTAGTTGCTTTTGGACTAAACTTTTTTAAGTAAACTTTAAGATCATTTACTGATAGATTTAATAATGGTTCAGGATCTCTTCTCAAATCCCATAAATATCCCCAAGAAGCATAAGCTGGATGAAAACAATGTTCAGGATGTATAGTTGAAACTAAATACATCATGTTTCTTCCTTTTACATTTTCAAATATAGAATAAATGCCTTCACTTTTTAAAATAGTTTCAACACTATTTTTTGTAGAAGTGCTTAAAAAATTTTCCCAATTTTCTTTATGTTTATCTTTTACAATTCTAAGAATTTTTAAACTTGTAAATGCATCATGATAAGCTGTGTGTTGTTGAGATGTATCAAATCCTTGTTGTCTAGCTAAACCTTCTAGTGCAAGACTTTCATTACCTGCATCGGTTAACTCGGTTTTTAAAGTTTTGGGATTTATAGTTTGTGCTGCTCTTGCAACATGTAAACCATCATGTTCTTTATTGGGTGATGAATGAGTAATATAGGGATATCTATTTCCCTTAAAAAAATTAAAATGGAACATACGCCTATCAAAATTTAAGTTACTCCATCCCATAAACAATGCTGGGGCAGCTTTAGAAAAAAAGTTTTCCACTGCACCTAAAAAATCATAATGGGAATAATTACCTTTCGTAAGTAAATCAATACTAGTAGAATTAACTAATAAGGCTTTTGCGCTTGGAACCTCGCCTTCAGGCATTCTGCCACGAATATTTAGCTTACCAATTTCTTTTAAGTTTTTATCGACAACTACAGCACCTACTTCAATTATTGAGCCCCAAATTGTGCTATTTGTTGTTTCGGTATCGTAAATTACTATTTTATCCATAAAATCCTAAGTTAAATCCGATAGTTCGTTAAATTTTTTTAATCTTCCCAAAAACAAATTTTGATAAACAACTAAATCATGCCCTTGAATTTTAAACTCTTGGAATAATTTATCTACTGTGCAAACCAAAATTACACAAGAAGTGATATTGGAGTTATACACAATGTTATGTGCTAATGAATATGCGCTTGTCTGAAGAAGCCACGAGTCGATATACTCAGCTTTTTTCGGTTTATTACTTTGTTTAAAATCAATTATTGTTTCCTTTCCCTCATACACCCCAACGCAATCTGCAGTACCTGCATATTTCTCTGGGTAATAAAGTGTGCATTCAACTCCCCAAATTTCATCTAATCTATTTTTTAATCCTTTTTCTATAATCTCTTTAGCCATTAATTTGTATTGTTCATTATCCTCAAAAAAACTTAAATTTTCTCTTCCAAGCAAATAAGATTCCAAATAGTTGTGCATTTGAGATCCCCTGCTACTTGCTGCTTTTGTAATTGCTTCAGCTTCTTTTTGCCCAGTTCTTTCTTTCCAATTTGCTAATGCCGCTTTATCTTCTTCAGATCGAGTTGCATCTAAAATTGAAGTAACACTTGGTAATTTTGTTTCCCCTAATAAGTATCTTCTAATGCCATCGACTGTTGCTCTTGATGATTTTGGATAATCATATTTTTTATTCCACTGCATGAGATTTCTTATAGACGTTATTACGGAAAAAAAGAAATTAATTTTTAAGCTGCCTATTTCGTTCAATAAATTTTTCCACGTTTTCAGTTTGTACAGCTTTCTCAACCTGCTCGGGATCTTTAATGTTTTCTAAAGTTCTTGAAATTGATCTTGCATCAGTCCCAAATTTATCAACAACTCCCATAGCATCTTCTAATTTTTTTCGAAGAACTATAATGTTGTCAAAATGTTTAGAAAATCTTGTACTGATTGTTTTTAAATGATTATAAATTTCTGTTGCTCCTTTTTGTACCTTCAATGATTGAAAACCCATATGTAAAGACTGTAAGTAAGCAGAAAGAGTATTAGGCCCACATATTACAACTTTATATTTTTTCATTAACTCTTGAGTTAATAATTCTTTTGTACTTGGATCTTGGTATTCAGTTAACTCTTTGTATAAACTTTCTGTAGGAGCATACACAATTGCAAAATCAGTGGTTTTTGGTGGAACAATATATTTTTCATTAACGCTTTTAGCTTTTGCTTTAAACGCTGAGGCTAATTTTGCTCTAGCGTCTGCAACAACTTTTTTATCTTCTGCGTCATGACCATCGGTAATTGCTTTAAATTTTTCTACTGGAAAATGACTATCAACAGGAACTAAAACATCTCCTTGAAGTTTTATTGCAAATTCAACATTTTCACTGGTGTCCTCTTTCATTTTAACATTCGTCATAAATTGAGAGACCGGCAGCAAATCTTTTATCAGTGCATCCAGGCTAAATTCTGCAAGAGTTCCATATTTCTTAACTCCAGCTAAAATTTTAGTTATCCCCTCTTGGCTTTGATTTAATAGTTGAACTTGTTGATTAAAATTACCAACCTTTTCCTCTACCTTAGTTAAAGTTTCAGTCATATCTTTAGTAACCCCAGTTGATAGATTATTAAATGAAGTCGTCATTGCACCAAGTGAGCTATTGATTGTAGTGTTTAAGGTATCTTTTAAACTTGATATTTCTGATTTTAAATTAGCTATTTCCTCAACTTCTTTGTTTTCATTTTCATCTTTTGGCTTAGTTTTTAAATTTAGATAAAGAATAGCTAAAACGCCGCCTAATAACAAAACTAGTAAAATTAACAATATATTATCCATGATTCTAATTTTTTATTTTATCGTAAAAATTTGATTAATGTATTTAAATATTTAAAAATACTTTATGGAACTAATTTTAGTATTAAAAATATTCTTTATTATTTGTGTTATTGTTGCACTTTATGCAATTATTAGAAATCTAGATATTATCAAAATTATACTAATTTATTGGAAAGACTTAATTTTTAGAAAGTAATTTTACTATTTTTTTAAGACCCATTTTATTATTGGATGACTTAGAAATCATCATGCAGGCCTCTGATCTTAATATTTCTCCATCCTTTAAAATACGTAGATTGTTTGCTTTTAACGTTTCTCCGGTAGAAGTGATGTCTGTAATTATTTCCGATGAGCCTGTAAAAGGATAAGCTTCAGTTGCACCCAAACTATCAATTAATTTGAATTGGGTAACACCCTTTGAAAACAAAAATTCCCTTGTTAAGTTTGGATATTTTGTTGCTACTCTTAATCTTTTCTTTTTCTTATCTTTAAATTCAAATGCAATTTCTTCTAAATCTGCAACTGTTTGTACATCTATCCATGGATCAGGAATTGCAACTACTAATGTGGCCTTTCCAAAATTATATCTTTTAAACACATTAATTTTCTTTTGATTGTTAATTTCACTTTCCTTTAATAAATCAAAGCCAGAAAAACCTATGTCCAAAGATCCGTCTCCAAGTCTTTCTATGATCTCTCTTGCATGAAGATATAAAATCTTAATATTTTTAAATTGTTTTATAGATCCTAAAAGATCTCTTTTTCCTCTTTCAGAAATGAGATTTAATTTATTTTTTTTAAAAATATTTAAAACATCTTTTCTAAGTCTACCTTTGCTTGGAATTCCAATATTTAAAATATTTTTTGTCATTAGTAATTTAAATTTAAAGCAGCACCTACTGCTGGAGTTTGTTTTTTTGATCCTAAGTCTGAAATTAGACCATCATAACGACCACCATTAATAATATTGTTTAAAGAGTTTTTAGATTTAATATCAATTTTAAAAACCATTCCGGTGTAATATTCTAATTGTCTTCCAAAGGATGCTGAAAATACTACATTTAATTTTGAAACCTTATTATTAGAGATTGGAAAATATTTTTGATCTACAGCTAAATTTATTTTGTTTTTTTTAAAAAATTTATTTAACTCAATTGCTGCTTTATTTATGGGACATTTAATTTTTAAGAAATCTTTAATTATTTTTGAAACATTCTTTCCTTTACTGGCTCTTCTAGGATCTTTTATTTTCTGATCAAACCTTTTTAATATTTCATTAATTGTTCTTCCTGCAACAATATTTGATAAATCCTCTTTAAGCATTTTCACGTAACGCTTTTTATCTATTTCTACAATTGTTGGATCAACATCTGAATTAGTTTCTAATCTTTTTAATAAATCATTAAAATATTCTTCTATCCAGAAGTGTCTGGCTAATCTTAGCTTCCATCTCTTTGGAATATCCAATTTTGAAATTAACAAATTAAATATTTTAACATTTCCAATAGTTAGTGTTCCTGAAGAATATTTGATATTTTGAAGTGATTTAAGAGATGTATTTATAATTTCTTTATCGTCATTTTTCTCATCCTTAGATCCTAAAATTTCAAATCCAATTTGATTTCTAATGATTGAGTCTTTTTTGTTTTGTGATTTTCGATAAGCTTGACCACTGTAGAAAATTTTTTCCTTACCTTTTAAATTATTTTCCAAATACCTTAAGCAAGATACAATTGTTAAATCTGGTCTTAAACATAACTCGCTTCCATTCTGATCAGTAAAGGAGAAGATAAACTTTCTAAAATTTTCTCCTGATCTTTGAACAATGTGATTAGCCTCAATTACTGAAGGTAAATCAATATATTTAAAACCCTTAGATTTTACTGATCTAAGGATGTTTTCAGATAAGTTTTTTGACTTCATCGATTAAATTTTCTTTTGGAAATGTTTTATTGTTTTCACCCTTAACGCCTTTGAGACTTTTTATAGTGACTGTATTTTCTTTAAATTCATTTTCACCACATATTATTGCAACATCCAACTCACGTTTATTTGCTAGGGTTAGTTGCTTACCTAAATTTTTTTTTGTATCTAAAAAAATTTCAGCATTAATATTATTATTTCTTAAAAGATCTAAAATTTCATAGTAATTTTTAAGATATTTTTCATCCATAACACAAACTAAAACTGGTTTTTGATTATCTACTTTTACTTGATCCAATTGCATTAAACCAAATAACAATCGATCAACACCAAAACTAATTCCAGTTCCTGGAATATCAACTCCTTTAAATCTCGAGATTAATTTTGCATAGGCTCCTCCAGAACAAATACTACCTATATCGACCTCTTTGCCTTTGTTATTTGTGACTTTAAAATTTAGATTTGTTTCAACAATAAAATCTGAATAATAAGCCAATCCCCTAACAATTGTAAAATTTGTTTTGACCTGATTTAAATTTGAACTGTAACCCAATACTTCAAATACTTGTTCTAATTCTTTTATACCTTCTTGAGACAATGGATTTTTTAATGTTTCTTTTAATTCTTTTAAATCTTTAATTTTTAAAAAATTTAGTATTTCAGATGCCTGTTCATCGTTTAAATCTGCACCCTTAGTGATTGCACCGCTTATATCTTTTCTTTCTTTTTTAAGCAGATCTTCAACACCTTTTAAACCAAAACCTGGTTTGTCTAATTTATCAATTGCTCTAATTACTTTTAACTGCTTATCTTCTGATATTTTTAAATCATCAATTAATCCTTGAACTATTTTTCTGTTACTGATGTTAATTGTAAATTGATCTTTTTTTAGACCACAATCTAACAAAGTACTTGATATTAAATTACAAAGCTCAGCATTTGCTTGAGCAGGATTAACATTTCCAACGATATCAAAATCTGCTTGCATAAATTCTCTGTATCTTCCATTACCAGCCTTTTCATTTCTAAAGACATTTTGAATGGCATACCTTTTAAAAATTGATGGAAGCTCTTGATTATTTTGAGCAACAAATCTAGCTAGTGGGCTTGAAAGATCATACCTAAGAGTAATGCTTTTTTCTCCATCCTGAAACGAGAATACATCAGACATAGGATTAGCATCATCTTCTGCCAAAAAAGATCCTATATTTTCACTTAGCTCAAACGAAGGGGTTTCTAAAGCCTCAGCTCCAAATTTAATAAAATTATTCTCAATAGCTTTTAAAAGCTTTTTTTTGAGAAGAAGTTTTTTATCCCAACGATCTTCAAATCCTGAAGGTAATCCAGGAATTAATTTTTTTTCTTTATTCATTTTTTGGTACCCGGGCTGAGAGTCGAACTCAAACTTAAAGTTCCACAAACTTCCGTGCTAACCATTACACCACCCGGGCTTATCCTCTTTGTTTTTATCTTATTTTATGTGGATTTAAAATTATAATATAAATAAATAGCCTACTGGCTATGGAAACAGTTTCTGTGAGTACTTCTAAAAGTCTTTCTGTATGTAATATTTATATTCATGAGAAGTCTTTTAGACAAAAAAAATTAATTTTCAAGGTCTAAATAGAATAAGGACGTTTATCTATTAGATAGATAAAGCGCCCTTTTAAATAATTTCTAAATTAGTCTATTTTTTTTAAATTAACTGCAGAAGGACCTTTGGGACCATCTTCTAATGTGAATTCAAGTTTATCACCTTCATTGAGATATCTCATACCAGCAGCTTTTACCGCTGAAGCGTGAACAAAGGCATCTTTTTCTTTATCATCTCTTTCAATGAAGCCATATCCCTTTTTACCGTTATACCATTTAATTTTTCCTTGTAGTGTACTCATCTTATTTCTTAGTCCTTTTGTTATTTATTATATCTTAAAGTTAATTTCTTTTACGATTATTTCAAGATGAAACTTTGTGGTGGTGGCTGAGGAAGGATTCGCACCTCCGACACAAGCCTTTTCAGGGCTCTGCTCTACTCCTGAGCTACTCAGCCTTATTTATCCCCTAAAGATAATTCTTCCTTTAGTAAGATCGTAAGGTGTCATTTCAACTGTCACATTATCACCTTGGAGAACTCTAATTCTGTTTTTTCTTAACTTACCAGCTGTATGGGCAGTAACAGTATGTCCATTTTCTAATTTTACTCTAAACATAGCGTTCGGAAGTAGGTCTATCACTGTACCTTTAAATTCCAGTAAGTCTTGTTTTGACAAATTTATTTTCTCCTTATTCGTTTTACTACAGATTGAGCGTGTCCAACCAACCCTTCGTAATTTGCAAGTGTTATAACTGATGGTCCAAGACTTTCAATACCCTTTTTTGATAAGTTTATGTATGAAATCCTTTTATAAAATTCATTTACACTTATACCACTTGAGTATTTTGCAGAACCATTAGTTGGCAACACATGGTTTGATCCAACGTTATAATCAGTCATTGCCATCACTGCATATTTTCCTAAACATATTGATCCTGAATTTTTTATTTTTGGAATTAACGATTTATAATTTTTAATATTTAATTCTAAATGTTCTGGTGCAATTTTATTTATAACACTAATTATTTTAGCATCTGAAGAAAGATGCATAAGAACTCCATTATTAATTAAACTTTTTCTTGCGACAGAAGCTCTTGGAATTTCTTTTAATTGTTTAGTAATTTCAATTTTTACTTTATCTAGCAAATCTTTATCTTTTGAAATCAAAATACATTGTGCAAGAATATCATGTTCAGCTTGTCCAATTAAATCACTTGCAACCCACTCGGGATTTGAGAATTTGTCACAGACAACAGTCACTTCTGAAGGACCTGCGGTCATACCTTCAATTCCAACAACACCAAAAACTTCTTTTTTTGCAGCCGCAACATAGGCGTTTCCTGGACCAACTATTTTATGAACTTTTTTAATTTTTTTAGTCCCATAGGCTACTGCTGCAATAGCAGAAGGGCCTCCGATAGAATATATTTCTTTTATTTTGCATTTTTTTGAAGCGTATAATACGGCTGGATTTTGTTTTCCTTTATAGCCTGGATTAATCATAACTATTCTCTTAACGCCTGCAACAATTGCTGGAATAGCATTCATCAATACACTTGATGGGTATGAAGCAGTAGAACCAGGAACATAAATTGCAACAGACTCTAAAGGCACATATTTATATTCAAGTTTGTTTTTTAATTTATCTGTATAAGAAATATTTTTAAATTTTTGAAGTGAATGAAATTTATAAATTCTATTATAAGCCGTATCGATTGCTTTCTTTACTTTTTTATCAAGTGAATTTATAGATTTTTTTATTTGTTTTGTGCTTGGAATTATTATGTTATTTTGATTGAATCTTTTCTCGTATTTTAATAATGCTTTATCTCCATTTTTTTTAACATCTTTAATTATATTTGTTACAGAAACAGAGTCTGATTGAATTTTTTTTTTTCTCTGTAAAAGCAAATTCTCTAATAATTTATCAAAATTTTTACTTTTACTATTTAATATCTTCATAACTATTTAATTTCACTTTGATCCTCTAATCTTGCTTCAATAGTGTCTGTAGTCAAAGCAATATGCGCATTGTTATTAAAAATAAGATTTATTTCATAAACATCATTATTTTTCAAATAATCTATACCTATTAGTTCTAAAACTGTTTCTTGATTTGATTGATCAATGTTCTTTGATCTTACTTTATCAACAAAATCAAACCTACAAATGCTATTGATTTTTTTATCCTCCTGATCACTTTCAACCTTGCTTCTTTCAATTGATAACAAAAAAACCTTATTGGATGCGAGATATTTTATATCAGCAATTTTAACTTTAGCCCCTGAACTACAAGCTGAAATCATTTGTAAACCTTCTTGGTCGCTTGCTATTATTTTTGCTAAATATTTATTCACTATTTTAATCTTTTAATTTTAACACCTATTTTTTTTAATTTATTTTCTATTTTTTCATAACCTCTATCTAAGTGATAAATTCTGTTAATATATGATTTACCAGTAGAAACTGCAGCTGCTAGAACCAAAGCAACAGAAGCTCTTAAATCACTAGACATTAATTCGGCACCAATGAATTTAGTATTTCCTTCTATTGTAGCAGTATTATTTTTAATATTTATTTTTGCTCCTAATCTTTGCAATTCTGCAACATGCATAAATCTATTTTCAAAAATACTCTCAGTTATTGAACTTTTGCCAACTGCTTTGCACATCAAAACCATCAATTGTGCTTGAAGGTCTGTAGGAATGCCTGGAAACTCTTTAGTTTTAATACTTTTTATTGATTTTATTTTTTCAGGTCCTTTAATTAAGATTTTATTTTCACTAGTTTTAATTTTAGCACCAACTTTTTTTAGTAATTTTATTTCTGTGTTAATAATTTTAGGATTTAAATTATTTATTTGTAAATTACCTTTTGCAAGTGTTGCAGCTACACAAAATGTGCCTGCTTCTATTCTATCAGCCATTACAGAATATTCAGTTTCATGTAAAGAATTTACACCTATGATTTTACAAACTCTTCCTTTCCATTTTATTTTCGCTCCAGCTTTATTTAAAAAATTTGTAAGATCTTTAATCTCAGGTTCTATTGCAGAATTTTTTAAAACTGTTTTTCCTTTTGCTAAACATGCTGCTATTATAGAATTTTCAGTTGCCCCAACACTTATCTTTGGAAAATTTATAGTTGTTCCACTAAGTTTTCCTTTTGATTTTGCAAGAATATATCCGTCTTTTAATTCATATTTCATACCAAGTTTTTTTAATGCAGCTAGATGATAATTAACTGGTCTAGCACCAATTAAACATCCACCAGGTAAAGAGATTTTAGATTTATTGTATTTTGAAATAAGTGGACCTAAAACTAAAATAGAACCACGCATTGTTTTGACTAAAGAATAACTAGCAAAAGTTTTCATATTTTTTTTATTTATAATTTTTGCAGTTTTTTTATCTCTTGATAAAATTATTTTAGAACCAAGAGACTTTAATAAATTTAACATTGTATTAATGTCTCTAACTCTTGGTAAATTTTTGATAACCACAGGTTTATCAAATAATAATGTTGCAGCTAATATCGGTAAGGATGCATTCTTCGAACCTGAAATTGAAACATTACCCTTGATTTTACAAGGGCCATTAATCAGAAATTTATCCATAAATTACTTTTTAATCTTAGCAACTTGAATTGTGGTTTGACCCTGATATTTACCGTTCTTTGATTTATAAGTTGTTTCTGGCTGAGTATCTGATTTGAAAAATAAAAATTGTGCTATTCCCTCGTTTGAATAAATTTTTGCAGGGTTAGGTGTTGTATTACTTAGCTCAATTACAATATTGCCCTCAAATTCATTTTCAATTGGAGTAACATTGCAAATAATTCCTGTCCTTGCATAAGTGCTTTTTCCAACACAAATACATAAAACGTCTTTTGGTATTCTAAAATATTCTACTGTTTTAGCTAATACGAATGAATTTGGTGGTATAATACAGTGTGGTCCTTTTCGTTCTATAAAGTTATCATCAGAAAAATTCTTTGGATCAACCAAAGAACTATTTACATTAGTAAATATTCTATATTCATCGGAAATTCTTACATCATATCCCATACTACTTAATCCATAAGAAATTTTACCTTCAGAAACTTGATGATCCAAAAATGGCTCTATCATATTGTGCTCTTTACACATTTTTTTTATCCAAGAATCAGGTTGAATTGACATTATTTATTTTTCTTTTTATTTTTTTTTTGGAAAATTTTTCTTTTCTTCAAATTTTTTCTAAGCGCCAGACTTAAACGCTCATTTTTTTCTTTAGAACTCATTCTTTGTTTGGGTTAGTCAGGAAATCTAAAGAAATTGGTTTATTGGGATCTAGTGCAGGTGCTTTTTCCTCATCTTTTTTTGGGCCTTCTTTAGCTAAACGTTTAGCCTTTTTTTCAGCAAGCTTTCTTTCTCTTTTAGCTTGCTTTTCCATAAGCTTATTACCTTTAGTTGATTTGTAATCGTAATGAATTCCCATAACATTTTCCTAAAATAGATATAAATCATATTCATCAAAAAATTAAGGCAATAATTTGAAAAAAATGCTTTATTATCAATAAAATACAATTTGTCTCTAAGCTCCTGTAGTTAAATGGTATAACAAGTCATTGGTAATGACTAGTTCCCTGGTCAGTACAGGGTGGGAGCACCACTAATTTCTATAAAAAAACTTTCTCAAAAATATCGTAATCAGAACTAAAATAAAGAAAGCTGAAATAGGAACATATATATCAGGTGAAAATATTATATCAGTTATTCCTGGTACTTCAGTATTTTGGTCTATAATTTTTTCTAATCCACTACCAATAGAAACTGCTAAAAAAATTTGAGGAATAATTCCAATCAATGTAGCAAAGAAAAAATTTATAACCTTAACATTAAATAAGGTTGGTAAGAGACAGCTAAGCTGCCAAGGTATACCGCCTATAAAACGGTAAATTAATAAATAAATAAATTCTGATTGCTTAAATCTTATTTCCAAGTTTTGAAACTTATTTAAAAACTTTTCTCTAATAAACTGTTTTAAAAAATAATTTCCAAAAATATATAAAAAGGTAGCACCAATACTCAAGCCTAAAACAACAACAAATGTACCTATCCATTTTCCAAATATAAAACCTCCCATTAAAGCAACTGGAGATCCGAATCCTAAAAAAGGGAAAACCCAAAGAATAGTTAATGCTAAAAATATAATAGAAATTAAAAATAAGTTAGATTTTTTAAGTTCAAAAAAATAAGATCGGTTATCTCTTAGAAAATCATAGGATGTGATTTCTGAAAGACTAAATTTTGAAAAAAAGAAATACAAAAATACACAAATAATTAATAGATAAGATAACCCAATAAATAATTTAATTTTTTTTGTATTTTCCATGATTCTTCTTATTTTAATGCTTAATCTTCTATTTGCTATTTTAATTATTACTAATATAAAGGTGCAAAAATTATAAAAAACTATATCAAATCTAATTATGAAAAGAACTTATCAACCCTCAAATAAAAAAAGAGCTCGAAAACACGGATTTCGTTCAAAAATGAAAACTAAAGGTGGTCAAAAGCTTTTGGCTAGAAGAAGAGCAAGAGGAAGAAAATCACTAACTGTTTCTGTATAGAAGAATGAAAAGCAAAATACTTGCTCTTTCAAAAAACGAAGAATTTAAAAATTTACTTAAACAAAAAAAGATTACCAATAAATACGTAAGTATTTTTTTTGGAAAATTACTAAATAAAGATAAAAAAAGACTAAATATCAGTTTTGTAACTAAAAAAAAAATTGGTAATGCAGTAAAGAGAAATAAAATTAAAAGAAGATTAAGAAACATCATGAATGAAGCTGTTAAAAA
>CACGJB010000020.1 GCA_902573295.1 uncultured Pelagibacteraceae bacterium | reverse complement strand
GATTTTAAATATAAGAGGCAATGATGGTCCTAACAGTCCTATTCCTAATTCAAGATTAATCATAAGCAAATCTAAAAAAATATTGTTAATAAGTAATTTAAAAAAATGTAAAAATTTACTAAAAGATAAAACTATTAAGAAAAATGAATTTCTAAATTTAAAAGATTTACCAAGAAAAATATTAAAATTTAAAGAAAAAAAATTTATTGTAGACGATAAATCTTGCTCAATATTTTATGAAAATCTTATCAGATCAAAAAATAAAATTATAAATAGAGAAGATCCTACTTATCTCCTCAAAGCAATTAAAAATAAAACTGAAATTAAGAACATGATTGATGCACATATCTTAGACGGTGTAGCATTAACAAAATTTTTATATTGGATAAAAAAAATTAATAAAAAAAAAATTAATGAAGTTGAAGCTGCTAAGAAATTAGAAAATTTTAGAAAATTAAACAAAAACTTTCTCTATCCTAGTTTTGATACTATTGCAGGATCTGGAAGGAATGGTGCAATTGTTCATTATAGAGCAAAAAAAGAAAACTGTAGAACTATTAATAAAAATGATATTTTACTGTGCGACTCAGGTGGGCAATATAAATATGGAACAACTGATGTTACAAGAACGATTTGTTTTTCGAATCAAAAACAAAAAATTAAAAATATTTTCACTAAAGTTTTAAAAGGGCATATTGCTGTAGCTACAAGCAATTTAAATAAAGACTATATCGGAAAAAAAATTGATAAAAGAGCAAGAAAATTTTTAAATGAAAATAACTTAGATTATGCACATGGTACAGGGCATGGAGTAGGTTTTTTCCTTAATGTTCACGAAGGACCACAGGCAATTACAAAAATAAATACCATAAAAATAAGAGAAGGAATGATTTTAAGTAATGAGCCTGGGTATTATAAAACTAATGAATATGGAATTAGGATTGAAAATTTAATTTATGTTAAAAAAATAAAAAAAAATTTGTTATTTAAAAATCTAACAATGGCGCCAATAGAAAAGGATTTGATCAATTTTGATTTATTAACACTAAATGAAAAAAAATATCTATTTAAATATCACTTGGAGGTTTATTCAAAAATATCTAAATATTTAAATCCAAAAGAGAGAAGATGGCTAGCTAGTTTTATTTAGCATTTTCAAAAATTCAGCTTGATCTATAACATTAATTTTAAGCTGTTTGGCATTATCTATTTTCTTCTTTGTTGGCTTGTCCCCAATAATTAAATAATTTAATTTCTTAGAGATGCTGCTAACTGTTTTCCCAGAATTTTCCTCAATCAAAGATTTAATTTCGGCTCTACTAATTCCATTTAATTTGCCTGTGACTAAAAAAGTCTTATTTTTTAATAATCCATCATCAGAATTTTGAATAGCATTTTTTACTACTAAAACTTTTTCTAATTCATTTAAAACTTTTATATTTGCTTCATTTGAAAAAAAACTTTTAATTGAATTTACTTGTGTTTCACCAATCCCATCAATATTTAACATTTCTTCAAAATCACTTTGTTTAAATAAATTCTTAAATTTTGAAAATGACATAAAGTGTTTTGATAATAGCTTAGCATTTTCTAATCCAATATGTCTGATCCCTAATGAATAAATTAATCTATGTAAAGAAATATTTTTTTTTTGATTAATTGAATACTTTAAATTTTCAACGGATAATTTACCCCAACCTTCTAGTTTTTCAATTTTTGTATAATCTAATTTAAATATATCATGAGGAAATTTTATAAATTTTAGTTTCCAAAAATTTTCAACTATTTTTTTTCCAAATCCATCTATGTTAAAAGCCTCTTTTGAAACAAAATGTTTTAATTTTTCTATTGAAATCTTATCGCAGTAATAACCTTCGCTAGAACACCTCCTAACAGCATCAATTTTTTTTGTTATCTTGTTGAACTCTTTGATAGTTTTTGATCCACATGAGGGACAATTTTCCGGAAAAATAAATTTTTTTGAATTTTTTAACCTTTTTTTTATATCTACAGAAAGTATGTGAGGTATAACATCTCCTGCTCTCTCTATAACAGCTGTATCTCCTACTCTAATATCTTTTCGATTGATTTCATCTTCATTATGTAACGTTGCATTAGAAACTACAACACCTCCTATATTAATTGATTTAATTTTTGCAACAGGAGTTAAAGCACCGGTTCTACCTACTTGAATTTCTATGTCCAAAATTTGGGAAACACCTTTGTTTGAAGAGAACTTATGGGCTATTGCCCACCTGGGTGCATTAGCAACACTTCCTAATCTACTTTGCATAGAAAAGTCATTTACTTTGTAAACAATACCGTCTATATCAAAATCTAAATTTGCTCTTTGCTTTTCAATTTCATTATAATTTTTTATTAAATTTTTTACTCCTGAAATTAATTTATTTTGTAGATTGGTTTTAAAACCCCATTCACTTAAATTTTTTAAAAAATCTGATTGATTGCTCACTGCCAATCCCCTCTCATATCCAAATGCGTAAGCAATAAATTTTAAAGGTATCTTTTTTGTTTCTTCTGGATTTTTTTGTCTTAACGAACCAGAGGCTGCATTTCTTGGATTCGCAAACTTTTCATTTAAATCATTAAAATCACTATTTTGAATAAATACCTCTCCTCTGATATCAATTTCTTCAGGAAAATTTTTTGATAAGATTTTTTTTGGAATATCTTTTATTGTTGCAAGATTTTCAGTTATATCCTCTCCTTCTTTTCCATCACCCCTCGATAGGCCTTTGTAAAATATACCATTTTTATATGTTAGTGATGCCGATATTCCATCAATTTTAGGCTCCACACTGTAATAAATTTTAAAATTTTTTTTTAAAGATAAAAAATTAGTTATTTTTTTTTCAAAATTTAATAAGTCTTGCTCACTAAATGCATTTGCAAGTGATAACATAGGAACTTTATGGTTTACTTTTGTAAAATTTTTTGATGGTTTAAATCCTACTTTATTTAATGGTGAATTTTTATCTTTTAAAAAATTATGTTTGTTTTCAAGGTCAATTATCTCTTTTTTTAAATTATCATATTCTGAATCATCTATTTCTGAATAATTTTCATTAAAATATTTTTTATTGTAATAATTATATAATTTAACTTTTGAATTATATTTTTTGATCAAATCTTTTTTCATATTAATCAAAAAGTTTTTTAAATTTGTCTATTACACCCTTTTTATTTTTTTTTAATTTTTTTGGATCTACTTCTTTGTAATTTCTATTAAATACCTTATAAGATTTTTTATACCATTCCCCTGATTGATAATTGTATCCTAACAAATTTGCATATTTTTTGGATTCATCAATTAATCCAATTTTGTAATTTATTTCTACCAATCTATGCAAAGCTTCCTCTACGTAAATTGTTCTATCGTAATTTTCTATTATATTTTTATATCTATTTATAGCTGCTATCCATTTATTTTTTTTCTGATAATGTCTTGCTAAATAAATTTCTTTAGAAGCTAAAATATCCTCGATTAGATCTAATTTAAATTTTGCATCTAAAGCAAAATCTGTGTTTGGATATTTTTTAATTATTAAATTAAATTTTTCTTTCGCTTTTAGTATAGGTTTTATATCTCTTTTTTCATCCTCTATCATTTCATAATAAGAAATACCAATTAAATACTGTGCGTAAGGTAAATTTTTATCTTTAGGATAAGTTTTTAAATATCGATTTAAATTAGACAAAGCTTCAGAGTAAAAATTTTGTAAGTAATATGAATAAGAAGCCATCAAAGCAGATTTAGGAGCCCAAGTGGATTGAGGAAAAAGCAGTTCGGCTTCTAAAAATTTCTGAGCTGCATTATAAGTGTCATTAATTTTTAGTTTTTCAAATCCCTCATTATAAGCAGATATCATTTCTAACTCTTGACTTGTTTTTGTTATATTTTTAATCTCAGGTTCTTCTTTTGAACATGAAATAATTATGATTAAGATCGAAAATAAGAATGATAATTTAGTAAAACTCATAAATTATATATATATTCTTCAAAGTAATTTTGAAAGTTCAATATAATCTAAGCTATTGATCTTAATAAACTCTTATTTATTAGAGTATGTGGTAAGTTTCTTTCTTTAATTTCAATTATTGAAAAATTTTCACTATTTTTAAATACTTTTCTTAACAACTCATTAGTGAGGAAATGTCCTCCTTTAGAACATTTAACACTTCCAACAATTCTATAGCCAGAAGTAAATAAATCTCCAATACAATCAAGAATTTTATGATTTACAAATTCTTTTTCATTTCTCAAACCATTTTCATTTAGTATTTTATCATCCTTAACAACAACAGCATTTTCCAAACTTCCACCTTTAGCTAGTCCAATTTTTTTAATTGCTTCAATGTCCTCAAATAAACAAAATGTTCTTGAATTAAAAATATCCTCTAAATTATCTTCATATACATTAATTTTATTTCTTTGATTTCCAATAACTGGATTATTATAATTTAGTTCAAAATCTATATCCAAACTCAATTTTGAAGGCTGAATTGATATTGTTCTTTCTTCATGTTTAAATTCCACTTTTTTATTTATTTTAATTATTTTTATTGGAGCTTCGCTAACTTCAAAACCTCCTGGGATTATTTTTTCAATAAATTCTTTCGCTGATCCATCAAGGATTGGAACTTCTTCATTATTTAGCTCGATAATTACGTTATCTATACCAAGGCCAAACAAAGCTCCCATCAAATGTTCTATTGTAGAAATTTTTACACCAAATTCATTAGTGATAGTTGTGTTGAGTGATGTATTACTTACATTCATAAAATTTGGATAAACTAAATTATTTGTTTTTAAATCTACTCTTTTAAAAACTATTCCAGTATCCGGTCCAGCTGGCTTTATACAGACACTCACTCTCAAACCTGTATGTAGACCTATCCCTTCAAATGAAATTGGATTTTTTATTGTTTTTTGAGTTAAGTACGACATTTAGAGAATTATAAATTGGTTGGGGAATTTTAAGAAAACAACAAATGTTACAGGAAAAAACAGTTTTAACTAAATAATTGAAAAAACTTTTCAAAAAATCCTTTATTTGATGGATTTTTTGGCACTAACTTAACCTCATTTTCATTTATTCCATTAATTATCTCATAAACCATAACGGGAAATTCATTCCCTTTTCCTTGAAAATAATTTTCAACATAAATCCCACTTATATATTTACTAATTTTAATTTGATATTTTTCTAAAACTTTTTCTAATTGATAAGATAATTTATTAGAAACTGATATAAATTTAATTTCTAATCCAAAATCATTGGTTTGTAAATTTTTTTGAAATTTTAAATAAGTTTTTCCATTAATTAAATAATTTTGGACAATTATATGCATAATATTTTGATCTTGGTAAGTTTCTTTAAACAAATCTTTAGCTTCTACAATTATGCTTTCTAAATTTTTAAAACTTAAATTTTTAACATAATTTTTTTTTTTAATACCAATATTTAGATCTTTGATTTCTTCACTATCAATAACCACAATTATATTATTAATAAACTTAGAAGTTAATTTTTCAATTTTGAATATATTGTTCTCAAGGAATTCACTTAAAGAATGAAAATCTATATCTGTAGTTTTATTTTTAAATTCCAACTCTTGGATATATATTTTTTTAAAATTTTTTGTATTAAATAAACAAATTACAAATTTGCAATCAGTGATAATTAGATATGTATCAAGATCAAATTCTTTAGTCATTAAGTATTATTTGATTTTTAACTCTTAGATCTATTACTCTAAAATTATCAATATTATTATTTTTCATAAAATCAAATGCATAATCCAATGAATCATTAATTTTATTTTCGGGTAATTTAATTAAAATATTATTTTTAAGCTCTAAATCCCATCTTCCTGAAGGAAAAAAATAAAAATTTTTAAATTCTCCATAAGAAAATTTTGATGCATCTATCTTTTTTTTTAAATTCAAAAAATCATCACTGCCAGGATTACCAAATATAAATGGTAAACTTTTTTTCGAAAAATTATACTCAGATAACTTTCCATTAGATCCTAAGAATAATGTTTTTCCATCTTTATTTAATTTTGCTAGAAGTTTTGTTTTTATAATCTTAATATCTATAGATGATGGATAAATTTTAATAACCTCATAATTTTGCACTATAGGATTAGAGTCAATTATTTGAGATAATTTAAATCTATTTAAAAAGAGAATATTCCTTAAATTTAAATTTTTTATTTTTTTTTTTAATTCTGAGTTTTCTAAATTTGTTAGGCCTGAAATATCTATATTTCTTATTTTAAAAATTTTATAATTATTTATTTCAAGGTTATTAATTGATCCAACCAAAGTCATTAAAAAAAGGTATATAAAAATTTTTTTACCTTTTTGTTGATGCATCTTTTAATATCCATTCTATAAGTTCTAGAAAGTTTATGCCTTTATACTGTGCTATTTCTGGAACGAGAGATAACTTTGTCATCCCAGGTTGGGTATTTATTTCCAACAAAAAAAATGTTCCTTTATAATATTTAAAATCAGATCTTGTAACCCCTTTGCAACCAATTGCTTTATGTGCTTTTAAAGCAATATTCATTATTTGACTTAATTTTCTTTTTGATAAATTGACAGGTATAATATGTTCTGTTTTTGCACCTGAATTATATTTAGCTTTATAATCGTAAAATTTTCTTTTTGGTTTAAGCTCAATTGCTCCTAACTTAATATTTCCCATTATTGCAACTTGTATTTCCCTGCCTCCAATAAACTCTTCAATCATTATTTTTTTATAATTTCTCAGTCTTTTTAAAATCTTATTCATGTTTTTCTTTTCACAAATATAAACATTTACGCTTGAACCTTCATTTATTGGTTTTACCACTACAGGAAAACTAAGTTGTTTTTCTATTTTCTTAATTAAATTAAGAAATTTAATATCGTATGAAAAAGTAAAAAATTTAGGAGTTTTTATTTTATTTTTAACAAATATTTTTTTTGAAATTTCTTTGTCCATCGCTATAGCCGATGGAATCACACCTGAATGAGTATAAGGAATATTAAATTGTTCTAAAATAGTTTGAATGTAACCATCTTCACCAAATTGACCATGCAAAGCATTAAAAATTATATTTGGTTTAAAAAATTTAATATTTTTTTCTAAATTAGTATCTGGTTCTGTAATTTTAACCTTATAGCCATTTTTTTTAAGCTCTTTAGCTACCTGAGATCCTGTATCAAGACTAATCAATCTCTCTTTAGATATTCCGCCAGATATTATTAATATTTTTTTTTTCAAATTATTCTAATATTTTTATTTCAGTTTCTAATTTAATTCCTGTTTTTTTAAATACACTGTCAGACACAAAATTTATCAATTTTTTCATATCATCAAACTTAGCATTACCTTTATTTACAAAAAAATTACAGTGTTTTTGCGAAATTGATGCATCTCCAAATGATTTTTCTAACGGCACAGACTCTTTGATTAATTGCCAAACTTTTTTGTTAGATTGATTAATAGGATTTTTAAATGTACTACCACTAGTCTTAATTTTTGTTGGTTGAGCTTGCTCTTTTTTTTCTTTAAGCAGCCTTATCTCATTTTCAATTGTATTCTTATCTTTCTTAAAACCTTTGAATGATGCGCTTAAAAAAATAAGATCTTCAGATAATCCGCTGTCTCTATATTTAAAATTAATATCTTTTGCGGGTATAGTAATTACTTTACCAGATTTATCTACAGCCTGAATAGAAATAAGAATATCTTTAAATTCCCTTTGAAAACATCCTGCATTCATTTTAATGCCACCACCTATTGTGCCAGGTATACAAGAGAGAAACTCAAAACCACCTAAGCTATTTTCCATTGCAAATTCAGATAACGACTTATCTGTAACGGCACTACCGGCGATGATAATTTCTGCAGAATGTAAAGAAATATTATTAAAATTTTGAGTAAGTTTTATTACAATTCCATCAAATTTGTGATCGGATATAAGTGTATTAGAACCCGCTCCTAATATAAATATTTTTTCTTTATTTTGAATTATTTTAAGAAACTTAATTAATTCTTTTAAATCACCTGCCTTATAAAAAGCTTTAGTTTTACCTCCTATGTTAAACCAATTTTTTTTTTTAAGATCGTAGTCTAACTTTAAATTATTATTAAATTCTGAAATTAGCTCTTTTAAATCAATTTTCATGATAACAATTTAGGTAATTCTCGCATCCAACTTGAAATAGTCCCCGCACCCATTCCTATAACAATTTTTTTTCCATGTATGTTTGCTTTAATAAATTTTGCTAATTGAAATTTATCATCTACTAAAAATAGCTGGACTCTTGAGTTTTTAATTATTTCTTTCGCAAAACTTATGTAACTAAATCCAAGCTTATATTTTTCTCCAGCAGTATAAATTGGAAACAAGATAACTTTATCTGCATTTTTAAAAGCGTAGGTAAATTGTTTTTTTAAATCTTTTAATCTTGATATTCTATGTGGTTGAAAAATACATATTGTTTCATAATCTTTATAAACATTTTTTACACCATCCAATACTTCTTTTATCTCTGTAGGATGATGGGCATAATCGTCATAAAAATCTACATTATTAAAATTAAAAATTTTATTAAATCTTCTTTGTACTCCTTTAAAATTTTTAAGTCCTTTTTTTATATTGTTTATTGGTAGACCGACAGTTAAAGCTAGTGCAGCTGCAGCTACAGAATTTTTAATATTATGAGTTCCTAATAATGGAACTTTAAATTTTTTAATTAATTGATTTTTTTTATTAGGTAATTTTATATTTAAGTCAAACTCAGAGTACTCCTTTAAATGTTTTATATTTTTAATACAAAAATTAGATTTGGTATTCAGGCCATATGTGTAGAAGTTTTTATTTTTTATATTTTTAATTAGATTTTTGTTATTTTTGTCGTCTAAACAAATAAATGATTTTCCAAATGGAGGAACCTTATTTACAAAATTTTGAAAATATTTATTTAATTTATCCATATTACCATAATAATCCATATGCTCTCTATCTATATTGGTGATGATTGAATATGTTGGGGGTATAAATACAAAACTTCCATCTGACTCGTCTGCCTCTAATATAGACCAATCACTTTTACCTAGCTTTGCAGAATTATTTATTGAATTTATTACCCCACCATTAATTATTGTAGGATCAATTTTCGTTTCTTGAAATATAGATGCTATCAAAGATGTTGTTGTGGTTTTGCCGTGTGATCCAACTACTACGATATTTTTCGTTAAAGAAACAATATTGGCAAGCATTTCTCCTCTTTTATAAACGGGTAATTGTTTTTTTTTCGCCGCGACAAGCTCAGGATTATTTTTTTTAATAGCTGAAGATATAACTAGGATAGTTCCCTTATTTATATTTTGTTTCTTATGTCCAATAAAAACTTTTATTTTTTCTTTTTTCAATCTTTCAATATTTTTATTATTAGAAATATCGCTCCCTTGAACTTTAAAACCTTTACCCTTCATTATTAATGCTAAGCCACTCATGCCTATTCCACCTATTCCAACGAAATGTATCAGTTCTGATTTTGCTAATTTAATTTTCATTAATAATTTTTAATATTTTTTGATTAACATTATTCCATGTATTTTGATAATTTAATTTCTGTAAATTATTTTTTTTTGTCATGTAATCCTGACTTTTATTTGTCAATTTTAGCAAAAATTTCTCAAATTTTTGATCATCGAAATTTTTTTGATCAATTATCCAGCAACAATCCTGTTCCTCATAATATTTTGCATTTACATATTGATGATTATCTTTTGATGATGGAAGTGGTATTGCTATAAATGGAATATTTAAAAAAGATAGTTCAGCTAAACTAGATGCTCCAGCTCTTGTTATACACAAGTCTGCTTGTTTTAAAACCTCACTAAGATTATGATCAAAGCTAAAAACTTTACTTTCAATATTATTTTCAAAATAAAAATCTTTTAAAAATTTAATATTTTCTTCACTGGTTTGATGAATAATTTTTATAGATGCTTGTTTTGCTACATTAACAAAAGATTTATTTAAAAGCTCATCAAAAATTTTTGCACCCTGGCTACCTCCTATGATTATTATTGTAAATAAGTTATCATGTTTTTGATACGTACTGGTTTCATAATATTCTTTTCGTATCAAAGGTCTAATAGTAGTTAATTTGTGATTAATTCCAGATGGTAAATTAATTAAATTCTTTGAATAACATATTAATTTTCTTGAAAAATTTAAAAAAAATTTATTTGCTCTTCCAAGAACCATATTTGGTTCAATTAAAAAAATATTAATTCCCAATATTTTTGCTGCTAAACATATTGGCAAAGACATATAGCCACCTGTAGAAATTAAAATTGAAATATTATTTTTTTTTAAAAGAAAAAAAGATTTTACAGTTAGAAAAAATATTTTTAAAAATGAAAAAGGAAGTAGAAAGTAATTATTTAATTTTGGGGTGTTGATTACAAATATTTTGTAGCTCTTGTCTAAATATTTAAAGCCTCTTTTATCAGTCGAAATCACAGTTTCATGAGTATTCTTTAAGTGATTATAAATTGTAATTGCAGGGACCACATGACCACCAGATCCACCTGTAGAAATTAAAACTTTTTTTGTCATTTATTGAGTTATTTTTCTTTTTGTTAAATTTAAAATTATACCAGCTAATATGGATGTACTTATTATCGATGAACCTCCATAACTTAAAAAAGGCAATGTCATTCCAGTGGTTGGGAATAATCTAATGTTAACCCCAATATGAATAGTAGCCTGCATTAATATTAAACTAATAGATCCAATTAAAATAAGTTTAGCTTTATCATTTGTCTCAAAACTTATTTTTTTAAAAACCATATAAATTAAGATCAGAAACAATAACAATATCAACATTATGGCAACAACACCAAACTCTTCAGAGATTACTGAAATAATATAGTCAGTATGAGCTTCAGGAACTCTATTTTTAAGAACTCCTTCACCTATGCCTTTTCCAAAGAAACCCCCACTTGTGATTGACTCTATTGCTTTATCAGATTGAAAATTATGAGTACCTGTTTCTCTATTAAAAAATGAAAAAATACGTCCTTGGATATAATCAAACCTAGGAACATAAATAATAAGATAAGCAAGCAAAAATGTACCGGTAATACATATAGCTAAAAGAATATATATATTAATTCCCGATGTGAAGATTAGAGTAGCCCAACAAAATACCACTAATAAAGTTTGGCCAATATCTGGTTGAACTATTAAAAGTAAAGAAATGATAGATATCAAAATAATAGATATCAAATACTTAAATAAAATATTTGATCTAATATCACATAAAATAGTTGCTAAAATAATTACCAAAAATGGTTTTAGAACTTCTATGGGCTGAAATCTTGGTAAGAAAAATAAGTCTATCCATCTTTTAGAACCTTTAACTTCAACACCAACGAATGGCACCAAAAATAACGAAATAAGTGAGATAAAAAAAAGAAATATAGAGTATTTATATAATTGATCTGAATTTAAAGAGGAAAATATAAAAATAAGCAATATCCCAATTAACACATAAATCAAATGTTTAAAAAAGAAGAAATAACTGTTGGTATCAAGCTTATCTGAAGCTATTAGAGAAGTTGAAACTAAAGAAAAAAATAATCCAATAACAAATAATAAACTTATAAGTAAAAAAATAGATTTATCTATGTTTTTCCACCATTGATAATAAAATTTATAAACAATACTATCGCTTTTCATTTGTATACTTTTTAAGTATTTGATTAAAATAATACCCTCTATCTTCAAAATTTTTAAAGCTATCGAATGAAGCTCCAGCTGGACTGAAAAAAATAATATTTTTTTTAGATTTTTGAATATTAATTTCTGAAAAAATAACTTTAAGAGTTTCTTGTAAATTTTTAAAATTTTTAACTTTTAATTTATTTTTTAAAATTTTTATAAATTTTCTATGATGCAATCCAAAAATATAAGCTTTGATATTTTTACACTTTATTTTTGATAGTTTAAATTTATCTCCCTTTTTGGGGATCCCTCCTAAGATCCAATACGCATCATTTAAATTTTTTAATATATTTTCTGAGGAAGCAAAGCTTGTAGATTTAGAATCGTTAATTATAGTAAGATTTTTTTTATCAAATATAATTTGTTGTCTGAAATCTAATCCTTTAAATTTATTAATTGTTTTAATTAATTTTTTGTAATTAAGTTTTAATCTTGAAGCAATTTTTAATATAAATGATAAATTTTCTTTATTGCCATCAGATAAAAAATATTTATTAGTAATTTTATTAAACTTTTTATTTATACTTGAGGTCTGTACTCTGTAGATTTTTGAACTATATTTATTTTTATTTAATTTTTTAGTTATTAGTTCATCCTCTTTTTTTACATATGCAAAAGATCCACTTATTTGAGATTTTAATAGTTTAAATTTTGCATTTACATAATTTTTTAAACTTTTATGTCTTTCAATATGGTCTGCGGTTATGTTTAAAATTACCGCATATTTTGATCTAAATACGCTACTGTAATCTAGCTGATAAGAAGAAGCCTCTATTACAAAGATTGTTTTTTTTGTAATATTTTTTTCTGATAATGCTGGATTACCAATATTCCCAATAAGTCTTGAGTCTCTTTTTTGATCGATTAAAGCATCATGTAAAATTTTAGCAGTTGTAGATTTACCGTTAGTTCCAGTAATCGTAATACTTTCATTGTTATAAAATGAAAACAAAACGTCAAGATCAGTGTTAATTTTTTTTAAATTTTTCTTTAAAAATTTTGATAATTTACAATTTGAGATATCAATACCGGGGCTAATAATAATTCTATCAAAATTTATTTTTTGAATTTGATCTATTTTAACTATTTTTTTTTTGAGTTTAAAATTAATTTTTTGATTATCATCAAACAAATATATATCAGACTTATTTTTTAAAAACTTATAAGATGAAATTCCACTCTTTCCTAAACCATAAATTAATATTTTTTTTCCTAAAAAAATATTATTAAATAATTTCATTATCTTAGTTTTAAGGTAGCTAAACCAATCATTGCCAAAATTATAGAAATGATCCAAAACCTTATTACAACCGTAGACTCTGGCCATCCTTTTTTCTCAAAATGATGATGAATTGGTGCCATTTTAAAAACTCTTTTTCCTGTAAGTTTAAAAGATATTACTTGAACCATTACTGAAACTGCCTCTAATACAAACAGTCCACCGGTAATTGCCAAAACAATTTCATGCTTTGTAATGATTCCCACAGCACCTAAAGATCCTCCTAAAGATAATGATCCTGTATCACCCATAAAAATTTTAGCAGGCGGAGCATTAAACCATAAGAAACCTAAACAAGAGCCAATAATTGCACCACAAAAAATAGATACTTCACCAGTTCCTTCTATGTAGGGAATTTGTAAATAATTCGAAAATACGATATTTCCAGTAACATAACTTATAAAAGCAAAACATGCTGCAACTAATATTACAGGCACTGTTGCTAGACCATCTAGTCCATCCGTAAGGTTAACAGCATTTGACGAACCTATAATTACAAATATTGCAAATGGTATAAAAAACCACCCAAGGTTTATGATTAAATTTTTAAAGAATGGAAAATATAAATTATTTAAATCTTGGTAATCGTTTAAATAAACAAAAAAACTTACACCAATAATTGCTAATGTTATTTGTGAAGTTATTTTAAACTTTGAAGAAATTCCTGATGAGTTGCTATATTTAATCTTTTTAAAGTCATCATATGCACCCAATAAACCAAAAGTAATTGCTATATATGTACAAAATAAAATATTAATATTTGATAAATCTGCCCAAAATATTACTGATACCAATAAGCCGAATAAAATAATTACCCCCCCCATT
>CACGJB010000019.1 GCA_902573295.1 uncultured Pelagibacteraceae bacterium | reverse complement strand
GATGAAATCATAAATTCCATTAAAAATTTTTCACCTAGCTTTGGAGGAATAAATTTAGAAGACATAGCTGCCCCAGATTGTTTTATAATAGAACAGAAATTAAAAGAAATTTTGGATATTCCAGTTTTTCATGATGACCAACATGGAACAGCAATTATAACTACTGCAGCATTAATTAATGCCTTAGATATTTGTGGTAAATCAATAAAAAAAATTAGAGTTGTCGTCAATGGTGCTGGAGCTTCAGCACAAGCTTGTGCTGAGTTATTTAAAAACTCAGGAGTAAAATCTGAAAATATAATAATGCTAGACAGAAAGGGCGTTATTTACGAGGGAAGAACTGAGGGAATTGATCAATGGAAATCCAGTTATGCAGTCAAAACCAAACATAGAACTTTAGAGGATGCTGTTAAAGGTGCAGATGTTTTTTTAGGATTATCTGCAAAAGGTGTTCTAAAAAAAGAGATGGTAAAATCTATGGCAAAAAATCCAATTATATTTGCTTGTGCTAATCCTGATCCAGAAATTACTCCAGAAGAAATTAGTGAAGTTAGAGATGATGCAATTGTTGCAACAGGGAGATCAGATTATCCTAATCAAGTAAATAATTTAATTGGATTTCCTTACATTTTTCGAGGAGCTTTAGATGTTAGGTCAAAAACGATAAATGAAGAAATGAAAGTTGCTGCAGCTAATGCAATAGCTAAACTTGCAAGAGAAGATGTTCCAGATGAGGTGGTTGCAGCTATGGGTGGAGAAAGACCTCATTATGGAAAAGATTATATTATTCCATCTACATTTGATCCAAGACTAATTAGTGTAATACCAGCTGCTGTAGCAAAAGCAGCTATAGATACTGGAGTAGCTAGAAAAGATATAAGTGATTTTGAAGTCTATAAAGATCAACTAAAACAAAGACTAGACCCAACGGTAACTATCATGCAAGGCATTAACTCTTTTATTAAGAAAAATCAGAAAAGAATTGTTTTTGCAGATGGTGAGGATGAAAATACTTTAAAAGCAGCTATAGCATTTAAAAATTCAAAATTGGGTATTCCAATCCTGGTTGGTAAAGAAAGTAAAATTAAAGAACAAATTAAAAATATTGGTTACAGTGAAAGTTTTGACATTGAAATTGTTAATTCAAAAGATGAAGAAAAAAGAAAAAGATACGTTAAACACTTATTTGAAAAATTACAAAGAGAGCAAGGATTATTAGAACGAGATTGTGACCGAATGATAAGAAATGATAGAGTTGTTTGGGCCACTAGTATGGTTGCATGTGGAGACGCAGATGGTGCTGTAACAGGTAATACAAGACGTTTTGGGGCTTCATTTGAAAAAATTAAACAAGTTGTAGATGTTAGAAAAGGAGAAATTATGTTTGGATTAAACATGATAGTCCATAAAGGAAGAACTATTTTTGTTGGTGATACAAGTGTTCATGAATATCCCACTTCTGAACAAATGGCTGAAATAGCAATATCTACGGCAAGGGTAGTGAGACTTTTTGGATTTGATCCTAAAGTTGCTTTTGTATCCCACTCTACATTTGGACAACCACTCACTAGTAGAACAAAACATATTCGTAACGCAGTTGAGATATTAAAAGAAAAAAAAGTAGACTTTGAATTTGATGGAGATATGCAGCCTGATGTTGCTCTTAATCCAGAGTATGAAGAACTTTATCCTTTTGCAAAGATAGTTGGTAAAGCAAATATTTTAATAATGCCTGGACAGCATAGTGCAGCAATTTCATATAAACTTATGAAAACAATTGGAGACACAAAAGTTATTGGACCATTATTAATTGGCTTAGGCTTGCCAATAGAAATTGCACCTTTAAGATCATCAACTTCAGAAATACTTAATTTAGCATCCATTGCCGCTTATTCTTCTCAAGTAATTGATTACAAAAAATAATTATTCTCTTTGAATTCTTAAATCTTCGACAAGAATTATGCTTGCAATTACATCTTCTACATCGAGAATTTCTTTAGCCTCACTGATAACTAAATCTTTTTCCTCAAGTGTAAGTGCAATACCATAAACATAAATTTTTTTTTTATATGTATCGATTTGATAATTAGTAGACTTAATATTTTTATTTACAATCAAAGCTGTTCTAAGCTGAGATGTAATTAATATATCTTTAGCAGATTGTTTAAATTTAAATTTCTCTTTTATTTTTATATCGTTCCTAACTGAACGAACACCTTTTGTTTCCCAAGCTAATTTTGTAATAATCAATTTTTCTTCTGGATTATCTACTTTTCCAGTTATAAAAATTCTGCCATCCAAAACTTTTGTTTTTACAGAAATAATATGTTTTTTATCCCTAGTTAAAATTTTTGCACTTATTGTTTTCTGCATTATTGAATCATCTATTTGAGTACCTACTGTTCTTGGGTCTAAAGCAACTGAAACACCAGTTCCGAAGAGACCTTTAGAACCAACACCAATACATCCAGTTAAAATAAAACTGATTAAGATAAAAATTAATGATTTATTTTTCATTTTTTAATTCTAGACAATAATTATATATTTCTTTTTTAGATACATTACTAATTTGACTTAAAATATCTATAATTTCTCTAGTCGACAATTTATTAATCATTTTTTTTATTATATTCATATCAAATTCAGTCAATTTTTTAGAGATATTTTTATTTATTTTTTTTTCAGATATAACAACTGTAAGTTCACCTTTTGGTTCTTTTTCAAATAATTCTAATTCATCTACGTTTTTTCTAATAAATTCCTCATACATTTTTGATATTTCCCTGCAAAAAACTATCTTTCTTCCACTAAAATTATTTTTTAATTCAGGTATGATTTTATTAATTTTCTTTGGGGAAATAAAAAAAACTAAAGAATTTTCAAATTCAGAAAATTTTTTTAATTCATTAGATAATTGGTGTTTTTTGTCTGGAAGAAAACCACAAAACAAAAATTTATCTGAAAATCCACTGATTGAAATAGCTGTAGCAACAGCTGAAGGGCCAGGAATAGGAAAAATTCTTATCTCATTATTAATACACTCATTAACCAATATTGAACCTGGATCAGAAATGCTTGGTGTACCAGCATCAGATATTAAAGAAATTATCTTTCCAAATTTTAAATCTTCAATAATTTTTACTAAGTTTTTTTTTTCATTAAATTTATGATTTGAGACTAATTTTGATTTTATTTGATATCGATCTAAAAGATTTTTTGAAACTCTAGTGTCTTCACATAAAATATAATCAGATTGTTGTAAAACCTCAATTGCTCTTAAAGTTATATCTTTTAGATTTCCTAAGGGAGTTGATACCAAATAAAGACCATTTTCATTTTCTTTTAATTTAAATTGTGGTTTTATGATCATAATTTAGCTTAAAAAATACTATACTAACATCAAAATGACTAAATTAATTAAAATTATTTATTTTATTTCTTTGAGTTTTCATTTTCTGTTTTTTCAAGGTGTAAATGCTCAAGAGAAAATCAAAATAGGATTATTGGTTCCTATGACAGGAGAAAATAAGGAAATTGGAGAATCAATAATTAAAGCAGTCGGATTGGCTGTTAAAGATATTGATAATAATTTAATTGAAATTTTTCCGAAAGATACTGCAACCAAAGCTAATCAGACCTTAAAATCAGCTTTTGAATTAAGTGAAATGGGAATAAAAGTTGTTATTGGTCCTGTGTTCTATGAAAGTTTAACTTATTTAGATGAGATGAAAAATTTAACTTTTTTATCTTTAACAAATAAAACTTTAGATCTTCCAAAAAATGTAATCTCAGCTGGTATTAACTCTACATCACAATTTAATACAATAAAAAAATTTTTAGAAACTAATCAAATACAAAGAACTATTTTTTTAACACCAATCCAAGATTACGAATTTGAAGTTAAAAGAGGAATTAAAAATTCAAAAATTAAAATTTACAAAGATTATGAATATAATACAGAACCCACAAAACTAACAAAACAAATAGAAGAAATTACAAACTACAAAATAAGAAAACAAAATTTAGAAGATGAAATAAATAGGATAAAAAATTCGGATGACACAAATAAAGAAAAAAAAATAAAAAGACTTGAAAAAAGATATACTTTAGGTGGCTTAAATTTTGATGCTGTTGTAATTGCAGATTTTGATGAAAGTCTAAAAAGTGTAACTACATCACTTTTATACACCGACGTACTTCCTAAAAATAAATATTTTATAACTTTAAATCAATGGTTTGATGAAAGTTTGTTAAACGAAACAGATATTCAACCATTATATTATCCATCAATAAATAAAGAAAATTTTGATAATTACAAAATAAAATACTTTAACGCATTTAATGAGGATCCTAGCCATTTATCTTTATTAAGTTATGATTTAGTTGGTTTAGTTTATTATTTATCAATAAATTCAAATGCAGAAAACCTAAGTAAAATTTTCAAGAGAAAAAATTCATTCAAAGGAAAAATAGGAATTTTTGATATAAAAAATAATAAAATAAATCACAGACTTAATTTTTATCAAATTAAGGATAAAAAACTTATAGAAATTTTTTAATTTTTTTAAAAGCTTGGTATCTATGATCCATCTTATATTTTTGTGATGGCTTCATTTCTCCAAAGGTTTTTCTTTTTTTTAAGGGAATAAAAATTGGATCGTATCCAAATCCATTTTTTCCTTTTGGTTTATCCGAAATATAACCTTCTACTTTTCCTAATACACAAGCAATTTTTTTATCTAAATATGAAATAGAAAGTGCACAAATAAATCTTGCTTTAATTTTTTTATTTTTCCAATTTTTATTTTTTTTATTTAATTCTCTATAAACTTTTTTTATAGCTTTACTAAAATTTTGATGCTTTCCTGCCCACCTTGCAGAATAAATTCCAGGACTTTTATCTAAAAGATCTATCTCTAAACCTGAGTCGTCAGCTAAACAAGTTAGCCCTGTTTTTTCTGAGAAATATTTAGATTTAATTAATGAATTTTCTTTAAATGACTTTCCATTTTCAACTGGGCTCTTAAGTTTAAATTTGGATATAGAGTGAATTTTGAGGCTTTTTGGCAACAAATTCTTGATTTCACGTAATTTACCCTTGTTGTTAGTGCCAATAAGTAATTTATTAAATTTTTGTTTAAACATCTAGAAATTAATAAAATCCTTACCATATAACAGACTATGGAAAAAGAGGAAAACCAGAAAAGCCCTTCTACAAATCAAGAACAGGATAAAGTAAAAGAAACTGATAAACCTGAAGAAAACTCGGCTGAAGAAAATAAAAAAGAAACAGAACAAGAAATTAAAGAACCAACCCCTGAAGAAAAAATTGCTGAACTTGAGGATAAATTAGCAAGAAGCTTTGCTGAGATGGAAAATCAAAGAAGAAGGTTTGAAAAAGAAAAAGAGGATGCTTTTGAATATGGTGGTTATAGTTTTGCTAAAGAAGCGTTAAATTTGATTGATAACTTGGATCGATCAAAACAAGTTCTTGAAAGTGATGATAATTTAAAAGAAACTGAAGCATTAAATAAAACGCTAGAACATTTAGATATTATTAAAAAAGATCTAATCTCAATATTTGAAAAAAATAATATTAAACCAATAGACAGCCTTAACAGAAAACTAGATCCAAACTTTCATCAAGCAATGATGGAAATAGAAGATGACACAAAAGAACCTGGAACAATAATCCAAGAAATTCAAAAAGGCTTTACTATAAAAGACAGATTGCTTAGACCCTCATTAGTAGGAGTGTCAAAGAAAATAGCAAGAAAAGACGAAAAAAATGAGGAAAATCAGGAAAATTCAGAAAATAAATAATTATGAGATCAACTTGTAGTTTTGCATTTAAACCCTATATGACGAAAGAGAGACATTAAATCATGAGTAAAATTATTGGAATAGACCTAGGAACAACAAATTCATGTGTTGCCATTATGGAAGGAACACAAGCCAAAGTATTAGAAAATGCTGAGGGAGCAAGAACTACTCCATCAGTTGTAGCTTTTACAGATGAAAACGAAAAACTAATTGGACAACCGGCGAAGAGACAGGCTGTTACAAATCCTGAAAATACTATTTTTGCAGTTAAAAGATTAATTGGAAGAAATTTCGACGATCCAACTGTAAAAAAAGATGTGGAAGCTGCACCTTTTAAAATAGTTAATTCTGAAAAAGGTGATGCTTGGATAGAAGCTAAAGGTGAAAAATATTCTCCTTCTCAAATTTCAGCATTCATTTTACAAAAAATGAAAGAAACTGCAGAAAAATATTTAGGTCAAGCCGTAACAAAAGCTGTGATTACTGTACCCGCATACTTTAATGATGCGCAAAGACAAGCAACTAAAGATGCAGGAAAAATTGCTGGATTAGAAGTTTTAAGAATTATAAATGAACCAACAGCTGCTTCTCTAGCTTATGGTTTAGATAAAAAACAAAATAAAAAAATTGCTGTTTACGATTTGGGTGGAGGAACATTTGATGTTTCTATCTTAGAATTGGGTGATGGTGTATTTGAAGTTAAATCAACTAATGGTGATACTTTTTTAGGTGGTGAAGATTTTGATAATGCTGTTGTTGATTATCTAATTTCTGAATTTAAAAAAGATAATGGAATTGATCTAAAGTCAGATAAACTTGCTTTACAAAGATTAAAAGAAGCTGCTGAAAAAGCAAAGATAGAATTATCATCTGCAGAACAAACAGATATAAACTTACCTTTTATTACAGCAGATAAAACAGGTCCAAAACATATTAATTTAAAGATGACTAGAGCAAAACTTGAAGCTTTAGTTGAAGACTTAATTGCTAGAACAATGCCTCCATGCAAAACTGCTTTAAAAGATGCAGGAATTACTGCAAGTGAAATTGATGAAGTGGTTATGGTAGGTGGTATGACCAGAATGCCAAAAGTTTTAGAAGAAGTTAAAAATTTTTTTGGAAAGGATCCTAACAAAAGTGTGAATCCAGACGAAGTAGTTGCAATGGGTGCTGCTATTCAAGCTGGAGTATTACAAGGTGATGTAAAAGATGTTCTTCTATTGGATGTAACTCCATTATCTCTTGGTATTGAAACACTTGGAGGAGTTTCAACTAAATTAATTGATAAAAACACAACAATTCCAACTAAAAAAAGTCAGGTATTCTCAACTGCGGAAGATAATCAGCCAGCTGTATCTATCAGAGTTCTTCAGGGTGAAAGAGAAATGGCAGCTGACAACAAAGCTTTAGGTAATTTTGAATTAGTAGGTATTGCGCCAGCTCCAAGAGGTGTTCCTCAAATTGAAGTTACTTTTGATATTGATGCTAATGGTATCGTAAATGTTTCTGCTAAAGACAAAGGAACTGGTAAAGAACAAAAAATTCAAATCCAGGCTTCCGGTGGACTAAGCGACGAAGAGATTGAAAAAATGGTTAAAGATGCAGAATCTAATAAAGAAGCTGATAAAAAGAAAAGAGAGGCAGTTGATGTTAGAAACCAAGCAGATACTCTAATTCACTCTACAGAAAAGAATTTAAAAGAGCATGGATCAAAAATTTCTGATGCAGAGAAAAAAGCAATTGAAGATGCATCATCGGCTGTAAAAGAAGCTTTAAAAAGTGAGGATATTGAAGATATCAAGAAAAAAACTGAAGCTTTAGTTCAAGCTTCAATGAAACTTGGAGAAGCAATCTATAAATCACAACAAAGTGCAAAACCTGAATCTGGAAAAGATGATGGTGGAGATGATGCAGGTAAGAAAGACGAGAATGTTGTTGATGCTGATTTCGAAGAAGTAAAAGACGAGAATAAAGAAAAAAGCGCTTAAACTGACATTTAATTGTCTGGGGTAATTTGATGGCTAAAAGAGACTATTACGATGTCCTAGGCGTTAATAAAGGCGCAAGTCCTGAAGAATTAAAATCTGCATATAGAAAATTAGCTGTTAAATATCATCCTGATAAAAATCCAGGAGACTCTAAAGCAGAGGAAAAATTTAAGGAAGCTAGTGAAGCCTACGGAATACTTTCAGATAAAGAGAAGAAACAAAACTACGATAATTTTGGTCACGCTGCATTTGAAAACGGTGGTGGTAGGCAAGGTAGCGGCTTTGGTGGTTTCAGTGGAGCAGATTTTTCAGATATTTTTGAAGATTTCTTTGGTGATTTTGGAGGAGGTGGAAGATCAAGAAGTAGAAAATCCAATAACAGAGGTTCTGACTTAAGATATGATTTATCAATCTCTCTTGAGGAAGCTTATAGTGGAAAAAAGCAAGATATTAAATTTTCAACATCAGAACAGTGTGGAACTTGTAAAGGTAATGGATCCAAGCCTGGTTATTCCCCAGACAGATGCTCATATTGTGGTGGAAATGGTAGAATAAGATCCAATCAAGGATTCTTTACTGTACAACAAACTTGTCCCCAATGTAATGGAAATGGTGAGGAAATTACTAATCCTTGCAATGATTGTAATGGACAAGGTAAAAAACAAGCTTCTAAAAGAATATCTGTAACAATTCCAAAAGGTGTTGATGATGGTACAAGAATAAGACTCGCGGGCAAAGGTGAAGCAGGAAGTAGGGGTGGAGCAACAGGTGATCTTTATTTGTTTATTAATGTAAATTCACATAACTTATTTAAAAGATCAGACGAAAATTTATTTTTTGAATTTCCTCTCTCCTTAGCTGATGCAGCTTTAGGAACAACGATTGAAATTCCTACTATTGATGGAGGAAAAGCAAAAATAAAGATTCCTGATGGTACTCAAAATGGAAAACAATTCAGATTAAAAGGTAAAGGAATGCCATTCATGAGAAGAGGTGATTTTGGTGATTTATATGTTCAAGTTAAAACGGAGGTACCTGTATATTTGAATAAAAAACAAAAAGAATTATTAGAGCAATTTAGAGAAATTGAAAACGATAAGTCAAATCCAAGTATTAAAAAATTTTTTCAAAAAGCAAAAGATTTCTGGAAGAACTAGCAATGAACAAATTTGTTTTTAACTTCTGGAAAAATTGGAACTGTCATCTATTTATCAAAAAAGTATTTAGTGAGGACTCATAAAAATTTTCTTTAGAGATTAACTAACATTAACTTTAAGGAGAATTATGGGTAAAAAATTATTATTTTATAAAGCAATTATTTGGCAAATTATCGGATTAATTTGGATTTCATTACTTTCATACTTTTGGTTTGGTAGTTGGGGCAAATCAATCCTGTTCAGTATTGTGGTAATGGTTATTAGTATCTTTATTTATGTTTTATATGAAGTAGTATGGAACAAAATCATAAAAAAATATGAAAAAAATTAACTTAGCTATTTCAGGATGTATGGGAAAGATGGGTCAACAACTCATCAAGTCGTCGAAAAAAAATAAAAATTTTAAACTAGTTACGCTTACAGAGAATAGATTGGTGAATAAAAAGTTTAATGGAATTAAACCTGAGTTGAATTCTTATAAAGCATTTAAAAAAACTGATGTAATTATTGATTTCACAGTTCCAAATTGTACATTTGAAATACTCAAAATAGCCTCAAAACTAAGAAAAAAAGTAGTAATTGGCACTACAGGTTTTACTAGGAACCAAGAAAACCAAATTAAAAAATATTCAAAAAAGATACCTATTTTAAAAGCTGGAAACATGAGCTTAGGTGTAAATTTATTAATGTATTTAACTGAAATTGCATCAAAATCATTAAATGATGAATACTTAAGTAAAATATTTGAAGTACATCACAAACATAAAAAAGACTATCCATCCGGTACTGCATTAATGCTAGGTAAAGGAATTGCTGATGGAAAAAATAGAAATTTATATAATTTAATTGGTAAAAAATTCTTAAATAAAAAATCTTTCCCTTATGGAAAAAAAATTAATTTTAATTCAATTAGAAAAGGTGAAATTATTGGTGAACATGAAGTGAAATTCTCAAGTGGTAAAGAAATAATTACATTAAATCATGAGGCTTTTGATAGAGCCCTTTATTCTGATGGGGCTTTAACTGCTTCTAAATGGTTAATGAAAAAAAAACCAGGATTATATTCCATGAGAGATTTGCTTAACTTTTCATAATGAATGAAAAACAGAAAGCAAAAATCATCATTAAAACCCTAAACAAAATTTACCCTAAAGCGCCTGTTCCTTTAAAAAGCAAAAATACATTCACACTATTAATTTCTGTGCTGCTTTCTGCACAATGCACTGATGTAAACGTTAATAATGTAACAAAAGATATTTATCCAAAATACTATAAACCAGAACACTTTATAAAATTAGGAAGAAAAAGAATTGAAAAATTAATACAAAAAATTGGAATTTTTAGAATTAAAGCAAAGAGCATCTATTTGATGTCAAAACAAGTTTTAGAAAAACACAAGGGTAAAGTGCCTAAAACATTTGAGGAATTAGAGCAATTACCTGGGGTAGGCCACAAAACAGCAAGTGTAGTGATGTCCCAAGGCTTTGGATATCCAGCTTTTGCCGTTGATACTCATATTCACAGACTTGCACAACGATGGGGTTTAACCAATGGAAAAAATGTTACTCAAACTGAAAAGGATTTAAAGAGAATATTTCCTAAAAAAACCTGGTCTAAGCTTCACTTACAAATAATTTTTTATGGCAGAGAATATTGTAAGGCAAGAGATTGTTATGGTTTAAGCTGCAAAATATGTACTACTTGCTATCCAAATAGAAAAAAACCTGTTATTACAAAAAAAGCTTAATATGAAAATTTTAGGAATAGGAAACGCAATTGTAGATGTTATTTGCAAAGTGGAAGATAATTTTATTACACAAAATGATCTTACTAAAAGCACAATGAAATTATTTTTTGATGAAAATGAATTCAAAAATTTATTAAAAAATCTTAAAATTGAAAAAACTGTCTCTGGAGGATCTGTTGCGAATTCTATTGTTGGTATATCCCAACTTGGTGATCAGGTTGGTTTCATAGGTAAAATTTCTGATGATCAATTTGGTGGTAAATACGAGGAAGGTTTAAAAAATGAAAATGTTGAGTATTTTTATTCTAAAAAGAAAGAAGAATTACCAACTGGAACATGTTTAATTTTAGTAACTCCAGACTCGGAAAGAACATAAATTATATATAGTGAATATTTTGAAAATTAAAACTTGATAATAAATTTTTATTAAAAACCTACTATTTCTTTAATTCTTTCAATCTTTTTAGAAGCAATCATATTTGCTTTTTCAACTCCATCTAGAAGAATTTCATCAAGAAATTTTTTATCTTCTAAAAGTTTTTTTATCTCATTAGAAATAGGTTCAATTTTATTAACAAGTTCTTCCGCTAATTGTTCTTTAAATTCTGAAAAATTTTTACCTGAAAAATTTTTTACTGAATTTTCTAACGTCGAGTTGTTTAAGCTTGAATAAATTCCCAGAAGATTCTTTGCCTCTAATCTTTCATCAAGCTCTTTTATATCTTGTGGCATAGGTAAAGGATCTGTTTTTGCTTTTTTGATTTTGTTAATTATTTGATCTTTATCGTCTGTTAAATTTATTCGACTTAAATCTGATAATTCTGATTTACTCATTTTTTTTGAACCATCTTTTAAACTCATTATTCTTGAAAACTCTTTTTGAATTAGAGGTTCTGGAACTTGAAGAAAATTTTCTACATCAAAATCATTATTAAATTTTTGAGCTATATCTCTACATAATTCCAAATGTTGTTTTTGATCATCACCCACAGGAACATGAGTAGCATCGTATAAAAGAATATCAGCTGCCATTAGAACTGGGTAAGAGTATAATCCAATACTAGCTTTCTCTTTATCTTTTCCAGCTTTCTCTTTGAATTGGGTCATTCTATTTAACCAACCCATTCTAGCAACACAGCTTAATATCCATGCTCCTTCTGCATGAGCAGCTACTCTAGATTGATTAAAAATTATACTTTTTTTTGGATCTATTCCACTTGCTACAAAAGTTGCAACTGTTTCCCGGATATTATTTTTTAGTTCTTTAGGATCTTGCATTACTGTAATGGCATGTAGATCAACTACACAAAAAATACATTTGTTATCATTGTCGTTATTTAAGTTTACAAAGTTTTTTATGGCACCTAAATAATTTCCAAGATGAAGATTGCCTGTAGGCTGAACACCAGAGAATATTTTTTTACCCATAAAATTAATACTTTAATTTAATATCATTCATTTGAAAAGCTTTGATGAAATAACTCACAATTAAATAAAAAAATAATCCTAATATAACAGATAAAACTAAATAAAAAGATTTAATTGATTGATTAAATGCTAATTCGTTTTGAAAAAAATTTAACATAAAATTAAAGAATAAACCCATCATAATTGATGCAAAGATTATTTTAATTAATTTAATAAAAAATATTTGGTTAAAATAAAATAATTGTCGGTTTTTTAAGAATAAAAATAACAATATTGAATTAAACCAGGATGAAATAGATGTGGCTATTGGAATTATTATAAATCCAATTTCACTAAAATAATACAAACTAATAAAAATATTAACCAATACTGAAATTAAAGAAATGTAAAATGGAGTTTTTGTATCATGATTTGCAAAGAAAAAACTTGAAAAAACTTTTATCAAAGCAAAAGCAGGTAGGCCTAATGCAAAATAATATAAAGCTAAACTGGAGTTGTTGACTGAATTTTCATTAAAAGAACCATAACCAAATAACGCTGAAATTATTTCTTCTGATCCAATTATTAAAGCTATAGTTGCTGGAAGACTTAGAAATAAACTTAATTCAAGAGCTTTATTTTGTATCAACAAAATCTTATTTTTTTTTCTTGATTGAATATGTTTTGATAGCTGCGGAAGTATGACAACACCAATCGCAATACCAGCTATAGCTAGATTAATTTGATAAATTCTATCTGCATAGTATAGATAAGAAACTGCACTTGCTTGAAATGAAGCAATTATTGTACCAACTAAAATATTGATCTGAGTAACTCCAGAAGAAAAAATGCTTGGCAAAAGTTTTTTAAAAAAAAATTTTACTTTAGGGCTAGCTCTTAATTTAAATTTAAATTTTAGTGAATAATATTTTGATACATATTTGTATAAAAATACTAATTGTAAAAAACCAGCTAAAGAAACACCATAAGATAGAAAATAAACTAATTGATCCTCCAAAGATTTAGAAAAAACTAATATTATAATTAAAACAATGTTTAAAATAATTGGAGCTGCCGCTGCAGCTGCAAATTTATTATGGGAATTTAAAATTGCAGAAAAAAATGAAGCTAAACAAATAAAAAATAAAAAAGGAAAAGTAATTCTTGTTAAATTTATTGCAAGTTCCATTTTTTCAATTTCCCCAACAAATCCTGGAGCAATTAATGATACAAATGCTGGCATAAAAATTTCAATAATTATTGTTAAAAATAACAATACTAAAAAGAGAAGATTAAAAATATCATTAGCAAATTTGTTTGATTGTTTTTTTCCCTTAGCAATTTCTGATGAATAACTTGGAACGAATGCCGCGTTAAAGGTGCCTTCAGCAAACAATCTTCTAAAAGTATTTGGAATTCTAAATGCTACAAAAAAAGAATCCGCCAACATTCCTGTTCCAAGAAATATTGCTATTAAAATATCTCTTAAATAACCCAGCAATCTACTAACAATGGTATAAAAACCAAATGTCCCTGTTGACTTAAGTAAGTTCATAAATCATATTAGTCTTAATTTTACCCCAATTGTACATTTATTGTTATCAGAAATGAAAAAAACAAAAATTGATCATTACACAGATAAAGAAGCTTTAGATTTTCATAAAGACAAAAAACCAGGCAAGATTGAGATTGTTTCCTCTAAAAATATGACAACTAAGCGCGATCTTGCTTTGGCTTATTCTCCAGGAGTTGCTGCTCCAGTAAAAAAGATAAGTGAAAACCCTGAAGCGGCTTATGATTACACAAGTAAAGGAAACCTTGTTGC
>CACGJB010000018.1 GCA_902573295.1 uncultured Pelagibacteraceae bacterium | reverse complement strand
TAAAAAGTTCTTAATCATCCCTTCTTTATTACTAAACTTTTCAGTCGAAGTTTCTTGTGATTTAATAAACTTGAAGCAATCTTTTTTAACTTTCTTAAAACACTCTTCAGCTAATTTCATCAGATTTTTATTTTTCTTGATCCATTGGATGGTTAAGTCCATCAAAGAAAGCTACTTCTTTTAAATCTTCTACTTTAACTTCATCAACACAACCTAAATTAAAACCGGTCATAGCAGGTGCGCTTCTTGGATTGTGATGAGTATAAATTCCACATTCAGTACAAAAGTAATGGTTAGCAACTTTAGTATGGTACTGATAAATTTTCAATTTATCTTGTCCTTTAGTAACTTTAAAATCTTCATTTTTAACCATCCCCATTGTTGCATTTTTTCTTTTACAAATAGAACAGTTGCATCGTACAATTTTTGCTAATTCGTTAACTGTAGCGTTAATTTCTGCTTCCACAGCTCCACAATGACAATTTAGTTTCATATAACTCCTTTTTTATTTTAAATTATTTTTAGCTGCAATCTTATTTCCATCAAAGTCACGGATATAAGCATAATAATTTCCATCACTTCTTACGCCTGGTCCTCCCTCGTCAGTAGCTCCTTTTGACATTGCAATTTCATAAAATTTTTCTACTGCTTCTTTAGAGTCTGCTAATAAAGTTATTTGTGTTCCATTGCCAAATGTTGCTGGTTCACCATTTACTGGATTTGTCACATAGAATAAAGTTTTGTCAGGATCACTTGAATGAGAATAACCAATATACTTTTCTGTTGTTACAGTTTTTTTTAATTTTAGTGGTTCAAGAATAGCATCATAGAACTCACTTGATTTTTTATAATCATTAGAACCAACCATTACAAAATCTAAAATACTCATAATCAAATAAAAATTTATATAACTTAATAACCAACTTAAACTACTAGTGGTTGAAGTTATCCACAAGCATACAAAATGTAGTTTGGATGTTCACGTTTTGATTCACTTTTGATTCAATTACGGACTCAAAATACAACCTCTTGAGTGTATTAAATAAATAGGCTATAAATTAGAACAAAACAAGAACATGAAACTAACAATCCCTTATTATCTACATAAAGCAGGTGCTGGATTTCCTTCTCCTGCAACAGATTATATCGAAGAAGATATTGATCTGAATATGCATTTAATAAGAAATGTTCCAGCAACTTTCATCATCAGAGTTCAAGGTAAATCGATGGTTGATGTTGGAATTAATGATGGTGACTTATTGGTAGTTGATAAAAGTTTAAAACCAAAAAACTTTTCAACGGTGATTGCAAATGTTCATGACGAGCTTGTGGTTAAAACTTTAGTTCAAGAAAGAGATAAAAAATTTTTAACTTCTGGATCTAAAGAGTTTTCAGACAGAATTTTAATTAACGAAGAACAAGATATTTTTATTTGGGGAGTTGTTACTTATGTCATCCATTCAACGTACTAAAAAAATAGCATTAATTGATTGTAATTCTTTTTATGTTTCATGCGAAAGATTATTTAATCCAAAAATAAAAAGAAAGCCTGTTGTTGTTTTATCTAATAATGATGGTTGTATCATTTCAAGATCAAACGAAGCAAAAGCTTTAGGGATTAAAATGGGTGAACCTTATTTTAAAGCAAAAGATATTATTCTTAAAAATAAAGTTGAAGTATTTTCATCTAATTATTCTTTATATGGAGATTTATCTAGAAGAGTGATGCGAACTCTTAAAAGATTTAATTCAGAAATAGAAGTTTACTCCATTGATGAAGCATTTTTAGATTTGTCAAACTTTCCTGATAGTGAAGTAGAAAAAGTTGGGAAAGAAATTAGAGAAACTGTTTTACAATGGACTGGTATTCCAACAAGTATTGGAATAGCAAATACAAAAACTTTAAGCAAAGTTGCAAACCATATTGCTAAGAAAAAACAATCAGGAGTTACAAGTTTAATTGGGATAGAAAACTTAGACCCTATTTTAGAAAAAGTTGAAATTAATGATGTATGGGGAGTTGGAAGACAATTAACTAAATTTTATCAAAAGCATGGAATTTATAATGCTAAACAACTTAAGAATAAATCTAATACCTGGATCAAAAAATCATCAAACGTTCTAAGTTCAAGAACTGCAATGGAGCTTAGAGGAATTTCTTGTATCGGATTAGAGACTACCACAACAAAAAGAAAGAGTTGTGTAGTATCAAGATCGTTTGGAAAAAGAATCGAAACATTTCAGGAATTAAAAGAAGCAGTTGCTAACTATTGTTTAAATGCTTCAGAAAAAATTAGATCAGAGTCTTTAGTTGCAAAAGCAATTACCGTATTTGTTAGAACTAGTCCTTTCCAAAGAAACTTTGGTTATTATTCAAATGCAAAGACAGTTGATTTTCCTATTGCAACAAACAACAGTATTGAAACGGTTAAGACAGCAGTTTCAATATTAGAAAGCATATTTAAAAATGGTTACCGTTATCAAAAAGCAGGCGTGATGCTAACAGGATTATCTAATGCTAGTGATAAAACAAATTTATTTACATCTGAGAAAGATGAAAAAATAAATAGTTTAATGAGATCAATTGATAATACTAACCATCGATACGGAAGATCTACTTTAAGTGTTGCAAGTGCTGGGGTTCATAAAAAATGGAATATGAGAAGGCAATATTCTTCTAAAATTGATACTGCTGACTTCTATTGTTTGCCAACTATTAGAGGTTGATTTATCTGGTTTTTTAAATAAAAAAGAAGCATGCAAAACCAGGAAATAGTCAAAATAATTGAAAACCTAAAAGGGCGAAGAGATTATGAGGAAAAAAAAGCCTCTAAATTAGGCTTTACTTCTCTTTATGATTACTTTGAAGATAAGATTTCAAAAAAACAAAAAGCTCTTGAGGACGAACAAAAAGAATTAGAGGCTGCAAAAGCTGACAATCAACCAAAAGCTGCTAAAAAAAGCTGCGGTTGCTGCTAAAAATTTTTTCATTTCAAATTTTTAATTACATCTTCTTTTTTTTTACCAGCTCTTACTTCATCAAAATATACTACTTGTATAGGTATGTCTTTCTTATGTATCTGCTTATAAATACTCACTTTAGATCTATAAATTCCAAATTTAAAATATGTTTTGACACCTTTAGATTTTGTTGCACCTTTAAAATCAAGAACTAATTTATTATTTGCCCATAATTTAAAATAACCATCGTCTTTGTGTGACCAATTAACATTTACCAAAATATCATTCCATTTTCCTAACAACTCTTCTTTAGATAAAATTTGAGTGCTTCCTACAGTATATTCTGGAACATAGTTTTCGATCCAATACCCACCACGTTTATTTTTAAACATCCAAATTACATGTTTTTTTTCTTGATGAAACTGACCAAGTATAACTGAAACTGGATCAACATTTTTAAAATCTTCAGGCATATAAATTGACCAAGCATACCAGTTCTCACCTTTGCTAACCCTGTACCTTCCGCTTAACTCATGTCTTTCACGATTTTTTTTACAATCATTCCAACCACCATCTTTATCTTTACCACAATCACCAGCTCTAAGTTCAAATCTAATAGATTTCTCACCTGAGCGCACTGGATGGCCATCTGATTTATTAACTACTTGCATTCCATATTTTTTATAATAATTCCCTGTAAGGCTTTTTTTGAATTTACTACCTGAAGCTACATCCTTAGGCAAACTTACTGCGTATGCAGTATTGATCCATAACAAACCCAGAACCACAATCCCTAAAATTTTTTTCATTTACCTTTTTTAATTACGTCTAAGACTATTTTTTTCCAATTATAGTGTTGATCAATTGTGTGAATGAGAATAATTCTTTTTTTAGTCATATCAATGATCACTTGCTGACCTGCGTAACCATCCATACCAAACACTACACTTTTAACCCCAAAATCAGATATATGAAACTGACCAGCATATTGTTTAGAGTATTGAGCAACACCTTTTTTGGTTGTGTATTCTTTTTTCTTTTTATCAACTCTATTTTCATAGAGAGTTCTTAAATAGTTGCCAATACAACTATCTGAATGATAATCATCCATAATTGTTTTAGCTACTCTTAAATAATCCTCAGAGGTAGCAAAAAATGTATATCTCTGACTTCCCTTTTCAATATCTTTAGGAGACCAAGAAACTTTAATAAAATGAATTGCATCTTTTACACCAACATGATCTGTAAAAATTTCCTTCAGTAATTTTTCGTAATTCTCACCAGCTTTGTAGATAGCATAGTTAATAGCTACATGAGTTGACATCGCACTGTAGTTATATGGAGAAATTTCCTCTTTTTTTTTGGTACCCTTGAACCAAAGCATACTTTCAGCAACGGTTCTTTTATTAATTTTTTTGTTATCTTCTCCTTTAAAAAGACCATCATCATCATATTTCTTTTCACCTATAAAATCGTGATCTCCCGAGGTCATGTTTAGAACCTGTAATAATGTGTTGTCTGCATAAACTGTGTCATTCAAGACAATCCAATCATTTAATTTTGTATCAATTGAGTCGATATAACCTTTGCAAATTGCATGACCCACAACATATGAAATCATTGATTTTCCAACTGAGTTTGATCTCAATAAATTTTTATTTTTTTTGATCTGATCGTTATAATTTTTTTTACTTATTACAATTTTTCCATCTTCAAATAATAGATAGTTCACTAAACCGGTTTTATCCCTGTCATCTATTTGTTTTTGAACAAATTTTGAAAGTTTATTATCTTTTAATTGTGTATCTAATTTTTTATAGCTTTTACTTCCAGGAGCAGAATAAGATATGCCTGTGAACCTTTGTTCTTCTTCTTTATGTTTTGAATAAGCAGAAGTTGAAAATATTAATATAAAAATAGCTGTTAAGATTTTCTTCATTTGCCTTTTTTAAATGGATCGTACAGTAGTTTTTTGTGATTATATTTATATTTAGTGTTGTTATAATGGAGTGAATTAACAATCAGTATTCTTGAATTTTCTACATCAATTAAAATCATATTCCCACCATAGCCACCCATTCCAAAGATAATTTTGTCTTTTAATCCTGGAAAATCCATATGAAATTGACCCCCATATGATTTTGTACGATTAAATGCAGGCTCGTTTCTTTTTTCCGTTAATTTTTTAGGTATTCTTCTTTCGTAAATTTCTTTTAAATATTTTCCAACACAAGTATCATTTTGATAATCATCCATTATAGCTTTTGCTATTCTAAGATAGTCAAATCTCGTTGCCATTATGTTAGGATGTCCATTTCCCCAATTTTCATTTAAACTAGTGTAGCCATAACGAATGCTATTTTTGATCTTTATTTTATCGTTGAAAACTCTGCTATAAAATTTGTCATAATCTTCACCAATTTTAAATTTCATATAGTTTAAAATTAACTGAGTAACAAATCCATTGTAGTTGTATCTTTCCTTTGATTTTTTTGTATTTTGGTTGTTAAAGTAAGAGCGCATGGTTGTTAAAATATCTCTATCTTCATATGCACCTAATTTACTGGTACCATCTTCAAATTCATCGATATATTTTTGATCACCAGTATTCATATTTAAAAAATTAATTAATTTTTGATCATGATAAAGTGAATCTTTTATTATAGGCCAGTCATTTACTCTAGCATCAACTCCATCAATATAACCCTCACATATTGCGTGACCTACTAAATAAGAAGTTACTGACTTACCCATTGACATTGAATAAAATTTTGTTTCATTATTCAAAAACTCTCCCAGTCTTTCTTTTGGAGAAAGTTCGTCAATTAATACTTCACCATCTTGATAATATAAATAACTAAGGATACCTTTTGTTTTCATTTGCTTTTTTACAAATTTATCTTCAATTAAGTTGAATTTAAAATCGTAGGAACTATTTGTCGGTTTAAACTCTTTTAAATGTTGACTTCTATCTCTATATGAATATTTCCATAAATAATAAATCAGCGTATCTCTGTTTGGGTTTGAATGATAAGCAATATTAGTTGCTGATAATGCTTTATTTTTTATTTTGATATTTAGATTGTGCGATCCTTGCTCATTTAAATATTGATGATGTCCGTTTTCAGAAAGCCACTTACTAAAAAACCAATTTAATCTCTCAGCAAATGCATTGCTTGAAGTTAATAAGCTTAAAGTGATGATTAGTAATATTTTTTTCATCATGCTGTCTTTCTTTTTAAAGTTAACCTTTTTGTTGTCCCTTTTTTAAAAGTCAGCACAACCAGACTTTAAGCTTTGAATAGCTTATCCGATAAATTTGGTAAATTCTCCCCCCAAAACACATATTTTGTAATTTTTTTAAAATCTACGTCAAACACTGTAGACATTGCTGAAGCATAAATTGCTCTAGAATCTATTGTAGAATTTAAATCTCTTCCTTCAAATAGTTCTTTTTTCTTTAGTCCTGGCCAATCGGTATGAACTTGAGCTTTTTTAACAAGCCCTCCTGCCATTAAAATAGCTGAGCCGTAACCATGCTCTGTTCCATTGCTGCTATTCTGCTTAATTGTTCTGCCAAACTCTGTGAGTGTTAAAACTAAAGTATTATTAAATGCCTCTTCAGACATTGATGATTTTAGAGACCTAACGATGTTGTCATAATCAGATAAACAATCTGCATGAGCCCCATCTGTTGCGCCTTGTGCAGCATGAGTGTCAAAGCCATCCACTTCAAAAACTGCAACTTTAGGTCCATCAGGTTTTGATAACTCTGTACCAGCACTTGAAGCTAAAATCCAAGCATCATCCCTTGATCTGTTGTTAAAATCTCTATTTAGAATTATTTCTAAATTATCACTTAACAATTTTTCATCATGATCTTTGTATGCTTGTTTTATTAATTCTAACGTAGTAGGATATGGCAGACTACGACCTACAGGAAAATAATTATTATTCATTGGAACTCCTCTAATCAATAAAGGCATTGGTAGAGCTAAAGCTAATCCTTGCCCTGTTAGCCCAGCTGTTTTCATTCCTCTTCCAAGCCAACCTGTCTTTTCTTGGTAAGGAATTTTTCCACCCGACTCCATTAAATTTTGACCATCAAAATGTGATCTACCTGTATAAGGAATATTTGTTGCATGTACTGCTGCACTTAAATTTTGATCCCATAGACTTTTGAATGTTTTTAATGCTGGGTGTAAATCAAAATCTGATGTTAATTTTAATGTTCTATCAAGATTTATTTTGCTTCTTAGTTTTTCAAAATTTTTATCACCTTTAACAGGAATTGCACATAAACCATCCATTCCCCCACGCAACATAATTATAACTAAATTTTTTTTTGTTCCTGAATTTGCATAGCTTGCCCCTCCAAAGCCAGCGAAATACAATGATGTTAAAGCTGTGGTTTTTAAAAAATTTCGTCTCGATATCTTCATGCTTTTAAAAACTCCGGGTGGTTAAAAAGTAAAGTATGTTTTTCAACGGGTCTATTTTTTTGGTTAATATATTTCATTATTTTACTTGGATTATCAAAATTTTTTTCAACTATACTTTCATAATATGCAGCATTTTTATTATTTTCCATTTTAGAAAAATTGTAACTTGCTTTTGCGTATACAAGTCTTCTAATTAATAATTCTGGTGAAATCCAATCATCGGAATGATCTGACCAACCATTTGGTTGTTTTGCTCTGTAAGGATGGTGACCAATATTTTGTAAAATCCATTCAGGTTCTCGCTGTGAATCAAAAGGTCTCTGACCAAGTTCGTATTTATCCATAAGCTCTGGTGATGGTGGCCAATTTAAATCAGCAATTTTTGCAACTTGAATTAACCAATTTTCAGGCGTTTGAAATTTTTTATATTTACCGTTGTAATCAAATGCTACCTTTATTGCTGCTTTGTGTATCTCAGGTAAATGTCCATCAGATTTTTTGAAAGCATCAATAATAGGTTGTTTCATATCTTTTGTAGGTTCATCTGTAATTAAATATCTACAAAGTCTTTCAGCAACAAAATCTCTGCAATTTGGATGATTTACCAGATCCTTGATCACAGATGCTAAAGCTTTTTTTCCTTTTTTATATTCTTTTCCTAAAACAGTTTTTTTTCCCCTTTGATGATATTCAGAGTTAAACCAAACATTACCTGTTTCTAAATTTTTTTTACTCCATCTATGTTGCCAACCTGTCATAATATACGCTAATTGAATAACATCTTCTTGGGTGTATCCAGCTTTTGGTGAAACTGTATGTAATTCTAAGAGCTCTCTTCCATGATTTTCATTAATTGTTGCGGGTTCTTTTTTTCTACGCCTCCACTCTTCACCAGCAGTAACACTCTTTGGACCTGCACTTTCACTATTATCTAGATGATGGATCATTGCCCAAGAGGTTGTGACATCATAAACCATTTTTTCAAAAGTTTGATTTAGATTGGGTCTAATAATTTCTCTTTGATAAGGACCTGTCGAATAATTTGCTAAAAAAATCTTTTTCGCTAATTGCAAAAAAATTCCCCCAAAACATCCAGAGTTTTGCTAATACAGGGTGGTTACTATTTATTCCCTCGTTGTGTCTAATTGAAATTTCTAAAGACTCCCAAAATTTTTGACCAGTTTTGTGTCTTAAAATATCTTTGTGTGTTTTATAAAGAGTTTTGTTGTCTTTATATTTTTTTCGTAAAACTTTTCTGTCACCATAAACCCAATCTCTATAATGTTTTCTAAGTTCTTTTTCAGAGTAGATTTTTCCTTTCCACGAAAAGTCTGGAATTTCATCAACTTGATTGAGTGCCCATTTTAATGGATCTGATGGAACTTCCTCATTTGGACTAATACCAAATGCAACTTTTCTAAAAAAGTTTTTCATAATTTATTTAATCTTATCAATATCATGAATATTTTTTAAACAATTATTAAATTCTTCAATATTTTCTCTTAAAGCTAAACTAGAAATTGAATAAATCATAATTAATAACAAAACTAAAGGCAATGATGTAATTACAGATGCATAACTTTTAATAAGTAAAATATAAAAAATTATAAATAAAGCTGACCTAATAAGTACGGTTTTTCTAAATACACTAATTATTGAAAGTGAATGTTTTAACAAATTAAAGAAGCTCATTTGAGATGGTCCAAAATATCTTTTGCCTCGTGTGGATGGAATAGAAATTAAATCTTTTTCTATTTTTTTTAATGAACCAGAAAAACTATTCCAGGTAGCCTTTTCATCTAACAGTCTCTTTACAGTTGATTTTGATAAACATGTAAAGTTCCCAAATTTAATTGATTGTCCTGTAAATGCCAAAGTTAAGTACTTGTGAAATTGATAACATAATTGAAAAAATAAACCCTCAGATCTTTTAACTCTTTCGCCAGTAATTGACCTTTCACTTGATTGTTCTGAAAGTTGAATAAAATTTTTAATTTCATCAGGTCTATCTTCTCCATCGCCGTCCATAGGGATTACAAAATCAAAATCTTTTTTTTCAAAGACATATTTTAAACCAGATGCAATACATCTTGTATGACCTCTATTTTCTTTCATATTTATTATTTCAAAAGAGCTAATGCTTTCTATATTTGTATAAGTATCAATTATTTGTTGGGATGAAGCATCATTTATAACAACTAAAGATACCTCATGATTTAAATCTTTTATTTGAGAATTAATATTTTCTACCAGTAACTTTAAAGACTCTCTGTCGTTATAAATTGGAATTAAAATTACATATTTCATCTATCTTGACCCTACACAAACATTATCAAGACACATATAATCTTTCAATTGATCCAACTTTTCTCTTTCAACAAAACCCTCCCAAACTGGTCTTGATTTTAAATGATATGAAAGATTTCCAGCATTCCATTCGTCTCCTAAAACTACATTAATTTTTGAGTTAAACTGTTGATCCCAGGCATATTGAGTTTTAACTGCGATTTCTTTGCCTGGATAATCAGTTCTCTTATCGTCTTTTGAAATCGAAACATAAGCATAAAGCACAGGCGATAAAAAAAAGAAGAAAATAAACCCAACCATGAATGGTTTTAACTTTTTAAGATTAATTTGAGCTTGAAACAAATAAACAGTTAATGTGCCAAAAAACAAATAGAATGGTGTCATCCACATAGTTCTTATTTTTGATCCAGTAATTAATGATGTTAAAAACATTAAAGCAATTGGCAAAATATTAATTGCTATTAAAAATAGTAATTTTTTATCTTTAAAGTTTAAATTTAATTTAATTTTTTTAACTAATAGCCAGGATAGTATTAAAAAAGGAATTAATATCCCTACTTGTTTTAACAAAAAGATTATTGGAAATTTAACATGATCCATGAAGATAGATTGTTCTAAGCCAGTTCTGGCCAATCCATATGTAATAGTAATAAAATCATTGTTATATAACCATATAAAATGTGGAACTAAAACTACTAGGAAAACTTCGATAGTGATTAGATATTTAAAATCGAACCTTCTCTCTTTTTTGAAAAAAATTAAATATATAAATAAAAGATCGATAGATGCTAATAAATAGATAAATAAATATTTTGATAAAAATCCAAAAGCTGCAAATAACCCTACTAAAAAACAATCTAAAAACTTTATTTCTTTACTGCTATAAATTTTCCATGAATAATAAGTTGTTAAAGACCAGAAAGGTAGCTGGCAAACATTTACATTGAATTCTGGAGTGGTGAAATTATAAAAATAAATAGCTTCAATTAATAATACGGAAACTAAACCTAATAATTTATTATTAAATATTTCATTTGAAAATTTAAAAACATAATAAAAAGAAATAATTACAAAAATTTGACTTAACAAATAATAAACCCAATCTTGAGATCCAAAAATTTGAAAAAATATTTCTGGAAAGAAAGCACTCATGGGTGGATGCTTATTAAAACCCCAATCTAAATTACTCCCCCAAGCTAAAGCCTCAATAGTATCTAGCGGTAAATTATGATTAGTAATTGACGGAATCAATGTCCAGAATATAAGATGAGTTATTACACAAATATAAAAGACATTATAAATATTTTTGTTATTAATGGTCATTTATAAATATTTATATCAATTAAGCTTACTTGACACCCCTAATTTGCTGAATATACTCCCATCGATTAAATTTAAGCTATGCCTAAGACTGCCAAAGCAAAGAAAAAAGTATCAAAACCAAAAAAAAAAGTTGCTAGCAAACCTAAACAAACTGTTGCTAAAGTTATTTCTAAAGGGCCTGTAAAAATTTCAAAAACTTATGTTCCTAAAGATACAGAAAAATATATGTGCGAAAAACATAAAGTATTTTTCAGAATGAGGCTAACTGAATGGAAAAAGGAATTAATAAAAGCTAATAACGAAGCTTTGTACAATGGTAGCATGGATGACAACAATATTTCTGCAGATATTGTGGATCAAGCAAACTCCTATATCGACAGCAATGTAGAAATGAAAGCAATTAATCGTCAGATTAAGTTAATATCAGAAATTGATAAAGCATTGAGAAGAATTAGAGAAGATACTTATGGTTATTGTTTGGATACGGCAGAACCAATAGGATTAAAAAGGTTAATGGCAAGACCAGTTGCTAAATACACAATTGCAGCACAAGAAAAGCATGAAAAAGATGAAAAAGTTCATGCAGATGATTAATAATGAAAAAAAAATCATCTAAACAAAACTCAATATCATTTCTTTTTGCAAAGAAATATATTTACTTTTATTACCCCTTTTTCTGGATTGTGTTGTTGCTATATTTGTTTTTAAAATGAATAAAAAATTACTTTTGATTATTATTATCATTGTTGCTATTGAATTCTCTGGTTATGGAATTCTTAGCTCTCTTTATAGGTTGTTTGGATAATCTTTAAGGTTTAGGAATTTTAGCTTCCTTATCCATAAAGGCATAACCTTTTACAACTGCTTCTCTGTCAGCTATTTGTAAATACCATCTTGATAAGTTTTTATAATTTTTTAAGCCAATATCATGCCATTCATGCCTTGCCATCCATGGCCAGGTTGCGATATCAGCAATTGTATAATCAGTACCAGCAAGAAATTTAGATACCTTTAATCTTGCATCCAATTCTCCATAAAGTCTTTTAGCAATTTTAAAATATCTTTCCTCACCAAACTCACTTTTACCTGGATTGTAGTGATGAAACTGATGATGTTGACCAATCATGGGGCCTACGGTTCCCATTTGAGCCATCAACCATTGATTAATAACTAGTTTATCTTTTTCATTATAAAGTTTTCCACTTTTGTCACCTAAATACATTAAGATTGCACCAGACTCAAAGATGCTTTTGTTATTCTCATGATCAATAATGACTGGAATTTTTCCAAATGGACTAATTTTTAAATACTCTGGTTTAAATTGTTCATCTTTACCTAAATCAACTTTAGTAACCTTGTACTTATAACCGATTTCTTCAAGCATAATACTTATCTTCCAACCATTTGGAGTATTAGCTGAAAATAGCTCAATCACTTTTCACACCAAGTCTATCTTTTATTGATTTAGAGGACGTCGTAAATTCAAATCTATATTTTTCATTAGGTCTTGCTAATTTAAAACAAGCTCTAGCAGCTAAAGCACCTTCATGAAATCCAGATAAAATTAATTTTAATTTTCCTGGATAAGAACAAATATCTCCAACAGCATATATGCCCTTTTGATTGGTCTCAAACTTTTCAGTATCAACTGATATTGTTTTTTTATCTATATTAAGACCCCAATTTGAAATAGGACCAAGTTGCATTATCAAACCAAAAAATCCTAAAGCAAAATCTGTTTCTATTATTTTTACTTCTTTGTCGTCACTTTTAATCTCTATACTCTCTAGATTATCTGAGCCATTTACGTTTAAAAGTTGGTATTTAGTATAAAGATTAATTTTTCCTGATTTGGCAAGTTCATGAACTTTATCTACAGTTGCTTGAGCTCCTCTAAAATCTTCACGTCTATGAATTAGATTAACCTTAGAAGTTTTTGACAGTTCTACAGCCCAATCTAAAGCACTATCTCCTCCCCCAAATATTGAAACAGTTTTGTCTTTAAATATTGTTTTGTCCTTAACAGAATATAAAATTGATTTATTTTCAAATTTTTCACAATCCTTAGGTACAAACTTGCGAGGTTCAAAAGAACCAACTCCTCCAGCAATAATAACATTGGGGGTTAAAAAAGTTTTTCCTTTATTTGTTTTTACAAACCAATTTTCTCCATCTTTTTTTAATTCATCAACTCTTTCTCCTAAATGAGTTTTTATATTAAATGGTTTTATTTGATTAATTAAATTATTAGTTAACTCTTCTCCCGTACACTCAGGAACAGCTGGGATATCATAAATAGGTTTATCAGGATAAAGCTCAATACACTGACCGCCAATCTTATCCAAATTATCTACTATTTCACAATCTAAACCTATTAATTTAAGTTGATGAGCAGTAAACAAACCTGTTGGCCCTGCTCCAATTATCAATGCATCTGTTTTATTCATAATTTAACTTTGCTTTGATGGAATACTAACAACTAATCCATCTAATTCATCTGAAACTGTAATCTGACAACTTAACCGACTATTTTTTTTAGGTTCAAATGCCATATCCAACATATCCTCTTCACCATCTTCTTTAGCTGGAAGTTTATCAATCCAATCTTCATTCACATATACATGGCAAGTTGCGCAAGCCATTCCTCCACCACAATCAGCATCGATACCAGGAACATCATTTTGAACTGCACCTTCCATAACAGTTAATCCATTTTGGACATCAACTGTGTGTGTTTTTGCATCGTGTGTATTAAATGTAATTTTTGCCATACTTTATATATAGGGTCTTATGCAATTTGAACAAGTCAGTAAAAACACACAAGCCAAAAAAAAAGGGCAAGCACAAAATTGTGCCTGCCCTTAATTTAAATTTTAGCTAAACTACTTAGCTCTTCTTCCGCTTGAACTAGTTGCAGCAGCCCAGATTACTAGACCAAATGCAATTTTGTTAATGAAGTCAGCTAAGTTGTAAACAACGTTTAGTGAGTCAGCATCTACACCACCTGTTAGGTAACCAAATACATAACCTAATGGGTAAATTGCCCAACCTACTGTAACGATCATTCTCATTGCTCCGAATGCAGTTACAAGAGCTTTGTTACCACTCTTCTGTGCAGCTTTACCAGCTTCACCTGAGAATACTTCATAAAGAATGTATACCCAACCTGCCATTCCGATGATGAAACCAAGTGTAGCGTTAATGTATCCTGCTTCACCTAAGTATCCACCAATTAGCATTACTAATGAACCAATTAACAATCTCCAGAACATTCCAGAGTTTGCTTTACCAATAGCTGCTAGAATTAAATAGAATTCTACCATCTGTAATGGCACAGTGATTAACCAGTCAATGTATCTGTAAACAGTTGGCGAGTCTCCAGTAGCAACCCATACTTCTCTCATGTACATGTAGTGTATGAATGCAATACCAGTTACTAGACC
>CACGJB010000017.1 GCA_902573295.1 uncultured Pelagibacteraceae bacterium | reverse complement strand
CAACTCCTGCGGCGCATGCTCCACTAAAATATATCAGCATTTTTACTAAAGCATTTCCAGTTTCTACACTAGGTACCAATAAAACATCCGCTTCTCCAGCAACCAAATTTTTAATTCCTTTAATTGCAGCCGATTTTTTTGAAATACTATTGTCAAATGCTAAAGGACCAAAAACGTCTGCACTTAAATTTTCTTCTCTTGCCAACTTTGTAATTTCTGCAGCCTCAATAGAACTTGGTACACTTTCTAAAACTTCTTCTGTAGCGGATAATACGGATACTTTTGGTCTTTCTAATCCTATTCTATTTGAAAAATTTACGACATTTTTAAGAATATGCATTTTTGTTTTAATATTTGGTAAAACATTTAATGCTCCATCAGTAATTATTAATGGCTTATCATCTTTACCGATAGTCATATGCCAGATATGACTTAATCTTGTTTTTCCCAACAAATTATATTCACGTTTAAGTACTTCTTTCATAAGCACATCAGTATGAATATGGCCTTTAACTATTATTTGCACCTTACCTTCACTTGCTAATTTAGCAGCAATTTTAGCAGTATCATTTTCTACAGGTTCATGGATTAGCTCATATTTAGAAATATCCCATTTAATATCTTCAGCGCATTTTTGAATTTCTACTTCATGACCTATAAATATTGGCTCAATTAAATTTTCATTAACTGCGTCTTGAACTGATAACATTGGTAAAGGTTTACCAGCATTAACAACAGCAACTTTAACTCCTTTTTTTTTATGAGCTAAATCTAATAAGTTGTTTGGACAGACAATTTCTTTGTTCGAAAGCATTTTTTTCTACAAATAAGTGAAAAAACTTAACATGTATATAAAAAAAAATTCTTTATATAAATTTAACAAGTTTATATAATTGGTCTTGAAGGGGAGACTTTGGAAATTGTAACTAAAATTGCACCAATTATTTTGGCGTTGATAATGTTAGGCTTAGGCCTAGGATTAAAACTAGAAGATTTTGGAAGAGTATTTAAAGCACCAAAAGATTTTATTGTTGGTTTTATTTCTCAGTTAATAATTCTTCCAATTGTAGCATACATATTAATTTTAATTTTAAAAACACCCCCTGAAATAGCAATAGGGGTTATGATCATAGCTGCAGCACCAGGAGGTGTAACATCTAATGTAATGACCAAATTTGCTGATGGTGATGTTGCATTATCAATATCTTTAACTGCTGTTATTAGTTTATTAAGTATAATTACAGTTCCTTTAATAATTTTTACATCTGCAGACATGTTAGGGATAACAGAAGTTTCTCAAAATATTTCAATGACGGGAATAGCTTTAAAAATGTTTTTAGTTGTAACGGTGCCTGTGATTTTAGGAATGATTATCAGAAAATTTGCTGAAAATTTTATATCTTCTAAAGTTGAAATATTTAATAAGCTTAATATAGTTTTGTTTGCTGTTTTTTTCGTGGCAGCATTTTATGAAGAAAGAGAAAATATTCTAAGCTTTATTAAACAAGCAGGTTTAATTGCTTCAATATTAAATATATCGATGATGGTTATCGCATATTATATTGCAAAAGCATTTGCTTCAGGAATTAAACAAATGAGATGTATTGCTTTAGAATGTGGATTGCAAAATGGTACATTAGCGTTATTCGTTTCTACTCAAATATTTGGTACTGATATATTATATGCAATACCAACAGGTGCTTACGCACTAATCATGTATATAACTGGGTTTATTTTTATTTATATCTTAAGAAGATCTAATTAACGATTTATTATTCTGATTTGGTTAAAGATTTTATATATAAAATTACTTAAACTAAGCATATTCTGATTTACCATTTTTCCTGTTTTTTGAAACGCACTATCTTTAGCATCAAAACTAATTAATTTTTTTTCATTTATATGAAGATATTTTTTATCAATTAAATATTTTAGTTTTCTAACAACAGTTGGTCTTGGAATACCAGTTATCTCAGAAATTGACATTGCATTTACACCTCTTGCATCAGAACCCATAAGAGCTTTATGATATGAACGCATACTTTTTTTTGGAATAAATTCTTTATTCTTAACTGCATTAATTATCACTACCATTCCAATAGCTAAAATTTCTAAATCTTTTAACTCAGTCCTCCATCTACCCATATAAATAAACCAGAATTTATTGAACTGATACCAACAATAAGAAAAATTTACTTTCATCGCAGATATTATTTCATCAACTAAATAAACTTCATCTACTAGTTTTTCTTTTTTTAAAATTTTATTAAATTCATGCAATATTGTTGCAATCTCTGTCAAAGTGTTGGTTGCTTTGGCTGAGTAGAGAGTATCTCTGACAATAAACATTTTCTTACCAACTCTTTTAATTGTTCCTTCATTCTCTAATTCTAGAACCTTTCTTCTGATGCTCTCTTTTGGAACCCCAAGATCTTTTGAAATATCTGAAATATTAATTTTGTTAATTTCTATTGATTTATCCTTATAAAACGTGTCGTAATCAATTTTTACTCCATTTTGCCTAAAATATATAAGGTCTTGATTAATCAAATATATAATGATGACAAACTTATCTATATCTTTGTAATGCTCATAAGCTCTAATAAACCAGTTACTTGTTAAGGTGAAAAAAGATGGAGCTAGTGCGCCAAAATTATCTTGAATTACTTTGTTGATCACTTTTTCATCAATATGAGCAGATATGCTAGGTAAAGTGTTCATGCTTATAAAAAAAACCCAATATGAACAAAAGTGAAATTAGAGTCAACCCATTATGGACAACACTAGTATGTAAAACACGCAATAATAATGATTAAAATATAATTTATAAACAAATTATGAGTACAGAAAGCTTAAATAGAACATCTGAGATTGTAGAGACCCCCTCTCAATATGTCGAAACTCCAAAAAGGGTTAATGTGGATGTTTTAAAGCAAAGACTTCTAGAAGAAAAGAAGAAGGAAAAAGTTAAACGAACAATAATTTTATCATCTGTTATTGTTTCTTTGGGTGCTCTAACGATGTTAACTTATTAAGGTTTCCAAATCTTTCTTTATTATATCCGGTATAGAAATTTCTTTTTTTGAGTTATTTTTATACCGGTTAAATTTATTTTGTCCTGGATACATTATTTCCTTAACACCTTTTATCTTAGGAAGTTTTTTTATTGTTTTAATATTATCTTTAATTCGTTGGTTATAATTTTTTTGAAATAAATTTGCTTTAAAAGTAATAAATAAATGTCCAATATTTTGTGGACCTGAAAAATCATCAAATGGATCTTTAACTCTTCCTGCGTGATTTCCACCAGTTAAAACTCCACTTAATATATCTACCATCCAAGCAAGTCCTGAGCCTCTAAAATCTGCAATTGGTAATTGAACTCCCGCCAATGCTTTTTTTGCATCAGTTGTTGGTTTGCCAAATTTATCTAAAGCAACACCAGCTGGAATTGATTGATTGTTTCTTGCTGCAACTCTAATTTTTCCTCTATTAATCATTGATATAGATGTATCTAAAATAAATGGAATTTTAGAACCAGTAGGGGATCCAAAACAAATTGGATTTGTTCCAAATAAAGTTTTTAATGCACCATGTGGAGCAACTGCTGGAGGAGCATTTGTATAGATCATTGTAATTAAATTTTTCTTTACTGCTTGTTCTGCGTAATAACCAGACAAACCATAGTGACCACTATTTTTAACTGCTACCATTCCTATTCCAGTTTTTTGTGCATGTTTAATTGCAGTTTTAATTCCTAAATCAGCAGCAACAAAACCAATACTATTATTTGCATCAATATGAGAAATAGAAGAGGAAATTTTTTTAATTTTAATTTTTGGCTTTGGATTAATTACTTTTTTAGAAATTCGATCACAATACATTTTAAGTCTTGATAAACCATGCCCATAAGCACCAACTAATTCAGCATTGATTAACGCATTTGCTGAAATTAAAGCATGATCTTTACTTAAATTATATTTTTGAAAAATCTTAATGATTTGTTTTTTTAGTTGGGGTGTTTTCACTTATTTGAATATTTTGATATCTTTATTAAAAAAATTTTTAATATCATTAATTAATAAATTTGGAACCTCTAAAGCTGCAAAATGACCACCTTTAGGGAATTTTTTCCATCTTTTAATATTAAAAATTCTGTTCACATAAGATTTTGGTGGCCATTCAAGCATTTCTTTAGGAAATTCTGCTACAGCCGTTGGAACTTTTATTTTTTTGAAATCTTTTGGAAAAGATCGACCACCTTCTTTTCTTCTTCCAAAATAAATCCAAGCAGCAGTATTAAAACTATTTGTAATTATATAGATCATTATGTTTGAGATTAGTTCATCATTGGAAAATGTTTTTTCTATCTTCCCTTTTTTTAGGTCAGACCAACCATGAAATTTTTCCAAAATCCATGCTGCAGTTCCTACTGGACTGTCTACCATTGCATAAGATAAACTTTGAGGTTTTGTAGCTTGTTGGGTTCTATATCCTTCCTGCATTATTTGATCAAAAGTAAATTTTTTTTCCCATTTTTTTTCTTTATTATTTTTTGGTCCTTTTGGATGTCTAATCGGTAAGCAATTAATATGAATTCCTTTGCAATATTTTGCACTATCAAGACCAATCCAAGCTGCAATAGTTGCTCCCCAATCTCCACCTTGAACAATATAATTTTTATGATTTAGATTTTTGACCATAAATTTATTAAGTATTTTGCCAATCTTTCTAGGACCTAAAGCTTTTTTAATTGGTGTTGAAAAACCAAATCCTGGTAAAGACGGTACAATTACGTCAAAACCATCTTCAATTTTTCCCCCAAATTTTTCAGGATGAGCAAGTCTTGGAATGATATCAAAAAATTCGATTACACTACCAGGCCATCCGTGCAAAAGTAATAGTGGTCTGGATTTAGGGTTTTTACTTTTCTCAATTATAAAATGTAGATTTATACCATCAACATTAGTCTTATAGTTTTTAAAAGAATTAATTTTTTTTTCAAATTTTCTCCAATTATATTTTGAAATCCAATATTTAGATATTTTTTTTAGAAAATTGTAATTAGTTCCATATTCCCATCCATTTACATTTTGCATCATCTTCCATGGATAGGCTCTTACTTTTTTATATATATTATTGAGTGTACTTTTAGGTACACTTATCTTGTATGGTTTGATCATCAATTAATTATGACTTATCCAGATTGTTTTTGTTTGAAGAAATGAATTTAAAGCTTCAGTACCTTGATCTCTACTTAGTGAACCAGATTGTTTATATCCCCCAAAAGGAGTTTTAATATCTCCTTCAGAAAAAGTATTCACTGACACAGTTCCACAAGGTAGGCTTTTAGCTAAATGAAATGCTCTATTTATATCTTGAGTAAATACACTTGCATGTAATCCATATTTAGAATTACTAGCAATTTTTAGAGCTTCTTCATCATTTTTAACTGTTAAAACACCAAGTACTGGTCCAAATATTTCTTCCTGAGCGATGGTCATATTTTCTTTTAATCCATCAAATAAAGTTGGTTTTGCATAAAAACCTTTTTGCTTATTATCTGAAACTCCTCCAGATAAAAGTTTTGCCCCTTCATCGATTCCTTTTTGGATATATCCATCAACAGTTTGTAAATGTCCTCTTGAAATCATAGATCCCATATTCGATTTTAGATCTAATGGATCACCTACTTTTAATTTTTTAACTTTTTTAAAAATTTTATCTAAAAATTCATCTTTTACTTTTTTATGAACTATCTGCCTCATGTTTGCTGAACAGTTCTGTCCACCGTTCCAAAATGCAGAATTCATAGCATTATCAATCAAATCATCAGTAATTTTCGCATCCTCTAAAACTATAAATGGACTTTTTCCTCCCATCTCTAATGCGACAGGTTTTAAATTACTTTCACTTGCGTATTTTAAAAAATAACCACCTACTTCAGTTGAACCTGTAAACGAAACTGCATCAACATCTTTGTGTCGACCTAAAGCTTCACCAACATCACCATAACCTGGAAGCACATTTAAAACTCCATCTGGTATCCCAGCTTCTTTTCCAATATGCGCAACTCTAATAGCTGTAAGAGGTGTATCCTCTGCTGGTTTAATTATTACCGAACATCCCGCTGCAAGAGCTGGTGCCATTTTCCATACCGCCATCATTAGAGGAAAGTTCCAAGGAACAATGCCAGCAACAACTCCAATTGGTTCTTTAACAATTAAACTAGTAATGGAAGGTTCCGTTGGACCAACTTTTCCAAATACTTTATCAATTAACTCTCCATACCACTGAAAATGCATTGGGGCATCATTTGCAACTTCATTAATACAATCCGTGATAAGTTTACCTGTATCAACACTTTCCAAAACCGAATTTTCTTCACCATGTTTTCTAAGTAATTCAGCAAATTTTAATAAAACTTCTTTTCTATGTTCAGGAGAACTTTTTGACCAAACCCCACTATTAAAAGCCCTTCTTGAAACTTTAACTGCTAAATCAACATCTTTATGATTACATTTTGCAACCACACAAAGTTTTTTACCAGTTGCTGGATTAATTGTTTCAAACTTTTTACCATCAATAGCATTTACATATTTACCATTAATGAACGCTCTTCCTTCAAACTTAAGTTTACTGGCTATTAATTTATACTTGTTTCCTGAGCTCATAAATATCTCTCTATAAATTATATTTTATTTTTATTTTTAAGTTTTCAATCTAAGACACCTTTTGACTAAAATAAATAGATTAACTAAAACATTTTGATGCAACTTTTAATTGAATGCACCTCTTTTTTTTTATTTTACTTCAGACTCAATTTGAATTTAAATATTGATAAATTAATTAATTTAAAAGGAGATAATTAATATGTTTATTAAAAATATTTGTAAGACACTTCTCAAAGTGGTTGCAATTGTCTTTTTTACCCAAGCGGCATATGCAGAGGTAACTCTTAAGCTTGGAACCACTGGTAGGCTGGGAATGCCGATAGGTGATGCAATAGATCAAGCATTAATACCGGCTTTAGAAAAAGCCTCTGGTGGTAAAATGAAAATAGAACCACATTATCAAAAAAGTTTATGTGCAGAGCAAAAATGTGGTGAACAAGCCAATCAAGGGCTTATAGCTCTATGGACTAGTTCTACTGCAAACTATGGTAATTTTGGACCAGAGTTAGCAATTTTTGACTTACCTTTTATTTTCAAATCACTAGAAGATGCAAAAAGAATATCAGATGAATGGTTAGCTGAAAGACAGTGTAAACTAGCTCTTGAAAATGCTGGTCACATTTGCCTTTCTGTATATTCAAGTGGAGGATTTAGACAGCTTGGAAATGCAACTAAACCAGTTCATGTACCTGATGATATGAAGGGACTCAAATGGCGTACAACTAAGAGTCCAGTTGAGTTCATGCTGGTTAAAAACTGGGGTGCAACTCCAACACCTTATGACTGGAGTCAGTTATATTCTGGACTACAGTCTGGTGTAGTTGAGGGTCAATATGTTGCTAGTCCATGGCAGCATGTAGCAAAACTTCATGAAGTTGCAAAATATTTTACTGAGATTGGAGGAATGTGGTCTGGAAATATTTTAGCGATGGATGCTAAGCAATATAATGCATTGTCTGATCAACAAAGAAAATGGTTACACGAAGCAGCTGATGCTTATGGAGAGAAAGTAAACGAGTTAGATAACGCTTGGATTAAAAATGGTGAAGATGCAATTAAAGCATCTGCTAAAGAGTGGTATGTGCCAACAGAAGCCGAAATGACTAAGTGGAGAGCGGGTGCAATTGGTGCCTGGTTAGACGCTAAAGGTACTTTCGAACCTGAAGTAGCTAAAAGAGTACTTCTAGAACAAGGAATGGATGGATTTGTAGCTCAGTTAGAGAAAGCTGGGGCTCTATAAATCGTTCAATATAAATCTGTGTAAAGATCATTTAGCTCAATTATAAGAGCTAGATGGTCTTTACCTAAAACAAATCGTATCATATAAGAAACTATGGAAAGTATCATTCTACTCGTAGTACTGCTTTTTCTAATACTTTTAGGTGCCCCCATCGGCTTCATATTAATATTAATACCTTTTGTTTATATTCTGTTCACCGACGCTGTACCTCTTGTTTTAATCCCTAGTCAAATGTTTAATGCTATTGACTCGGTTCCATTAACTGCAATTGCGTTCTTCATGTTAACAGGTGAGTTAATGACAAGTGCAACTATTACAGATCGGTTAGTAGCTTTGAGTAGGGCATTAATTGGACGTATAAGAGGTGGGTTAGCCCAAGTTAATGTTCTAGTGAGTATGTTTTTTGCAGGCATGAATGGTTCTGTAGTAGCGGACACAGCTACAGTTGGAGCGTTAGTTTTACCAGCTATGAAAAAAGCTGGTTATCCCGCTGCATTTTCGGCTGCAGTTACAGGTGTAAGCTCCACAATAGGAGGGATAATTCCACCAAGTATCATGATGATTGTACTTGCTAACTCGACTGAGATTTCGATTGCAGCGTTATTTGCGGCAGGGATTATTCCTGGCGTGTTGATAGGTATTGTAATCATGGTAATCAATCATTTCTTCGCAATCAAATATAACTTTGAGAGAAGTGATGAACCGTTTTCGATACGTCGAGCTGGTAAAGAATTATATCGATCTTCATTCGCTCTTCTGATTCCTTTAGTTTTAGTGGGTTCGGTAATGGGTGGTGTGGCATCGGTTGTTGAGGCTGGCGCTATTACTGCAATGGTTGCATTATTAACGGGTGTATTTGTTTATCGAACTATTAAATGGAAAGAATGTACTGGTGCATTTCGTCGTGCATTTCGTAATTCAGCGATGGTTTTTATTATTATAGCTGCATCGGGACCCTTCAGTTGGTTGCTTACTTCTTTAGGTGCAATAGGTGATCTTGAAAGCTGGCTACTTAGCCTGACTGACTCACCATTTATTTTTATTTTAGCAGTTATTTTATTCATTTTTCTTCTAGGAACAGTAATGGACTCGGCAGTAAACATTATCATTGTTGGTCCAGTATTAGTTAATGTGATGGCTCAAGCTGGCTTTCCTGAAGTGCAAGCAGCTATCGTTGTAATAGTTGGCTTCTTAATAGGATCGGTTACTCCTCCTGTTGGTGTCGCTTACTTTACTGCCGCAACAATAGCACAAGTGCGTCTTGAAAAGGTAGCTGTTGCTTTAATTCCTTATTTAATTGGGTTGTTTTTACTTTTATTTTTTATACTTGTTATTCCAGAGCTAACCATGTTTCTTCCAAACCTAATGAGTAGTTAACAATATGTTTAAATTTTTAAATAACATTGACCGTTTTATCCACCGTATATTAGAAGCTATGTGTTCACTTTTTTTGGCTGCGATGGTTGGTTTTACTATTTACAATGTTACGATGCGATATGTTTTTAATAATCCTCCTGTTTGGGGTGATCTGCTAACCGTATTAAGTAATATTTGGCTGATGTTTATAGCGCTTTCTTTAACAGCTAGAGATAATGAACACATAGCTTTAAATTTAATTTATGAAAAATTACCAGATAGGCTCTCACTTTATATACGCCAGTTTTGGAAAATTATGATTATGATAATTGGTGTCGTCTTAATTATTCATGGAATTGAACTTGTAGAGGGTATGCGAGGTAAGTATTGGGAAATGTGGTATTTTGAAATTAGTATGCAAGGTATTGAATTCAAACCAAATTATATGCCAAAAAAATATGCAGTTGCTATCCTGCCGTTAGCTGGATTTTTAACTACCATTGGTGCAGCCATTTCTTTTGTGAAAAAGGATTAATCCCTTAAAAGTATCCTCTCAACCTTTGCCTCTCCACGGAATAGTCTTATCTATTATTTTTCTTAAAGATATATCAAATAAAAGACCCAGCAGACCCATAATAAAAATTGTTATCCAAATAACTTCATACTGAAAGTATTTTTTTGCAACATTTTCAACAAAACCAATACCAGTTGTACCTGCTAGAAACTCTGCAGCAACAAGTGTTCCCCAGCACATACCAACAGCAACTCTAATTCCTGTAAGAATTTCAGGAAGTGAATTAGGGAAAATCACATATCTTAAAATTTGTTTTTTAGTAGCTCCTAACGAATGTGCGGCATGTATTTTTGAAAGCTGTGTTCCTGATGCACCAGCTCTCGCAGAAATAATCATAATCGAAAGTGAGACCATAAATAATAAAAATATTTTACCCGTATTATCTATTCCAAGAACTGATATAATTAATGGCGCCCAAGCTAACGGTGGTACAGGTCTGTATAATTCGATTAAAGGATCGAAGAAACCTTTAGCAAATCGATTTAGACCCATAAACAATCCTAATGGCACCCCAATAAGAATCCCAAAAACTAAACCTAAAAATACCCTCATGAATGAGTCCCATATATGTCCATATGGAACAGGCACTTTAAATAATTTAAAATCACCAGTAACAACTTTTAAAACGTTACTTTTAAAGTTTTCTTTTACAATTCCATCTTTTGTATGCACTGGATATTCACCAGGTAGCATATCTGCTATCCAATCAGGTAAAATAAATCCTATCATTTTACTTACATCAACCATCTCAATCCATAAAAGAGGAATATTTTTGTAGCCAACACTTGGCTTTGACATCAGTATAAATTTATTAAAAGTATCAGATGGTTTTGGCAGCCATCTTCCTGATCCTTGCTCTGAACATGTAGGCCCACTTGCAACAATTGTTCCAGCTGGGAATAAAAGGATATCTATTAATCTTAATCCAGCCTGTTCTTTATTTTGTAATTCATCAAATTCAATAATTGCAGCCTGCATTTCATTTAATGCGTTAGGAGGGTATATACTTGCAAATTCTATTCTTCTTGCAATTTTAACAATGTTCTTAGCATAATCAGATGCAATTTCCTGATTATCATCTAAACTTTTTCTATAAGCTTTAATATCATCTTTAAGTTGTTTTATTGTATTTTTAAACTGTGGATTATGATTTCTTAGTTTAAAAAATTTATCATTTATAAGTTTTAGTTCAGCTGCTGCTGCATCAAATTTTAAACCTTTATTGGTTTGTGGTGCGGTTGGTATTTCAATAGTGTTTTCAATTGTACCGGTTCCAGAGTCTATAGTTGTAATTCCCCAACCACCTTGTTCATTAATGAGTTTTTGTCTTTCATTTTTTTCAGCATCTGTTTCGAAGGGATAATCTTTCTTTTTAAAATTTAAACTCAGAAGTTTTATTTCCTCCGTCATTTCTTTGATTTTAATTTTGGTTTCCATTTCCATTAGCTCTTCACTAGTTAAGAATGGAATTAATTCTGAAGTTCTATTGATATAATTTACTAGAATTGTTTTTTGTTGATCATTTAAATTTGAAGATCCATTTATTTCATTAGCAATTTTTTTAAGATTTTTGTTCTCAATTTTTATAATTGATGTACTTTTGAATTCTCTTTCTTCAATTGGAAATTGATATTTTAATCCAAGTAATGACTCATTTATTTTAGCTACCTGACATAATTCATTTGCTGATTTTGGATAAAATCCTTTAGCGATATCCCATGAATAATAAAGCCATAACATCAAAATTGCACTAGTTCCAACTATTACCCAGTGTGTTCCACCTTTCGCTCTTTCTGGATTACCAAAAACCGCATCGACTTTTTCAGTTCTAATCAATCTTCTTCCATAAAGAATACAACCAACGACAGCTACGATAATTAATATTGTTACAAATTGAGTTAACATTAATTATCTTTCCCCATTATTTCTTCTTCCATGTTCCAAATCATGGATAAAATTTCTTCTCTTGTAGATGAAAATTCTTTATTTTTTTTAATTTCTCTCAAGTCTTGTGTAAGACCCATTTCTGCAAATGGAAGATTATACTCTTTATGTATACGACCTGGTCTTGGTGCCATTACATATAATCTTTCTCCAAGTAATAATGCCTCTTCAACAGAGTGTGTAATTAAGATAATTGTTTTTCCAGTTTCCTTCCAAATCTTTAAAACCAAAGACTGCATCTTTTCTCTTGTTAAAGCATCTAATGCACCTAATGGCTCATCCATTAAAATTAAGTCAGGATCATTGATTAGACATCTTGCAAGTGCAACTCGTTGCTGCATACCACCTGATAACTGATAAGTTGGAGTGTTACCAAAACCTTTAAGCCCAACTATTTCTAACCATTCATCAACTCTTTTTGTTGTAACCTCTGGATCTTCTTTTTTCATCCTGAGCCCAAAGTTTACATTTTCAGCAACTGTTAACCATTCGAACAAAGCACCTTGTTGAAAAACCATTCCTCTTTCAACTCCAGGTCCATCAATTTCATTATTATTTAGAGTAATTTTTCCTGAAGTAGGTCTTAAAAATCCAGCGGTAATATTTAGTAAAGTTGTTTTTCCACAACCTGAAGGACCAAGCACTGTAAGTAATTCTCCTTTTTTAAGAGTAAAACTTACATCTTTTAATGCATGAACTGTTTCTCCTTTTGGAGTTTTAAAAATCATGTTTAGATTTTGAGAAACTAGATCACTCATAAATTCTTTATATTAGAAATTTTATAAAAAAAATAGGCACCAATTATAATAATCGGTGCCTATTAAAAGTTTTAAACCCTTAAATTATAAAGGTAAGAAACTTGTATCTACAGATCCTCCTGGAGTTCCCATACCTTTTAGGAAACCATCAAGATTACCACTCGTCATAGATTGCTTAGTTTCTTCTGGCGTTAAAAATTTGAAACCACTTAAAGTGTCTTTCATATCTGAAACTTTCATTTCAGAAGCTTTTGCCATCGCATTCATGTCAGCTTTACCAGCTTTGTATCTAGCATTAGCTTCATGAGTTACTTCGATGAAAGTTCTTAACATACCTGGGTTTTCTTTCATGAATTTATCTGTAACAGATGTGATATCTATACCTAAGATACCAGCTGCTCTAGCTTCATCTACAGTTAAAAGTCTTGATCCAACTGCAGTTGCTGCTTTGATAGAGTTACCACCAAATAAACATGCCATTACAACATCGCCACTTACTAATGCAGCAGCACCTTCTTCAGGGTCCATTTGAATGATGTCCATTTTGCCTCTGTCAGCACCAACAACTTTCATACTTTCATCAAAAACGTATTCAGCCATTGTTCCTAATGGAACAGCAACTTTTTTACCTTCTAATTCAGTAGCGTTTGCTTTTGTAATTCCAGATGCATTAGATGTAACACATGTAGTTCCACCCATTCCATATTCCATAGCAATATCAACTAATTTGATAGGTGCATTAGATTTTACAGCATTGATAAAAGGTACTAATCCTTGTGAGTAAGAAATATCAATATCTCCTGCTAACATTGCATCAGTCATTGCTCCACCATTTGTGAAATTTGTCCATTTAACTGGAACACCAAGAGCTTTAGCAAAATTCTTTTTCTGCATGTCTTCTAAATTTGGGCTTGGCCATTCTAGAAAGTATGCAACTCTAACTTCATTTGCAGCTGAATTAGCAACTGAAATTGATAGGTTAAGTGCAAAAATAGATCCTAGAATAAAACTTAGTATTTTTTTCATTTATTCCCCTATGTTTAATTAATTAAATTCTGGATATTTAAATTCAAATTGCCTCTGAAGTAAAACAAAAAAAGAAACTTATACAATCCTTGGTTGTGTCAATAATGTGGTAGTTAATCTATTTATTTTAGTCTAAAGAGACCTTACAGTTAAGTTATAAAAACAAATTAAAAAATTTATAGAAAGAAATTTATGAGCTCAGAGAGTAGAACTTCAGTTCCAAATTCATTAAATGAACATTGGATGCCGTTTACTTCTAATAAAGATTTTAAAGCTAATCCAAGATTAATAACTGAAGCAAAAGGAGTTTATTTAAAAACTCATCATGGAAAAACTCAAATTGATGCAAGCTCAGGATTATTTTGTAATCCATTGGGACATGGCAGAAAAGAAATAACAGAGGCTGTTACTAAACAGCTAGAAACTTTAGATTATGCTCAACCATTCCAACAAGGTTTTGGTGGTTCATTTGAACTAGCAACTAAGATTTCAAAACATACTCCAGGCGATTTAAATAAAATGTTTTTTACAATTTGTGGGTCCACTGCAGTGGAGACAGCGATTAAAATTGCGGTTGCGTATCATAGAGCAAAAGGTAATGCGCATAGATTTAGATTTGTTGGACGTGAAAGAGGTTACCATGGAATGAACATTGGCTGTGTTTCAGTTGGTGGAATGATTAATAACGTTAAAACATTTGCAAGTATACTAATGCCAGGTGTTCAGCATATGAGACACACTCATTTACCAGAACATAAATTTGTGAGCGGTCAACCAGAAACAGGTGGAGATCTCGCTGATGATTTAGAGAGAATAGCAAGTAATTTTGGTCCTGAAAATATTGCGGCATGTATTGTTGAGCCAATAGCAGGATCTACTGGAACTTTAGTTCCACCAAAAGGTTATTTACAAAGATTAAGAGAAATTTGTGATAAACATGGAATACTTTTAATTTTTGATGAAGTAATTACAGGATGGGGAAGAACTGGTTCTGCATTTGCTAGTCATGAGTTTGGTGTAACACCAGACATAATGACAATGGCAAAAGCAACTACAAATGGAGTTGTACCAATGGGTGTTGTTGCATGTAAAGATGAAATTTATGATGCAGTAATGGACGCTTCACCAATGGGTTCAGTTGAATTATTTCACGGTTATACTTATTCAGGAATTCCAGTTGCAGTAGCTGCTGGTTTAGCAGTGCAAGATATTTTTGAAAAAGATGATATATTTAATAGAGCTAAAAACTTAGCACCTTATT
>CACGJB010000016.1 GCA_902573295.1 uncultured Pelagibacteraceae bacterium | reverse complement strand
CTTTAGCCGTATTCATGTCTAAACTGCCAGTTGGTTCATCAGCTAAAATAATTTGTGGATCGTTAATGATCGCTCTTACTATTGCCACTCTTTGAGCTTCACCACCAGACAGTTGTGAGGGGAAATGATTTAATCTATTTGAAAGTCCAACTTTTTTTAATAATTTTACAGCTTTAGATAATGCTAATTTTTTGTTGTTATTAACAGAAAGAGCAGCAAAATAAACATTTTCCAGTGCTGTAAAATCAGAAAGAAGATTATTTTCTTGGTAAACAATACCTATTTTTTTTGCTCTAAATAAATCATTTTTTTCATTTTGACTGAAATTTATCTCCTGATTATCAAACTTAATCCTACCAGATGTTGGTTTATCAATTAATGAAATTATATTTAATAAAGTCGATTTTCCAGATCCAGAGGGACCCATTATTGCATAAATTTTACCTAATTTAAATTTTCTAGACAGACCTCTTAAAACGTTAATTTTTTTTTCATTGATAAAACTTTTTTGCAGATTAATTAATTCTAAAAAATTATTCATACTTTAATGATTTTATAGGATCCATATTTGCAGCTTTAAGAGCTGGAAAAATTGAAACTACTATTGTTATTAATATTGAACAAATTGTTATAATTAATATAGAGTTTATATTAATTTCTGAGGGCATCTTGCTTAAAAAATATATTTCCTCAGGAAATAAACTGATATTAAAAGTTGAGCTTAAAATTTGTCTTATGTGTTCTACATAAATCGAAAATATTACACCTAAAAATATCCCAAAAATTGTTGCTGAAGTTCCAATTGAAACACCAACAAGAAAAAAAATTTTAATTATAGATTTATTTAAAACTCCAATAGATTTTAAAATTGCAATATCACGAGTTTTATTTTTAACTAAAATTGTTAAACCTGAAATTATATTAAAAGCAGCCACAATGATAATTAAAGATAATATAATAAACATTACATTTCTCTCAACTTTAAGTGCTGAAAATAATGAACTATTCATATCAGCCCATGTATATACAAATGCATCAGGGTATAGTTTCATCAGCTTTTCTTTATGATTTTCTATATTTTTTGGATCTTTAAAATAATACTCGGTAAATCTATCATCTCTATTTTTGTCAAAAAAATCTTCTAAAGTGTTTAAATTTATATAAGCAATATTTTCATCATATTCTGATAATCCACTCTCAAAAATTGAGTTTATAAGAAATAATTTTTGCTTTGGTAAAGACCCAACTAACGTTTGAACGCCTGAGGGTGAAGTGATCGAGACTTCATCTCCAATATCTAATCCTAAAATATTGCTTAAATTTCTACCAATAGAAATTGTATTTTCATTCAAATTTTTAGAACCAAAAAAAATATCATTATTTGAAATTTCTAGACCTTTAAAATCATTTACTAAATAACCTTTTAGTAGAATTCCTTTGGTACCATTTTTATGAAAGATAACTGCTTCTCCATCATTTGATAAAATATTTTTAGCAAAATCTTTATCTGATAAGGAGGATAATGGTTTTTCGTAAGTTTTGACGACTGCATGAGCATTAAAGCCAACTATCTTATCAATTAATTCAGCTCTAAATCCATTCATAACAGACATCACGATGATAAGAACTGCAACTCCAAGACTTATGCCAATAAAAGAAAAAATTGATATTACATTCAAAAAGCCATCTTTTTTTCTGGCTTTTAAAAATCTTAAAGTAATTTCTTTTTCTAAAGTAGAAATCAAATCGAATTTTTTTGTTTAGTTAAAATTTCTATAATTTTACCTAGTGGTAAATTTTGAGTATCTCCTCCAGTTTCCTTAAACTCTAATAAATCACCTTCACTTTTCTTGCCTATAATAATTTGATATGGAGCTCCAATTAAATTCATTTTTTTAATTTTGGATGAGAAATTTTCATCTGTGTCATCAATGATTGCATCAATATTTTTTTTTAGTAATTCTTGATTTATATTAATTGCTTTATCTAAAGCTGAAGTATCATTTTTATTTATCATGGGTATTAAAGCAATATCATAAGGAGCAACAGACAATGGCCATTTCATGATTTCATTTTTATCATCATATTTTGCCTCAATTATAGCTCCTACAAGCCTAGATACACCAATTCCATAAGAACCCATTTTAACAAAATCCTTTTTTCCCCCTGGTAAATCAACAGATGCTCCCATAGGTTTTGAATACTTATCACCAAAATAAAATATATGACCTACTTCGATACCTTTTGTAATCAATTGATTTTCTTTGGAAACAATTTTTTCAAATTCTTCTTTATTAAACTTTTCATCAGTTACAGCATAGAACTGTTCATATTTTTTTCTCATACTTTCTAATGATGCTTTTTCTATTACAGTTTCATCACTATCAAGATCGAATATTCTTTTATCAGTAAAAATTTTACTTTCCCCAGTATCAGCGAGAATAATAAATTCATGAGATAAATTTCCACCAATAGGTCCTGTATCAGCAGCCATGGGTATTGCTGTCAAAGATAATCTTTTAAACGTTCGTAAATATGAAAGAAAGAATTTATTATAAGAATAAAAAGCCTCTTCATCTGATACATCAAATGAATAAGCATCTTTCATGTAAAACTCTCTACCACGCATAATTCCAAATCTAGGTCTAATTTCATCTCTAAACTTCCATTGTATATGATACAGAAGTTGTGGAAGTGATTTGTAAGATTTTATTGAGGATCTAAAAATTTCAGTAACTTGTTCTTCATTGGTTGGTCCATATAACATTTCTCTATTTTGACGGTCAGTTATTCTAAGCATTTCTTCTCCATAATCGTCGTAACGACCACTTTCTTTCCAAATGTCACTGGATTGAATTGTTGGCATTAATATTTCTTGAGCTCCAATTTTGTTTTGTTCTTGTCTGACAATTTCTTCTATTTTTTTCATTACCTTAAAACCTAGAGGTAACCATGAGTAAATTCCTGCAGAAGCTTGTTTAATCATACCTACTCTCAACATCAATTGATGGGATTTAATTTTTGCCTCAGATGGATTATTTTTTAATATTGGTATAAATGAATTTGATAACAGCATCTTAATTAATCATATTTCTTAAATTTAAATATTCAAATTTAATTAATAAGTAAATTATGATAAAAATGACAGTAGTAATTCCAGTACAATAAAGGAATTTTTTCAACATTTTTGGATTTTCAGGTGATCCTGGATCCTCACCATCAATTTTTACAGTTTTTATTCGATTCACATCAATAGGTAAAATAGCAAAAAAAATTATCCACCATATAATTATATAGATAATAGCTAAGCCTGTTGTGCTCATTAAATTCTTACTAAATTGATATTGGTAAAAGGTTTTTTTCCTGTTCTCTCTTTAGAAAATTTTCTGCAAGCAATTTTTAATGCATCAATAAGATTGTGTTCTTGTTGTTTGCTTCCAATTTTAAAAGTTTTAGAGGTTTTCTCTATTTCCTCTTCTAATCCATAAACAAAATCATCTCGATCATCTACTGGTAAACCACGAAATGAGAGTATAGGGTTATTGTGTATATTTCCTTTAGGTGTAATCATAATTGTTACTTCAAGATATCCATTTGCACTCAAATTTTTTCTATCTTTTATCGATTGTGAATCTGGATCAACACTTACACTGCCATCTAAATAAAGTCTGCCACTTGGAGCCTTGTCAAATACTTCAGGTTTTTCACCTGGATATAACTTAACAATATCACCATTTTCTACTTGGACTGGATGTGGTACTAGCATTTCTTTTGCAAAATTAATGTGTTCAATCATATGTCTATGTTCACCGTGTACAGGTATCACACATCTGGGTTTTACCCATTGATACATCTCTTTAAGGTCTTCTCTATTTGGATGACCAGAAACATGAACAAATTCGGTTTCTTCTGATATTACCTCTATTCCATCTTTAACAAGTTGATTATGAAGTTTATAAAGTTTTTTTTCATTACCAGGTATAATCTTTGAAGAAAAAATTACAGCATCACCTTTTTCAATAAAAATATCTGGATGAACATAACTAGAAATTCTCATCATTGCACCCATTGGTTCACCTTGGCTTCCTGTACATAAATATACAATTTTTTCTCTTGAGAAATTTTTAGCTTCTCTTGGATCAATTGGTTCAATTGTATTTTTTAAATATCCACATTGACGTGCAGCTTTATAAATACGATACATTGATCTTCCAACTAAAGAGATTTGTCTTCCTGTTTGTTCTGCACAATAAAAAGCTGTCTCCATTCTAGCTACATTTGAGGCAAAAGATGTTATGATAATTCTTTTTTTTAATCGAGACATAACTTTTAACATATTTTTTCTTACATCTAATTCTGAACCTGATCTACCAGCGCTAAAAACATTTGTTGAGTCACAAATCATTGCTAGCACTCCGTCTTCACCAATTTCCTTTAATCTTTTTTGGTTTATATTATCTCCAATCAAAGGATTTGGATCTACCTTCCAATCTCCAGTATGCAAAATAACTCCTGCAGGAGTTTTTATTCTAAGTCCGTTTGGTTCTAATATAGAATGCGTTAAAGTAATATATTCAATTTCAAATGGGTCTAGAGAAACCTTTCCATTTAACTTAACAATCTGTAAATCATTGGTTATATCGATTTGTTTTTCTCTAAATTTTTCTCGAATTAATACAGCTGTAAAAGGAGTTGCAAAAATTTTACATCGTAATTTTGGCCATAGATGAGCAATTGCACCTATGTGATCCTCGTGAGCATGTGTTAAAACTATTCCTAATAAATTATCTTTTCTTTCAACTATAAACCCTGGATCTGGATAGATTAAATCAACACCTGGAATGGTATCATCAGCAAATGTTACCCCTATGTCGACCATAATCCATTTATGATCACTAGGCTGTCCATAGCCAAATAAATTCATATTCATGCCTATTTCACCTGATCCACCTAAGGGACAAAATAATAGTTCATCTTTCATATTATTAAATCAATTTTGAAATCTTTATTAAGCCTTTAATTGTAATATCTTGATTGTGACTTGCTTTCGTTTTTATTGAGTTTTTAAATAAATTTGAAAATCCGCCAGTAATAATTACTTTAAAAGATTTTCCGGTCTCTTTCTTAATTAAATTAATAATATTGTCAATTAAACCCGCATAACCCCAAAAAAAGCCTGATCTAACAGCTGAGATTGTGTTGTTACCAATGACTTTATTAATCTTTTTTAAATCTATTTTTGGAATCAAAGTTGCTTTGTCAGACAAGGTATTAAGAGATAACTTCACACCCGGGGCAATAATTCCCCCATAATAAGTATCTTTAATTAGTACATCAAAAGTTGTTGCTGTACCAAAATCTAAAATTATAAAATTATTTTTATTGTTCATTAAACTTATAGCATTAGTAATTCTATCTGAGCCCACCTGTTTAAAATCTACTTTAATTTTTATAAGTGATTTTAAGTTTAATTTTTTAACCTCAAAGCATTTTAGTTTAAATTTTTTTGAAAAAAATTTATTAATTATAGAAAATGTTTTTGGAACAACACTACAAAATAATATTTTTTCAATTTTATTTAATTGAATTTTATTTTTTTTAAATAAAATATTAAGCTGCTTATTGTTTACAGATTTCGATAAAAAAGTAATTTTTTTTAAAATTTTATTATTTTTAGAAACAATACATAATTTTGTTTCGGTATTACCAATATCACCTAGAATATACATTATTTAATTTTATACAGTTTAGATAAATTTTTTTCAAAAAGTAGTTTTAATTTATTTTCTACAATTGATTTACTAATACTTTTTTTTGTTACCTCTTGCAAGTTTGTAGCGGGATAATTCCTTATAATTGGATTATTTTTAATATTTATACCTATACCAGTAATTAAAAATTTTTTACCTCTTGCAAATATGACTTCTTGTAAAATGCCACTAATTTTTTTTTTATCAATTAATAAGTCATTTGGTTTTTTAAATAAAATTTTTTTTCTTGTAAATAATGAGAGTAATTTTTTTACCAAAAGACAATTGATTTTTGTTATAGCATTAATCGTTAGTTTCGTTTTATTTAGTTCATTGAAAAAAGAGATAAATAAATTTCCTTTTGATGATATCCATTTTCTTCCATACTGTCCTCTGCCATTTACTTGCGTTTCAGCAACAACCATACCTAAGTTATATTTAGTCTCTTTGATAATTCTTATTGCAGTATTATTTGTACTTTTAACTTTTTTAAATTTAAATTTTTTTAATTTCATTAGATAATATTAATTCTTGAAACAACTTCTATTAACTGACTTGGGAATATGAAGTATAAAAGAATTAATATCGTTGAAACAGTAAGTGAAAATTTTAACCATAAGCTGTGGTCAGTATCGTATTTGTCTTTTTCTTTATCAAAGTAAATGATTTTTATAATTCTTAAGTAATAGAATGCTGCAACTACAGTAGATAATAAACCTACTATAGCTAAAAAATACATTGATTGTTCTAACACTGCTATAAAAACATAAAATTTTGCAAAGAAACCAGCTAGGGGTGGGATACCTGCTAAAGAAAACAGTATCACAAGTAAACATAACGATAATAACGGATGGTTTTTTGACAATCCTGAGAGATCCTCAATGTCCTCGTAATATTGATCCTTTCTTCTTAACATTAATAGACAAGAGAAAAAAGCTAAATTCATTACCACATAGATTGAAATATAGATTATTGAACTTTGAATTCCTTCATTCGAAGCTGTGGCTAGTCCTGCTAAAGTATAACCAATATGACTAATAGAACTGTAGGCAATTAATCTTTTAATATTAGTTTGTCCTATTGCTGCAACTGCTCCAAAAATCATCGAAGCAATTGATAAAAAAACAATTATCATTTGCCATTGATCAATTAAATTTAAAAAAGGAACATACAAAAATCTTATAAATACAGTTAAAGCGGCGATCTTTGGTACCATCGTAAAAAATAATGTTACAGTTGTTGGAGATCCCTCATAAACATCAGGTGCCCACATATGAAACGGAACTGCAGAAATTTTAAAAGCTAAACCAACTAAGATAAACACAATTCCAAATGTTAAAACATATTCATTAGAATTTAATTGATTTGATATTATATCAAAATTAGTTGAACCAGAAAAACCATATACCAATGAGCATCCATATAACAATAATCCTGATGATAATGCACTTAAAACAAAATATTTTAAACCAGCTTCGGATGATTTTAGTTGATCTCTATTATATGTAGCCAAAACATAAAGAGCTAATGATTGCAATTCTAAACCCATATAAAAAACAATTAAATCATTTGAACTGATCATCACCATCATACCCAGAATAGAGCTCAAAATAAGAATAGGGTATTCGATATTATATATTTTAAATGTTTTTAAATAGCTTGAAGAAATAACTAAAACTAAAAAACCTCCAACCAATGTTATAATTTTCATTAATGAGGACAAACTATCAATCACAATACTTTCATTAAATAAAGTTTCCCTGCTGACAGAGAAAGTTTCATTTATTGTTATTATTGCTGTAATTAAAATTGCAAATAAAGACAAATTAAATGTGATTTTAGAACTATCTTTTTTAAACACACCTAAAACAAGTAAAAACATTATTGAAAGTGAGATAAAAATTTCAGGTAATACTAAATTTAAATTTTCCATATTATTTACTAGCTAAATTTGTGTTATGCATATTAATTAAATCAGTAACTGATACTTCAATAGTGTTTATTAATGGATCAGGATAAAAACCAAAAAATAAGATTGGTGCAGCTAAACAACTTAAAATAAAGTATTCAGATCTGTTTAAATCTACAATTTTTTTAAGATCCTCATTTATTAATTTTCCAAATACTACTCTTTTGTAGAGCCATAACATGTATGCAGCTCCTAAAATTACCCCAATACTTGCTATAACAGCCACCAAAAAATTATCTTTAAAGGCTCCCATTAATATTAAAAACTCACCAATAAAACCGCTAGTTCCAGGTAAACCTAGGGATGCCAAAGCAAATAACATAAACAATATTGAATATTTTGGAATTACAGAAACTAATCCACCATACGTACTTATCAATCTAGAATGCATTCTGTCATAAACTACACCAACAGTTAAAAATAATGCTGCTGAAACTAATCCGTGGCTAATCATTTGAATTATACTTCCTTCAATCCCTTGTTGTTGCAAAGTGAATATACCCAAAGTTACAAAACCCATATGCGCAACTGATGAATAAGCAATTAACTTTTTCATATCTTCCTGCATTAAAGCTATCAGTGAGGTAAATATAATTGCTATAACACTCAAGGTGTAAATTAATGGTGTAAATACTTCAGATGCAATCGGGAAAAGACCTAAAGAAAATCTTATAAAACCATATCCAGCCATCTTTAATAATATGGCAGCTAACAAAACAGATCCAGCAGTAGGAGCCTCTACGTGTGCATCAGGTAACCATGTATGAACTGGCCACATAGGTGTTTTAACAGCAAATGAACTAAAAAATGCTAGCCACAATAGATTTTGATATTTAACATCAATACCAATTTCGTATAGTTGAATTACATCAGTTGTTCCTGTAATCCAATAAATTGAAATTATTGCAACCAACATTAAAACAGATCCCAACAGTGTATATAAAAAGAATTTGAATGCTGAATAAACTCTTCTCGCACCTCCCCAAATACCAATAATTAAAAACATTGGGATCAATCCAGCTTCAAAAAATAAATAGAATACAACTAAATCAAGTGCACAGAAAACACCAATCATGAAACTTTCCATGATTAGAATTGCAATTAAAAAATCTCTTAATCTATTTTTAACAGAATTATTTACAGATATAATGCAAAGGGGTGTTATAAATGTAGTTAATATAATAAATAAAATTGAAATACCATCTACACCAACTTTATAATTAATAAATCCTTCAATCCATGTTCTATCTTCTACAAATTGAAAACTAGACGTTGATTGGTCAAAAGAAAACCACAGATAAATCGAAATTAAAAAATTAACTACAGTTGTAAATAAAGCAACGTATTTAGCAGTGTAATTATTTCCATCTTTATCTTTAGTAAAAAATAAAAATAAAGCACCAACTATTGGTAATAATATTAAAGATGAGAGAATGGGAAAATTCATTATTTAACTATTAAAAAAGTTAGTAAAGCAGAGAAACCTAACAACATTACAAATGCATATTGATAGATAAAACCACTTTGAAATTTAGTTGCTTTGATTGAACATTTTTTTATAAAAGAAGAAATTCCATCAGGACCAAAACCATCTATTATAGTTCCGTCACAAAATTTCCATAAAAATAGACCTAGTTTTTTTGAGGATTTAATAAATAAAACATCGTACAACTCATCAAAATACCATTTGTTAACTAAAAAATTATACAAAGGTTTGTTCATAGAAACTATTGAATTAGGAAGCTCTTTGTTTTTTACAAAAAAGTAATAAGCAATTGGAATAGATACTAAAACTAAACACGGTGTTAAAAGCAAAAACCATAAAGGTGGATGCTCAGTACTCAAGGGCACTAAGAACTTGATAGACTCTGCCCAGAATAAATTCTCACCATGACCAATAAATAGTCCTTTAAATAGAAAACCAGCAAACACAGCTCCTATTGAAAGAATAAATAATGGAACAAGCATTACTAAAGGAGACTCGTGTGTTTCCTCTATCTTGATCTCTTTATTATTGTACTCTCCATGGAAAGTTTTAAATATTAATCTCCATGAATAAATAGATGTTAAAAATGCTGTAATTATTCCAATACCAGCTGCATAATAACCAGTCGTATTACCTTTTAAATACGCAAATTCTATAATTGCGTCTTTAGAATAAAATCCTGATAAAAATGGAAAACCTGTTAAAGCAAGTGTTCCTATTATCATTAAAGCATAGGTATAGGGTAACTTTTTCCATACGCCTCCCATGTTATTTATATTTTGCTCATCTTTAAATGCGTGGATTACTGAACCAGATCCTAAAAATAATAAAGCTTTGAAAAATGCATGAGTAAATAAGTGAAACATTGCAACATTGTATGCGCCTACTCCAGCTGCAAAAAACATATAACCAAGTTGGCTACATGTAGAGTAAGCAATAATTTTTTTTATATCTGTTTGAACTAGAGCGACAGTTGCTGCAAAGAATGCAGTGGTCATACCAACGATAGTTATAAGATTTAATATCAATGGTGAATATTCATAGATTGGAGAACATCTTACAACTAAGAAAACACCAGCTGTTACCATCGTTGCTGCATGAATTAATGCAGAAACAGGTGTTGGACCTTCCATAGCATCAGGTAACCAAGTATGTAGTAATATCTGCGCAGATTTACCCATTGCTCCAATAAATAAAAGTAAACAAATTAGATCTATTGCTTTAACTTCAAAACCTAAAAAGGATAAATTCTTATCTACAACTGTTGGAATTTGTTGAAAAACTTCTGAATAATTTACAGTTCCAAATAAATAAAATATTAAAAAAATTCCTAAAGCAAAACCAAAGTCACCCACTCTATTTACAACAAATGCTTTTATTGCTGCAGCATTTGCACTTTCTTTTTTAAACCAAAAACCAATTAAAAAATAAGAACAAAGACCAACACCTTCCCAGCCAAAAAATAATTGAATAAAATTATCTGATGTAACAAGCATCAACATTGCAAAAGTGAATAATGATAAATAAGCCATAAATCTTGGCTTATGAGGATCATGAGACATGTAACCAATTGAATAAATATGCACTAAAGCAGATACGGAAGTTACAACAACTAACATTACTGCTGACAAAGGATCAATTAACATTGACCAATTTACATCAAGTGACCCCGAGCTTATCCAGGTAGCTATGACAATATTTTCTTCATATTGATTTTCAATTACCTGATAAAGAACATGAATTGATAATAGTGCAGAAATTGAAACTAGAGCACTTGTTACTATTTCAGAGTTTCTATCACCGATATATCTTCCAAAAAAACCAGATATAATTGAAGCAATAAGTGGAAGAAATATAATCGATAGTTCCATGTTTATCCTTTTAACTCATCTATTTCTTCAACACGTATTGTTCCAGAGTTTCTGAAATATACAACAATGATTGCTAATCCTATGGCTGCTTCTGCTGCTGCAACAGTAAGAATAAATAAAGTAAAGACTTGTCCTGCCAAATCTCCTAAATAAATAGAAAAAGCAACTAAATTGATATTTACTGCAAGTAATATTAATTCAATACTCATTAATATAACAATGATGTTCTTTCTGTTTAAAAAAATACCAATAATTCCAATTGAGAAAATCACAGCACCTAGAGTTAAATAGTGTCCTAAACCTATCTCAGTCATCTATTTTAACTCCTTTATTACTTTGAACCTCTAGAACCTCAACGCCTTCTGCTCTTTCTCTAGATATTTGCTTAATATAACTTTGTTTTTTAACACCTGATCTTTGTCTAAAAGTTAATACTATGGCCCCCACCATGGCAACTAAAAGGATCATTCCACTTATTTGAAACACATGGATATAATCAGTATATAAAATCTGCCCCAATGAATGAGTATTACTTACACTTGTATAAGCAAGTGAATTATTAATATCAAAAATTTCTGGTTTATATTTCCAACCACCTATTACAATTATAATTTCAAAGAAAATTAATGTACTTATAATTAGACCAACTGGGATATGTTTTGAGGTTGCTTGACCTGAAAACCATTGATTTTTTTGTTGGGCTACATTTAACATCATAACAACAAACAAGAATAAAACTGCTACAGCTCCAACATAAACGATTAGCATTATCATTCCTAGAAATTCAGCACCAATCATTATGAAAAGACAAGATATACTTATGAAATCAAGAATTAAAAAAAATACTGAGTGAACAGTATTTTTTGAAGCAGTAACCATTATTGCTGAAACAACTGCAATTAAAGAAAATGTATAAAAGAAAATGGCGTGGGCAATCATTTTTATCTATGGATATTGTCAGCTTTAATATTAGCCTCCAAAACATTCTCCCATCTATCACCATTATCTAATAATTTTTCTTTTGTGTAATAAAGTTCTTCTCTTGTTTCTGTTGAAAATTCAAAATTTGGACCTTGGACTATTGCATCTACAGGGCACGATTCTTCACATAATCCACAATAAATACATTTCATCATATCAATATCGTAACGAGTTGTTTTTCTACTTCCGTCTTCTCTTGCTGCTGACTCGATTGTTATTGCTTGAGCAGGACAAACCGCTTCACATAATTTGCAAGCAATACATCTTTCTTCTCCGTTTGGATATCTTCTCAAAGCATGCTCACCTCTAAATCGAGGGCTTATTTTACCTTTTTCAAAAGGGTAATTAATTGTTTTTTTTGGTTTAAATAATTCTTTAATAGCAATAAACAAACCACCAATGAAATCTGTCATTAATATTGTTTTAAAAAATCTTGAAATATTCATAATTAATTCACTGGTAAAAGGTTAAAATAAAATAAATAGCTAGCCGTTAGTACCACCCAAGTTAAAGAAAGAGGAAGAAAAACTTTCCACCCAAGTCTCATTAATTGGTCATATCTATATCTAGGTACTATTGCCTTAACTAAAGCAAAAAGAATGAATAAAAGAAGAATTTTTAATATTAACCATATTGCACCTGGAACTAATGTAAATGGATAAACATCAATTGGAGACATCCAGCCACCTAAAAATAATATTGCTCCCATTGCACACATTAATAAAATATTTGCATACTCACCCAACCAAAACATTGCATACATCATTCCTGAATATTCTGTTTGATAACCAGCAACTAACTCTGCTTCTGCCTCTGGTAAGTCAAAAGGAGGTCTGTTCGTTTCAGCTAAGGCGGAAATAAAGAATATTACAAACATTGGAAATAATGGAATAACAAACCACATATTTTGCTGAGCAATAACGATGTCATTTAAGTTTAACGAGCCTACACAAAGTAAAACATTGATAATTATTACACCAATTGAAACTTCATAAGATACCATTTGAGCAGCAGAACGAATTGCTCCTAAAAAGGGATATTTGGAGTTTGATGCCCATCCACCCATTATTATTCCATAGACCCCTAGTGAGGAGACAGCAAATAAGTAAAGAATTCCAACATTAATATCAGCTAAAACCTGAGTTGCGCTAAATGGAATTACGGCCCAAGCAATTAAAGCTAAAGTCATCGTAACTATTGGAGCAAGTATAAAAATTATTTTATTTGAGCTAGATGGAATAATGATTTCTTTAAATATATATTTTAAAGCATCTGCTAAAGATTGTAATAAACCAAACGGACCAACTACGTTAGGTCCTTGTCTTTTTTGAACAAAAGCCCAAACCCTTCGATCTAGCCAAACAATCATTGCCACCGAAACAAGAACAGGGACTAGTAAGAATAAAATCTTATAAACTTCTTGAAAGACTATGCTAAAGTATTCCATGTTAACCTTCTGTACCTGTTGATTTTAGATTTAATTTAGAGTTACTACACTCAAACATCGTTTTTGATGATCTAGCAATAACATTTGAAAAATAATAATCTTTTACTTTGATTGTTAAAGTTTCATTTTGAAACTCATTAGTAGAATTATTAATGTCATTTAATTTTTTTTCCTTTTGCAAATTTAAATAATTAAACATGCTGCTTTCTAATTCTTCTTTATCATTAAATAATTTTCTATTATTCATAAATTCAGCAAGTTCGTTGATTATTTGCCAATCTTCTTTTGCCTCACCTGGTGGATATGATGCTTTGTAGGCTTTTTGAATTTTTCCCTCTAGATTGGTAAAATATCCATCTTGTTCAGTGTAAGCAGCGCCTGGTAAAATAATATCAGCACATTCAGCACCTTTATCGCCATGGCTTCCTTGATAAATTATGAATTCATCTTTTTTGTCAAATTCTAAATGGTCTTGACCTAAAAGATAAACAATATCAAATTTATGTTCTTTTAAATCACTTAATAAATTCTTTTCATTATTAATTATTCCAAGATCAATATTTCCTACTGTTGCCGCATCAGTTGCTAAAATATTTAAAGAGTTCCATTCATCTGAAATTTTATTATTTTTCGTTAAAAATTCTTTTGTTTTATTGAATAAAAATTCAGAAGACTCTAATCTTAATAGAGACTCACCAATAATAATTATTGGTTTTTTTGAATTAATAATTTCTTTAGATATATGATGATTTCCTTCAAGAATATTATTTAAAGATTTAGTTTGACCATCTAAACTTTGATAAGGATAAGTTAAATCACCCACATCATTAAGTGAAATTATTTTTGTATTGTTATTTAAGAAAGCTTTTCTAATTCTAGCATTCAAAATAGTTGCTTCATATCTTGGGTTAGCACCTGCTATAAAGATTAAATCTGCTTCTTCAATGCCATTTATAGTAGAATTGAATAAATAGTTTTCTCTTTTTGAAGTATTAATAAATCTGTTATCAGATCTTGACTCGTAATTTTTAATATCAATTGTTCGATCAAAAAATTCTTTAAAAATATAACCAGTCTCCATATTGTTTAAATCGCCAACAAAACCACATATTTTTTCTTTTGATGTGTTTTCAAATTTAGATTTAATTATTTTATACACTTCATCCCATGAGGCCTTTTCAAACTTGCCGTTGTATTTGATAAATGGAGTATCTAATCTTTGCTTTAAAAGACCATCGCAGGCATATCTTGTTTTGTCTGAGATCCATTCCTCATTAATATCTTCATTTATAATTGGTAGTACTCTTTTAACTTCCCAATCATATGTATCTACTCTTATATTTGATCCAATTGCATCCATTATATCAATTGTTTCCGTTTTCTTTAATTCCCATGGTCTAGCTTCAAATACATAAGGTTTTGATGTTAGTGCTCCAACTGGACATAAGTCTACAACGTTAGCAGACAATTCAGATTGCATTGATTGCTCCAGATAAGTTGTAATTTGCATATCTTCACCTCTACCTATTGCGCCTAATTCTGGAACTCCTGCAACTTCTGTAGCAAATCTTACACATCTAGTGCAATGAATACATCTAGTCATTTGAGTTTTAATTAATGGTCCCATATTTTTTTCAGGAACTGCTCTTTTATTTTCTTTAAATCTTGATTTGTCTACTCCGTAGTACATTGATTGATCTTGAAGATCACATTCGCCGCCTTGGTCACATACTGGACAATCTAAGGGATGGTTAGCTAATAAAAATTCCATTACTCCCTTACGAGCTTTTTCTACTAAAGCAGTATTTGTTTTAATATTCATACCCTCTGCAGCTGGCATAGCACATGAAGCAATCGGTTTAGGAGATTTTTCCATTTCAACTAAACACATTCTACAATTACCTGCTATCGATAATTTTTCATGATAGCAAAATCTTGGTATTTCAACACCAGCTTTTTCGCAAGCCTGAAGAACAGTTAAACCTTCTTCAACTTCAACCTCGATTTCATTTACTTTTAATTTAAGCATTTTTTTTATCCAATAAATGTTGATCTACCAAATATGGAATATTGTTTTTCTTTTGAACAATAGGATCCAAATTGTTCCTTTTCTCAATTTCTTTTTTAAAGTGTCTAAGTAATCCTTGAACTGGCCAAGATGAACCTTCTCCAAAAGCACAAATTGTATGTCCTGCGATTTGATTTGTGACATCTCCTAACATATCTACTTCGTCCTTAGTAGCATCACCTTTTGCCATTCTCTCAAGCATTCTCCACATCCAACCAGAACCCTCTCTACAAGGTGTACATTGACCACAACTTTCATGTTTGTAAAATCTTGCTATTCTTGCCATGCATTTAATTATGTCCTGATCTTTGTTAATAACAACAATGCCGGCAGTTCCTAAACCACTTTTCTCAGCCATTAGTGAGTCAAAATCCATAGTTAATGTTTCGCATTTATCCTTTGGAATTAATGGCATTGATGATCCACCTGGAATTACTGCTTGAAGATTATCCCAACCTCCAATAACACCGCCTGCATGAACTTCTATCAATTCTTTTAAGGGAATATTCATTTCTTCCTCAACGTTACATGGATTGTTAACATTTCCTGAAATACAGAAAATTTTAGTTCCGGTATTCTTTTCCCTTCCAAGAGAAGCAAACCATTTTCCACCTCTTCTAAGAATTGTCGGGACTACGGCTATAGTTTCTACATTGTTAATAATTGTTGGACATCCATATAGGCCTATCAAAGCTGGGAAAGGTGGTTTTAATCTAGGTTGGCCTTTTTTACCTTCTATACTTTCAAGTAGTGCAGTCTCTTCACCGCAAATATATGCACCGGCTCCATAATGAATATAAATATCTAAATCCCATCCTGTACCAGCTGCATTTTTACCTAACAACTTTTTTTCATAAGCTTCATCTATTGCTGCTTGAAGTTTTTGACCATCAACAAAATATTCTCCTCTTATATAAATATAACAAACATGCGCTTGCACTGCATAAGATGCAATTAAACAACCCTCTATTAACTTATGAGGCTCAAATCTTAGAATATCTCTATCTTTGCAAGTTCCTGGTTCAGATTCATCACCATTAATAACTAAGTAATGTGGTCTCGATCCAACTTCTTTTGGTGCAAATGACCATTTTAAACCTGTGGGAAATCCTGCTCCACCTCTACCTCTTAATTGAGACTCTTTAATTTCATTAATTATCCATTCTCTTCCTTTGTCAGTAATTTCTTTTGTATTTACCCAATCACCTCTCTCTTGTGATGAAGTTACATCTGAGCCTTTATCATTATATAAATTTTGAAAAATTCTATCTTGATCTTTAAGCATTTTTTAAATCCATTAATGTTTTCCTGTTATTTTCTGGTTCATTATTTATTCTTCCTCTATATGAACCAGGTTTTGGAGTTTCTCCATTTAAAATTTTATCTAAAACATCTAAAGTTTTTTGTTTGTCTAAATCTTCATAATAATCATCATTTATTTGCATCATTGGAGCATTGACACATGCCCCTAAACATTCAACTTCCATCCAAGAACAACTTTTATCATTCGACAATTCACATTCGTTTTCAGAAATTTTTTCTTTACAGGCCTCGACTAATTGATTTGCACCTCTTATCATGCATGGTGTTGTTGTGCATACTTGAACAAAGTATTTACCAACAGGAGCTAGATTATACATTGTGTAAAAAGTAGCCACCTCATAAACTTTAATATAAGGCATATCTAAAAACTTAGCGATGTACTTCATTGCAGCTAATGGTATCCAATTATTATTTTGTTTTTGAGCTATATAAAGTAAAGCCATAACAGCACTTTGTTGTTTACCTTTAGGATATTTTGCAACAATAACATTTGCTGCTTCTAATGATGAGGCATTAAATTCAAAACTTTCTGGTTGATCTTTAGCAGGTCTTCTTAAACTCATCTATCTACCTCACCAAAAACTATATCTAGAGAACCTAATACTGCTGGAACATCAGCTAACATATGGCCTTTAATTAAATAATCCATTGATTGCAAATGTGAAAACCCTGGTGCTCTTATTTTACATTTATAAGGTTTACTTGATCCATCAGATATTAAGTAAACACCAAATTCTCCTTTTGGTGCCTCAACAGCTGTATAAATTTCATCTTTTGGAACTCTATATCCCTCTGTAAAAAGTTTAAAATGATGTATTAAAGCTTCCATTGATTGTTTGATTTCTGCCTTCGGTGGAGGGCTAATCTTACCATCTAATGATTTAATTGGACCTTTTTCCATTTTAGCTAGACATTGCTTGATAATTGAAACACTTTCTTTCATTTCCTCAATTCTACATAAATATCTGTCGTAACAATCTCCGTTCTTTCCAACTGGAATTTTAAAGTCTAAACTTTCATAGCAGTCATAAGGTTGAGATTTTCTTAAATCCCATGGAACACCTGAGCCTCTAATCATAACTCCTGAAAAAGAATAATTTAGTGCGTCTTCTTTTGTCACTACACCAATATCAACATTTCTTTGTTTAAAAATTCTATTATCAGTTAACAAACTTTCTAAATCATTAATTATTTTCGGAAAAGATTCACAAAATTTTGCAATATCTTCCTCTAAACCTTTTGGCAAATCTTGATGTACACCTCCTGCTCTAAAATAATTTGCATGAAGTCTTGATCCTGATGCTCTTTCATAAAATGTCATTAACGTTTCTCTTTCCTCAAAACCCCAAAGAGAAGGTGTTAGTGCACCAACATCTAGAGCTTGAGTTGTAACATTTAAAATATGACTTAAGATCCTTCCAATTTCGCAAAATATAACTCTTATGTATTGTGCTCTAATTGGGACATCTATTTTAAGTATTTTTTCAACCGCTAGTGCAAAAGCATGTTCTTGGTTCATTGGTGCTACATAATCTAAACGATCAAAATAGGGAACTGCCTGCATATAAGTTTTATTTTCTATAAGTTTTTCTGTTCCTCTATGAAGTAAACCAATATGTGGATCTGCCTTCTCGACTACTTCTCCATCAAGCTCAAGAATTAATCTAAGCACACCATGAGCTGCGGGATGTTGTG
>CACGJB010000015.1 GCA_902573295.1 uncultured Pelagibacteraceae bacterium | reverse complement strand
TGTGGTTGGCAAGTTGGTTGGTGGAGCAAAATTAACCAAAATTAGTCCAAATAAAACAATTTCAGGTGCTTTTGGATCAATAGTTTTCACACTTATTGGATCTTTATTTATGATAAAATATTTATTTATTTTTGATCAGGATCAAATAATTAAATTATTTTCAATACATTTTTATATATGGTTAATAATGATGTCTGTACTTTGTCAAATTGGTGATTTGATAATTTCTTATATAAAAAGAAAAGCGAAAGTTAAAGATACTGGTAGTTTGCTTCCTGGTCATGGCGGTATTTTAGATAGAGTAGATGGAATATTATTCGCTATTCCTTCTGGAATTTCTATTTATTTAATTTTAAATAAATTTTAATGAAAAAAAAAATTGCGATATTAGGCTCAACAGGTTCTATAGGAGAAAATTTATTAAGAATTATTAAAAAAGATAAAAAAAATTTTGAAATCGTTCTCATAACAGCAAATAGAAATTATAAAAAATTATTTAAACAAGCAAAAGAATTCAATGTTAAAAATTTAATAATTAATGATAAAAAAAGCTATGAGTTATTAAAAAATAAAGCTAAAAAATCTAATATTAACATCTACAATAATTACAATAACTATAAAAAAATTTTTAGAAAAAAAATTGATTATGTGATGAGTTCAATTATTGGTTTAGATGGTTTGCATCCTACTTTAAAGATTATTAAGCATACAAAAAAAATTGCAATAGCAAATAAAGAATCTTTAATTTGCGCTTGGAATTTAATAAATAATGAACTCCAAAAAAATAAAACATCATTTATACCAATTGACTCAGAACATTACTCAATTTTTGAGTTATTAAAAAATCATCATAGTACAGATGTTGAAAAAATATATATAACAGCATCAGGGGGACCTTTTTTAAATTATCCAAAAAAAAAATTTAAATTTATCAAACCAAAAAATGCGTTAAAACATCCAAACTGGAAAATGGGTAAAAAAATCTCCGTAGATTCTTCAACATTAATGAATAAAGTTTTTGAAGTTATTGAAGCAAAGAATATATTTAATATTCCATTTAAAAAAATATCAATTTTAATTCACCCACAGTCTTATATGCATGCAATAGTTAAATTCAAAAATGGTATAATTAAAGTCTTACTGCACGATCCTGATATGATTATACCGATTTATAATTCTGTTTACGAAAATGAATTTAAAAAAATCAAATTATCTAATTTAAATTTAAATATTTTAAATAATTTACAATTAAAGAAAGTAGATTTAATTAAATTTCCTATAATTAATATTTTAAATAAAATGCATGATAGACATAGTTTATTTGAGACTGTTATTATTACTGTTAACGATTTTTTTGTACATAAATTTTTAGATAACAAAATTAATTATGAGCAATTAATAAAAAAAATTATTAAATTAATACAGTTGAAAGAATTCAATAAATATAAACGAATAAAGCCAAAAAGTATTGAGGATATTTATAAATTAAAAGATTATGTAAGTTTAAAATTATCTCAATTAAGTATATAAGCTTCAAATGTTGAAAATATTTTTAAAAATTTATTTCTTTTTGTTTTTATTTATAGGCTCATCTTTAGCAACAGAAATAAAAACTGTTGAAATTAACGGCAATAAGAGGATTTCTAAAGACACAATAATTATTTTAGGAAATATACAAATTGGACAAGAAATAAATTCAGCCAAATTAAATAATATTTTGAAAGAGTTATATAAGACAAATTTTTTTAAAGATATTCAAATTAATTTTGAAAAAAATATTTTAAAAATAAATTTAAAAGAAAATCCAATTATTGAAAAAATTGAAATAACTGGAATAAAAAAAACGTCATTTACTGAAATATTGTATGATCAAATTTCTCTAAAAGACAGAACGTCTTTTACCGAAATTCAATTGGAAAATGATTTAAATTTAATAAATAGTATTTTAAAAACTAATGGATATTATTTTTCAAAAATAAATATTTCCAAAGAACAAAATGAACAATTAAATTCTGTTAATTTATACATAAATATTGATTTAGGTGAGAAGGCTAAAATTAAAGAAATTCTATTTATAGGTGATAAAAAAATTAAAGATAAGAAGTTGCTTGAATTAATTGCTTCTGAAGAGCATAAATTTTGGAAATTTTTAACAAATAAAGTTTATCTAAATCAATCGTTAATAGATTTAGATAAGAGGTTGCTAGAAAATTATTATAAAAATAATGGTTATTATAAAGTAAAAATTGTAAATTCTTTTGCTGAATTAAACAAAGATGGTTATTTTAAATTAATATTTAATATTGATGCAGATCAAAAATATTATTTCAACAAATTATCCTTAGATTTGCCTGCTGATTATAACGCGAAAGATTTTACAAATGTAGAAAAAATATTTAAAACTTTAGAAAATGAACAATATTCATTAACCAATATAAATACAATTTTAGATAAAATTGATGAAGTAGCGTCTTTACGATTATATGATTTCATTGATATTGATGTAGAGGAAAGTATAGAAGATAAAAATAGAATTAATTTTGTATTTAGAGTTAAAGATTCTGAGAAATTTTACGTCGAAAAAATTAATATACTTGGTAATTTTAACACTATTGAAGAAGTAATTAGAAATCAATTGATTGTAGATGAGGGTGACCCTTATAACGAACTTCTATTTAATAAATCAATTAATAATTTAAAGAGTTTAGGCATTTTTAAAAGTGTTAAATCTGAATTGTTAGATGGTGCTACTGCAAATACTAAAATTTTAAACCTCTCTGTTGAAGAAAAACCAACAGGTGAGATTTCTTTGGGTGCTGGGTACGGTACAAATGGTGGTACTATTGGTGGCGGTTTGAAAGAAAAAAATTTCCTCGGTAAGGGCATTGCGATAGATACTGATTTCCAAATTTCAAGTAATGGAATTAAAGGATCATTGACTTATTCTAAACCAAATTTTAATTATACGGATAACACTTTATTTACCTCTATTAAATCAACATCACAAGATAATCTTAGCAATTTTGGTTATAAAATAACTACAGCCGGTTTATCTATTGGAACTACATTTGAACAATTTGAAAATTTATTTTTTAGTCCAGAAATTGATTTAACGATTGAAGACTTGACTACTTCTTCAAAAGCAACAAACGCGCTAAAAAAACAAGAAGGATCTTATAACGATTTTTATTTTAATTATCGTCTGTTTTATGACACAAGAGACTCTAAATTTAATCCAAAAAAAGGAAATATAATTACTTTTATACAAGAATTACCTGTTGTAACAACAGACTCAGAAATAAAGAATACGTTGATATTATCAAAATTTAAGCCTCTTAACTTATCAAATGATATTATTGGCAAGGCAAGTATTTATTTAAGTTCAATTAATTCAATAGATGGGGAAGATGTAAGAATTTCTAAACGGACTAAAATTCCTTACAATCGTTTAAGAGGTTTTGAAAAAGGCAAAATAGGTCCTGTAGACAACGGTGATTTTGTTGGCGGAAATTATGCGGCAGCATTAAATTTTTCTACTAATTTGCCAGGCCTACTAAGCTCAGTAGAAAATGTAGATTTTTCTTATTTTATAGATTTCGCAAATGTTTGGGGTGTTGACTATGATAGTTCTTTAGATGATTCTAATGAAATAAGAAGCTCTACTGGGATAGGATTAGACTACATTTCACCAATAGGACCACTAAGTTTTTCTTGGTCATTACCTATTACAAAAAAATCAAGTGACAAAACAGAAACTTTTAGATTTAACCTAGGAACAACTTTTTAATGTTTAAATATTTATTACTTTTTTTATTTGTATTTAATATTTCTTATGCACAAGAAAAAATAGTATTTATTGACATAAATTATATTTTTAAAAATTCAATTGTTGGAAAAGATTTAAATGAAAAAATAAAAAAAAAAGATAACCTAATAAGTAATGAAATTAAAAAATTTAAAGTTAATATTGAAAAAGAAAAAAATGAAATCACCTCACAAAAAAATGTAATTTCTGTAGAAGAATATAATATTAAAATTAGCAACCTGGAAAAAAAGATTATAGATATGAATAATACTATAGCTAATAAAAAAAAAGAATTAGAAATTTATAAAAAAAAAGTAGAAAATAATTTCTCAAAAGAACTTAATTTAATTATAGAAGAATATTCAATTGAAAATTCAATTGATTTGATTTTTGACAAATCAAATATACTTATGGCCAGAAAAGAGCTTAATATAACAGAAAAAATTATTTCTTTATTCAATAATCAAATTAAAGAAATAGATATAAGATAATTATGAATTTAAACAAATCGCAAATTATTGATTTATTGCCTCATAGAGAACCTATGTTATTGATAGATTCTTTGACGAATATAAAAAAACTTCATTCTGCAACAGCAATTGTTAATGTTAGAAAAGATAGTTTTTATGTTCAGGGTCATTTTCCAGATCAACCAGTAATGCCAGGTGTTCTAATAGTTGAGGCTTTTGGTCAGGCTGCTGCAGCTCTGACAGCTTGCGGTATAGATAAAAAGGAATATGAAAATAAATTAGTTTTTTTAATGAGTGTTGAAAAAGCCAGATTTAGAAATCCAGTAATTCCAAATTGTAAATTAGAGTTAAATATAGAAGCAATTAGATCTCATGGTAGAGTTTGGAAATATAAAGGTGAAGCATTTGTTGAAGGTAAAAAAATGGCTGATGCTCAATGGTCAGCAACAATTGTTGATAGAAAATAATTAGTAATATTTGTTGATAAGTATTTATTAATTGTTTTGATAAAAAACAATTAATGATCAATCCGTTTTTCAAAAACAAAGGTCCAAAAAAAATCGAAGAGATTTTTAATAATATCAAAATTCAAAATAAATTTGAATATGTTGGAATAAATATTTTTGATATTAAAGATCTTGTTAACGCCTCAAATCAAGATATTACATTTTTTCATTCAAAAAAATATGAATTAGCTGCTTCAAAAACAAAAGCAGCTTTTTGTATTACAACAAAAAATTTATCAAATAAATTACCTGATAGCTGTAAACCAATTGAAGTTGATAATGTTCTTGTATCAACCGCAATTATTACTACAATGTTTTATCCTGATGCTATTACAGATGAATTTGATATTCATACTTTAAATATTGAAAAAACCCCTTACAATAATTCTGTAAATCACGGTCAAAATATATTAATTGGAAAAAATGTAAAAATCGGATCAAATTGTTCAATTGGCCACAACACTATTATTGAAAGCAATGTTGTTATTGGTGATAACTGTTCAATAGGGTCCAACGTTATTATCAGAAATACATTAATTAAAAATAATGTTTCAATATTAGATGGTTGTGTAATCGGAAAGAAAGGATTTGGTTTTTTTCCAAGTAAGAACGGAAATATCCGTTATCCTCATATTGGTATTGTTATAATTGAAGATAAATGTGAGATTGGTTGTGGCTCTACAATTGATAGAGGCTCTTTATCAAATACTTTAATTGGTAAAAATACTTTCTTAGATAATCAAGTACATATAGCTCACAACAACAAAATTGGCGATAATTGTATAATTGCTGGACAAGTTGGTTTTGCTGGAAGCTCTATCTTAGGAAATAATGTTATGATTGGCGGACAAGCAGGAATATCGGGACACTTGAAAGTAGGAAGTAACGTTCAAATAGGTGGTGGTTCAGGAGTGATCAAAGATATCCCTGATAACTCTAAAGTTATGGGCTATCCAGCTAAAGATTTAAAAAAATTTATAAAGGAAAATAAATGATACATAAAACTGCAATAGTTGATCTCAAGGCAAAAATAGGATCGAATGTTGAAATTGGTCCATATTGTGTAATTGGTCCAGATGTAGAAATTGGTGAAAACACTATCATTCAATCTCATGTAAATATTACTGTAAGTACAAAAATTGGAAAGGGAAATAAGATTTATCCTTTTGTTTCAATAAATGATCCACAGGATTTGAAATTCAATGGCGAACCTACAAAATTGATAATTGGTGACAATAATAAAATAAGAGAATACGTAACAATAAATCCTGGAACAGTTGGTGGTGGTGGCAAAACAGTTATTGGAAATAATTGTTTATTTATGATTTCATCACATATTGCCCATGACTGCCAAGTTGGAAATAATGTAATAATTGCAAACAATGTACCTTTAGGAGGTCATGCGATAATTGAAGATAATGTTGTTATTGGAGGTAATTCTGCAGTTCAACAATTCACAAGAATTGGAAAAATGGCAATGATTGGTGGTATGACAGGTGTATTGCACGATGTGATTCCTTATGGACTATCTACAGGAAACAGAAATTCATTACAGGGATTGAACTTAATAGGGTTAAGAAGAGCCAAGTTTGAAAATAAGGATATCTTAGGTCTAAGTGAAGCTTATAAGGAAATTTTTGCTACTAAAAATATCAATGAAAATATAAGTAAATTGAATGGCTCTTTTCATGAAAACCCGTTAGTTAAAAATGTAATTGATTTTATAACAAAAGATAAAAAAAGATCTATTTGCACACCATTTTCATAAGATGATAGGATTAATTTTTGGTGATACTGATTTTCCAAAGGAAATTTTAAAAACTATCAAAAAAAAGAAAATAAAGTATTTGATAATTGATTTGTCAAAATCAAAGAAATTTAAACAAGATAGAAAATCTTATTCAGTTTCCATAGGTCAATTTGGTAAAATCATTAATATTCTTAAGGAAAACAATTGTAAAAAAGTCTTATTTGCAGGAAAGGTAAATAAACCAAACTTTTCTAAACTGAAATTAGACTTTAAAGGTGTTTATTATATTCCAAGAATTATCAAAGCAGCAAAGCTTGGTGATGCAGCTATCCTCAAAGAAATCATTAAGATATTGGCCCAAAATAAGATCAAAACTGAAAGTTCACTTAAATTTAACCCTGAACTTTCATTAAAAAAAGGCAATTATTCAAAATTTAAACCCAATAAACAAGACCAATTAGATATTAAAAAAGCAATTAAAACTTTAAATAGTTTAAGAGAATATAATTTTAGCCAGGGAGTAGTAGTTAGAAATAAAAAAATTGTCTCTATAGAAGGTAAAGGTGGAACTAAAAAAATGCTTGAAATAAGTAGAACCAAAAAATTTAGAAATCATGGAGTTTTAGTTAAATTTGCAAAAAAAAAACAAGATTTAAGAATTGATTTACCTACTATTGGGTTAAAGACATTAAAACAAAGTAAAACTGCGGGATTAAATGGGATTGTTGTTAAAACTAAACAACATGTTTTTTTAGATAAAGCCAAATGTATTAACTTTGCTAATAAAAATAAGATGTTTATTACAGTAAAATGAAAAAAATTTTTATACTAACTGGTGAACCTTCTGGAGATAAACTTGCTTCTAAAGTTATATCTAAACTTAAAAAAAATAATCCTGAAATTGAATATTCTTGTGTTGGTGGAACACATTTAAATTCATTAGGAATAAAATCCATTTTTGATCTTAAAGAAATTACTTATATTGGTTTCACGAGCGTTTTGTTAAATATTTTCAAAATAAAAAATAAAATTAACAAAACTGTAGAAGAAATAATAAAATTTAATCCAGATCTTTTGTTCAGTGTAGATAGTCCTGATTTTACGTTAAGAGTTGCCGAAAAGGTTAAAAAAATAAACAATAACATCAAAACTGTTCATTATGTGGCTCCTCAAGTATGGGTATGGCGAGAGAGTAGAGTAAAAAAATTTAAAAAGTTTTTAGATCACATTCTACTACTATTTGAATTTGAAAAAAAATATTTTGATAAAGAAAATATTCCAAACACTTTTGTTGGTCATCCTCTATTAGAACAAGAAACAAAAAATAGAACAGATTTATCTAATATTATATCAAATGATAAAAAAATTATCTCTCTCTTTTGTGGCAGTAGATCATCTGAAGTAAATACTCTATTGCCAATCTTGATTGATTTTATAAATCTAATGAATAGAAAATTTGATAACTTTACTTTTGTTTTTCATGCTACTGATGAGAATAAAGATTTAATTAATATGAAAATTAATAATACTAATTTAAAAAATGTCGAAGTTATTTCTGATGATAATATTAAAAAGCAAATACTAAGTAAATCTACTTTTGCAGTTTCTAAATCTGGCACAATTTCTCTTGAGATTTGTAATGCAAAAGTTCCCTCTATAATTATCTATAAAATGAATTTTTTAAATTTTTTAATTGTCAAAATGTTGGTTAAAATTAAATTTGCTAACATAATTAATATTATTAATAACAAAGAAATAATTCCAGAGTTAATACAAAAAGAATGTAATGCTAAAGAAATTTACAATTCAGTTGTCTATTTTTTGAAAAACCCAGAATTAATGAATAAACAAATTAATAATTGTGAGGAGACCTTAACTAAAATTAGATCAAAATCCTCATCTTCTGATGAAGCTTCTACTGTACTAACCAAGTTTCTTATCAGTTAATCTTTTTGTTACTTCCTCTTTTCCTAGAGAAATAATTATATCATATATTCCAGGACCAAATTTTGAGCCTGTTAAGGCTATTCTTAAAGGCTGTCCAATACCTTTAAAATTTGTATCGTTTGATTTAATTAGCCCATTTACTATTGGCTCTAACGTTTCTTTGGTTAGTTTATTAATGGTGGCAAATTGAGTAGTGAAATCAGAAATGACTTTTTTGGCTTTATCATCAATTAACTTAATATCATTCTGATTAAAATTTACCTTATCCACCATAATATATTGACCATTATTAAATATATCCTCTAATGTTTTTGCCTTATTCTTTAGGAAAGTTAAAGATTTTTTGATCTTATCTTTTTTATCTGACTTAATTTCACTTTTATATAATTTGCAGTATTCAGTTAATTGATTGAATAAATCATTTTCGTCAATATTTTTAATATAATGTTCATTCATTGATAAGATTCTACTCATATCCAACTTAGATGGTGATTTTCCTATACCTTCTATGTTGAAGTATTTAATACTCTCATCTAGGGTAAATATTTCCTTGTCTTCAAAAGACCAACCAAGTCTTAGTAAATAATTCCTTAAAGCATCAGGCATTACACCAATTTTTGAATAATCATCTAATGTTGATGCATTATCTCTTTTTGATAATTTTTTACCCTCCAATGTATGAATAAGCGGGATATGTGCAAACTTTGGTAAGACCCAGTTCATTGCTTCATAAATCTGCATTTGTTTGAATGTATTAATTTTATGATCATCTCCTCTAATTATATGTGTCATCTCCATCTGGTGATCATCTACGGTGGCAGATAAATTATATGTTGGTGAGCCATCATTTCTTAAGATTATAAAATCTTCAATTGTATTATTTTCAATTTCAACATCACCCTGAACCAAATCTCTAAGTATTGTTGATCCATCTATTTTACTTTTAAATCTTATTACTGGTTTTATATCTTTAGGGGCATCAGTTTCTGGTATATCCCTCCACTTTCTATTATAGATATATGGAAGTTTTTTTTGTCTAGCTCTTTTTTTTTGCTCTTCTATTTCTTCAGCAGAGCAATAACATTTATATGCATTACCATTTTTAAGCAATTCGTTTGCAACATTAATATGATCATTTATTTTACTTGATTGAATATATTCATCCCCATCATGCTCAATACCAAGCCATTTTAAAGAATTAATAATCTGTATTTTATATTCGTCTTTAGATCTTTCTTTATCAGTATCTTCAATTCTAAGGTGAAATGTTCCTTTTTGATTTCTAGAAAACAACCAATTAAATAAGGCGGTTCTAACTCCTCCAATGTGAAGAGCTCCAGTAGGTGACGGCGCAAAACGTGTTGCTACTTTAGACATCAGTGTTGTTTAGACTATTTTTTTAGAAGTTTCTATATAAAGATACTAAAACTCCTTGAACTTTTACTCTATCAGGTCCAAATATCTTAGTTTCATAGTTTCTATTAGCGCTTTCAAGCGCTACAACTTTACCTTTTTTTCGAATTCTTTTTAACATTGCTTCATGTTCGTCAATCAATGCAACAACAATTTTACCATTATCAGCAGTGTCAGTTCTTTTAATTATAACTGTATCACCTTCATGAATACCAGCATCTATCATGGAATCTCCTTGAACTTTTAATCCAAAGTAATCTCCATTTTTTTCTAAATTACTTGGCAAGGGTATTCTAGATACCTCATTTTGAATTGCTTCAACAGGTGTTCCTGCAGCAATTTTTCCAAGTACTGGCACTTCTACTTCATCAGAATTAACTTGTTCTTCATCTAGACCACCTTTAATCACACTAGGTGAAAAGCTATTATAAATATCATTAGCAGAAGCTGTTTCTGGTAATTTAATTACCTCTAAAGCTCTTGCTTTGTGAGCTAATCTTTTAATAAAACCTCTTTCCTCTAATGCACTAATCAATCTGTGAATACCCGATTTAGATTTTAAATTAAGAGATTGCTTCATTTCTTCATATGAAGGAGAAACACCTGAACTTCTCAACTTCTTGTTGATAAATAAAAGCAGATTTTTTTGTTTTTTTGTAAGCATAAGAACAAATATCGTACAAACAATGTTCTACAAAAGTTCTTTTAAATTAACAATACTAAAAAAAACAAGTAAAATAGGGCTTTATTTGACTATAAAACAGAAAAAATAGAATTTTTATCTAAATTTTTCAAAAGTGATTCACCAATTAAAAAAGTGTTGATTGAAGTTTTGTTACTTAACTCTAACAACTCTTCTTTGGTCTTAATTCCACTTTCAGATATTAAAGGACCTTTGTGGCTTTTTACAATATCATAAATATCATAAGTTGTATTCATATCAGTTTTAAGTGTTTTCAAATTTCTATTATTTATTCCAATTAATGCATTTTTAAAATTTAAAGCTTTTTTTGCTTCTTCTACTGTATGTACTTCAACAATAACCGACATATTATATTTCATAGCTTGATCATATAATTGAGAAGCAAGATCATCCGAAACTCCAGCCAAAATAATTAAAATAGCATCTGCGCCATAACTTTTTGCCAAAGGTATTTGAAATTTATCAATAAAAAAATCCTTACACAATATAGGTAAATTTATTTTATCTTTTATTTTGCTTATGTGAATTAAATTTCCTAAAAAATAATCCTCTTCAGTTAAAACTGAAAGACAAGTTACTTTATTATTTAAATAAATTTGAGCAATATCAACCGGATTGTAATCATCAATTATTATACCCGCTGAAGGACTTGCTTTTTTAATTTCAGCAATAATTGAAGTTTTATTATTTTTTAAATTATTTTCTATTTTCTCTTTAAAATTAATATAGCTATCATTTTTATCAATTAATTTATCTAAAGTTCTAAGGTCTAAGGATTTTTTTAATTTATCAACTTTCTCGATTTTCTTTTGAATAATATTTTGAAGTATATTTTCAGACATTTTGAATTTTTTCTAGATGTAAAAAAGTTTTACCAGAAAGGATAAATTCTCTTGTATGATTATAAGCTTTAGAAAAGTCAGAAAATTTTTCTCCGACAATTAAACCAGCTGCAGCATTTAAACAAACTGCTTTTGAAAAATCATTATCTTTACCTTTAAATATTTCAATCATCTTATCAGCATTAAATTTAGCATCATCACCTACTAAATTTTTAAAATTATCCGCATTTACTCCTAAAGCATTTGGGTCTATTTTAATTTCAGATATTTGACCATCTTTTAATTGAATAACATTAGTTTTTGCATACGGAGATATTTCATCTAAACCATCTTCACTATTAACTATCCAAGCAAATTTTAAATTTAAATTTTTAAGTCCTTCCGCAAAAATTTTTAATAATTTTTTATCAAAAACACCAACAACTTGTCTTTCTACAAGAGCTGGATTACTTAATGGACCAATCATATTAAAAATTGTTCTTTTCCCAATTTTCTTTCTAACAGGACCAACAAATTTCATTGCACTATGGTAATTTGGTGCAAACATAAATCCAAAATTATTGTTATTAATTTCCTTCTCAATATCTTTTGGCTCAAGATCAATTTTAATTTTAAGAGCTTCCAAAACATCACCAGACCCACACTTTGAAGAAACTGCTTTATTGCCATGTTTGGCAACTTTTGCGCCCATACTCGCTAAAAGTAGGGCAGAAGCAGTTGAAATGTTGAGGGTGTTCATGCCATCACCACCAGTACCACAAGTATCAATGCAATCACTTACATTTACTCTTTTTGACTTTTCTCTAAGTACAAAAACTCCACCCGCTATTTCATCTGAAACTTCACCCTTATCAGATAGCAAAGTTAAAAAGTTAAAGATTTCATCTTCACTGGCTTTTCCAGACATTAATATTTCAAAAGCAGTTATACTTTCTTCAAAAGTTAAATTTTGTTTATTTTTTAATTTTTCTAAAATTTGATCCATAAATTTAATTTTTAATAAAGTTTTTTAGAATTTTCATTCCAAACTTAGTTTTAATACTTTCAGGATGGAATTGTACACCATGAATATTAAATTTTTTATGTTGAACACCCATTATAACGCCATCCTCTGTTTCAGCTGTAATCACAAGCTCGTTTGATAATGTTTTTTTGTCAATTACTAAACTATGATATCTGGTAGCTTCAAATGTGTTTGGGAGATTTTTAAGAATACCAATTTTTTTTGATTTTATTTTACTTGTTTTGCCATGCATTAACTTTCTTGCTTGAATAATTTTTGACCCGAAAACTTGACCAATAATTTGATGTCCTAGACAAACTCCTAAAAATGGTAATTCTTTATATAATGATTTCAATATTTTAATACAATTGCCAGATTGATTTGGGTTACCTGGTCCTGGTGAAATAACAATTTTATCATATTTCTTTTTAATGATTTCTTTAGAATTAATTTTATCGTTCCTAACAACATCAACTTTTGTATTTAACGAGGAGATATAGTGATACAAATTAAAAGTAAAACTATCGTAATTATCTATTAACAATACTTTCATTATCTTAAAGCATTAATTAAAGCTTTCGCTTTATTAACTGTTTCCTCATATTCATTTTTAGGTTTACTATCTGCAACTATACCAGCGCCTGCTTGTACATAAAATTTTTTATTTTTAGCAACCGCAGTTCTTAAGGCTATACATGTATCAAATTCTCCGTTGGCAGAAAAATATCCAATTCCACCTGCATATACTTTTCTTTTTGTTGTTTCTAATTCATCTATAATTTCCATAGCCCTAATTTTTGGAGCTCCAGATACAGTACCCGCTGGAAAACCAGCCAAGAGCGATTTAAATTTTGAAAATTTTTTATTATATTTTCCAACTACATTTGAAACTATATGCATAACATGAGAATATCTTTCAATAATGAAGCTTTCCGTAACTTTTACTGAATTTATCTTTGAGACTTTACCAGCATCATTTCTACCTAAATCAAGAAGCATTAAATGCTCTGAAAGCTCTTTTTTATCTTTAAGTAGATCTCTTTCATAAAAAAGATCTTCTTTTTTAGTTTTACCCCTTGGTCTAGTTCCCGCAATTGGTCTTACAGTAATTTTATTATCCCTAAGTCTTACAAGTATTTCAGGACTTGCACCGATTATTTGAAAATCCTCAAAATTGAAGAAAAACATAAAAGGAGAGGGGTTTGTTACTCTAAGTTTTTTATAAATATCTAATGGTTTTTTTGTTAATTTTGCCTCAAATCTTTGGCTTAAAACAACCTGAAAAATATCTCCTAATTTTATATATTTTTTTGCCTTATTGACCATTAATAAAAATTTATTTTTTGAAGTGTTAGATTTAACTTTTATATTTTTTGATTTTTGAATTATTTTTTTATCAATATTTTTAATTGATGACTGAACGAGTAATCTAAACAAATCTGATTTTACTTCATCATATTTATTTTTATAGCTTTTAATTTTTTCATCTTTAAAAATGTTAGATATATAAAATATTTCTTTTTTTAAATTGTCATGAATGACCAATGTTTTTGGACGAAGAAGTCTCACATCAGGTAAATTGAGATCATTTTTACAATTATCTGGAATTTTTTCTATATATCTGATTGAGTCATAAGAAAAATACCCAGAGATTAGTGAGCAAATTTTAGGTAAATTTTTAGGAGTTTCAAACTTGAAATCTTCAATAATTTTTTCAATTAATTTTTCGGGCTTATCATTTAATTTTCTTTTTTTATTTTTTTCAATTAGATAAGAATTGTTATTATTAAATTCCCAAATTTTATCAGGATTTTTACCAAATATTGTATATCTACCTTTGATTTTACCTTTTTCTACTGACTCAAATATAAAACTATTTTTTTCTTCTAGGAAATTATCTATTAAGCTTAATACTTCCTCATCATTTTTTACTTTCTTTTTAGTAAAGAGGATTTGATTTTTTTTGCTTCTGTGTCGAAACTTAAAATCTTTGAAGCTTCGATTAATAATCATTTGAAGTAATTCTTAACTCTATCAAGTGTTTTTTGATTTAGCTGGACCTGGTATTTAGTATTCATTAATTGATCATAAGTTTGTAAAATATTCCTTCTATTATTTGTGTTTTCACTTTTTACAAACTCTATATAATTATCATCTGATTTACTAAATTGATTTTTATTTGAACCAGTAATTTTAACTAAATAAATTTTATTTTTCCTATTATTAACTAAAGTAAATGAATTTACGGGTAATGAGTAAAGCATTTTTACAGAATTTATTTCAAAAACTTCATCATCATTAATAGAACTTATTGATATATTTTTTTTATTAAAATTACTAAGTTCCTCAAATTTTGTATTATCAAACTTATTGTTTTGAATGTCTTCTAAAAGTTTTCTATTATAATCAAACTTTCCTTTTTGATAAATTAACTCAGCAATTTCATCTTTAATTATTTCATTATTTAAATCTGGAACTCGATCATATTCTTTTTCAATTTTATAAAGCAAAAAATTATCGCCACTTTCAATCAGGTCTAATTTTGTTTCTTTTTTGGAATAAATTAAATCCTCATAATTTTGTTTTTTTGAACCTGGGGCAAATTCAGTCACTTCTATAACTCTAACATCTATATTTTCCAATATAATTTCAAACGTATCTCCTTGAGATATTTGATTTTCTATTCTATCAATTTTATTGAAAAATTCTTGATTGAATTCTTCTACACCAATTAAATTTTTAGGATTCAAAGCTACGTACTTAAAATCAACATATTCTCTTTTTAATTGATCTTTATTTTCCTCTATAAATAAATTTATTTCATCATCTGTATAATCGGATTTGATTTTATATAGATTTTCTAATTCAAAGTATTCAATGTCTAATGACTTATTATTTTCTTTATATTTTTCATCAATTAAAAATTCAGGTGTAATAGTTCCAGCCCCAATAAAATCAAATAAGTGTTTTTGCAGCTCTCTATTTTTCAATTGTAACTCAAACATAGCAGCAGACATATTATTTGATAATAAAAATTTCTCATATTTAACCCTTTGAAATTTACCATTTTCATCATGAAAATTTTTATTCTCTTTTATATTTTTTAATATTGTTTTTTCATTAATCAAAAGATTGAAGTCTTTAATTTCTAAATCTATTATTGTTGTAGAAATTAATCCTGACAAAAGTTCTTCAATAATATTATCTTCCAAATTATCCCTTATAACCTCTTGAGAAATTCCACTTTGGTTCACATAATCAATAAAATCTTGTGTTGTAATGTTTGTTTTATTTATTTTTGCAATATTATTTTGATTGTTTGTACTAAAGCCACCTCCAAAACCACCAAAGCCAAAAGCAATGATGATTATGACAATTAACACCAATCCACCTAATTGTTTCCAGCCTAAGTTTTTTAATTTTTCAATCATTGCGTTATAAATTTATTGATCTGTAAAAAACAAATCTATAGATTAAAAAGTCAATTATGACAAATAAATATATGTATTTTGTAGCTAATTGGAAAATGTTTGGTGATTTAAGAACTCTAAATTCACTTGATAAAGTAATAAAGTTTTTAAAAAATAATAAAAAAAATAAGTTTAAAATAGTTTATTGTCCGCCAAATACATTAATTCGTCCATTATCGAGAAGACTTAAAAAAACAAAAATAGAGGTTGGTGCTCAAAACTGTCATCACAGCTATGACTATGGAGCGTACACAGGCCAAGTAAATTCTACAATGCTTAAAAATGTTGGAGCAAAGTATGTTATTTTGGGACATTCAGAAAATAGACAGTTAGGAGAAACAGACAATCTAATTAATTTAAAAATTAAAAGTGCAATTAAATCAGGTCTGAAAATTATATTTTGTATTGGTGAAACTTTGAAAGAAAGAAGACAAAAGAAAACTAATCAAATTTTAAAAAGACAAATTGAAAAAGGATTAAAATCGATAAAGAATAAATCAAAAATTATTATAGCCTATGAGCCGATATGGTCTATTGGCACTGGTGTGATACCAAAAGAGACAGCTTTAACTCAAACTATTTCATTTATTAAAAGTAGATTTTTAAAAAAATATCCTAAAATTTTATACGGTGGATCTGTAAATACTAATAACGCAAGCATATTAAAAAAAGTTCCCAACTTAGATGGTTTTTTGATTGGAGGTGCATCTCAAAATTCAAAAAAATTTATTGATATAATCAAAAAAACCATTAATTAGAGCCTCATGGAAACTTTATTATTAGTAATTAACATCATACTTGCAGTTATTTTAGTTCTTTTGGTTTTATTACAAAAGTCAGAAGGTGGTGCTCTTGGTATTGGGGTTTCTCAAGAAAATTTTATGTTATCCAGATCAGCAGGCAGCTTCATGACAAAAGCTACTGCAATTGTAGCAACACTTTTTATTATCTGTAGTTTGGCTCTTACAATAATTTCAAGAGCAGAACTTACTCCTACAGGCTCAGTATTAGATACTGTTGAGGAAAAAACTGAAGATACACCTTCAATTCCTGAAAATAATTAATTAATCCTTTTCAATTCTTTTTTTATTCGCTATAAGATAGTTCCATGGCGCGATTTATATTTGTCACTGGCGGCGTGGTTTCTTCCCTAGGTAAAGGTCTATCATCAGCATCACTAGCTTATTTATTACAATCCAGAGGTTTTAAAGTTAGATTAAGAAAATTAGATCCTTATCTCAATGTTGATCCAGGAACAATGAGTCCGTTTCAACATGGAGAAGTTTTTGTAACAGACGATGGTGCTGAAACAGATTTAGATTTAGGCCACTATGAAAGATTTTCAGGAGTAACTGCAAAGAAAACAGATAATATTACAACAGGAAAAATTTATAGTGATGTTCTTAGAAAAGAGCGAAAAGGTAAGTATTTAGGTAAAACAGTCCAAGTTATTCCTCATATCACAGATAGGATTAAAGAATTTATAAAACACGATACATCTAAAGAAGATTTTGTTATTTGTGAAATAGGAGGAATAGTTGGGGATATAGAAAGCTTACCATTTGTAGAGGCAATTAGACAATTTTCTAACGATATTGGTAAAAAAAATGCATTATTTATTCATCTAACTTTAGTTCCTTATTTAAAAGCATCTGATGAAATAAAAACAAAACCAACTCAACATTCAGTTAAAGAATTAAGAAGTATTGGTATTCAACCTGATATTATTATTTGTAGATCGGAAAGACCTATTCCTTTAGACCATAGAAAAAAAATATCTTTGTTTTGTAATGTTGATATTAAAAATGTAATTGAAACTGTTGATGTTAAAACCATTTATGAGGCACCGATTAGTTTTTTTAATCAAAAATTAGATATTCAAGTTTTAAATTATTTCAAATTAAAATCAAAAAAACCTGCAAATTTGAAACCTTGGAAAAAAATAACTAAAGTTACTCTTAATACTAAAAGACATGTTAACATCGCAATTATTGGTAAATACGTTGAATTAAAAGATGCTTATAAATCTTTAGATGAAGCACTAACTCATGGAGGAATATCCAATAATCTTAAAGTTAATTTGGTTAGAATAGATTCTGAAAAATTAAAAGTTTCAGAAATAAAAAATAAACTTAAAAATGTTTCAGGAATTCTAATTCCAGGTGGTTTCGGTAAAAGAGGAACTGAGGGTAAAATTGAAGCTATAAAATATGCAAGAATAAATAAAATTCCATTCCTTGGAATTTGTTATGGAATGCAAATGGCAATAATTGAATTTGCTAGAAATCAATTAAAGATTAAAAAAGCAACTTCTTCAGAGCTTGATAAAAGTGGTGTTCATATTATTGGCTTGATGCATGAATGGGAGAAAAGTGGCAGAAAAGTTAAAGGGACAGATAAAGATTTAGGAGGCACTATGAGACTTGGTTCTTATGATGCAATTTTAAAAGATAAATCTAAAATTAGAGATATTTACAAATCTAGATTAATTAAAGAAAGACATAGACATAGATATGAAGTTGATATTTTGTATAAAGAAAAATTTGAGAAGAAAGGATTAATATTTTCAGGTTTGTCTCCAGATCACCAGCTTCCAGAGATAATTGAGCTTAAAAATCATCCTTGGTTTATAGGAGTTCAGTTTCATCCTGAATTTAAATCTAGACCTTTGAACCCACATCCTTTATTCTCTTCTTT
>CACGJB010000014.1 GCA_902573295.1 uncultured Pelagibacteraceae bacterium | reverse complement strand
AAAAAGATAAACATTCATCTGTTGGATTGTTGAGAGCGGTAAATAGAAGAAAGAAATTGTTAGAATACCTAAAGAAAAATAAAATGGATTCTTACAAAAATGTACTGTCGAAATTGAATTTAAGAAAATAGAAGTCAAGATAGATAGAACGGAATGGAACGAAACGAACGAAAAGAAATGGAAATGAAATGTTTAAAGTATACAAGAAGGAAATTGAAGTAGCGGGTAAGAAGATAAGTTTAGAAACAGGTAAAGTAGCAAGACAAGCAGACGGTGCAATAATCGCAACATGTGGAGAGACAGTCGTACTAGCAACAGTAGTAGGAGCAAAAAAAGTAAATCCTGATATGGATTACTTTCCACTATCTGTAAATTACCAAGAAAAATATTATGCAGCTGGAAAAATTCCAGGTGGATATTTTAAAAGAGAAGCAAGACCAACTGAAAGCGAAACGTTAATCTCTAGATTAATCGATAGACCAATCAGACCTTTGTTTCCTGACGAATTTAAAAATGAAGTACAGTTGTTACCAACTGTAATTTCATATGACAAAGAAAACGAACCAGATATTTTATCAATTACAGCATCATCAGCTGCATTAGCAATATCAGGAATGCCATTCATGGGACCTGTAGGAGCTTCTAGAGTTGGTTTTATTGATGGTAAATATATTTTGAATCCCTCTAAAACTGAATTAGAAAACTCAAGTTTAGATTTAGTTGTAGCAGGTACAAAAGATGCTGTTCTTATGGTTGAGTCTGAAGCAAATGGTTTGACTGAGGAAGAAATGTTAAATGCAGTTAAATTTGGTCATGAAGGCTTTGTTCCAGTAATAGAAATGATAGAGGAACTTGCAAAAGAATGTAGAAAATCTGAGTGGACTGTCGAAAAGAAAGATCTGTCTGAAGTTAAGAAAAAACTTGAGGAAACATTTACAGAAGATCTTAAAAAAGCTTTTGCAACTAGAGACAAACAAGATAGATCAAATCAGATTTCTCAAATCACCGACAAAGCTAAAAAACTTTATGAGGAAGATGAAAATTATACCGATCTAGATGTTAACAGTCAGTTAAAAAATCTTGAAAAATCAATTGTTAGAACAGATATTTTAAAAAATAAAAATAGAATTGATGGAAGGGGCTTGTCAGATGTAAGACCAATTGAGTGTGAAGTTGGTGTTCTACCAAGAGCGCATGGTTCTGCTTTATTTACTAGAGGAGAAACACAAGCAATTGTTGTGGCTACCTTAGGAACATCTGATGATGAACAAAGAATTGAAAGTTTAGATGGGCTGAACAGAGAGCGATTTATGCTACACTATAACTTTCCTCCTTTTTCAGTTGGAGAAACTGGTAGAATTGGAACCGGTAGAAGAGAAATTGGTCATGGTAAACTAGCATGGAGAGCAATCAATTCTTCATTGCCAACAAAAGAAGCTTTTCCCTATACTTTTAGAGTAGTTTCAGAGATTACGGAGTCTAATGGTTCTTCTTCAATGGCTACTGTTTGTGGAACGTCTTTAGCATTAATGGATGCTGGAGTACCAATAAAAGAGCCAGTTGCAGGTATTGCAATGGGATTAATTAAAGAAGGTGATGATTTCAGTGTTCTTTCAGATATCCTAGGTGATGAAGATCATCTTGGCGACATGGACTTTAAAGTTGCTGGAACTAAAGATGGAATAACTTCTCTTCAAATGGATATCAAAATTACAGGTATTACATTTGAAATCATGGAGCAGGCATTAAGCCAAGCTAAAGATGGAAGAGTTCATATCTTAGGTGAAATGAATAAAGCGTTGTCAGCTTCAAGAGATGATGTTGGAAAACACACTCCAAAAATGGAACAAGTTAATGTTGATAAAAAAGACATTGCTGCTGTGATTGGAAAAGGTGGTGCAACGATCAGAGAGATTGTTGAAAAATCAGGTGCAAAAGTAGATGTAAATGACGAAGGTGTGGTAACAGTTGCTGCTCCAGATGAAGAGTCTAGAAACATTGCAATGCAAATGATTAAAGATATCACTGCAAAAGCTGAATTAAATAAAATTTATTCAGGTAAAGTTATGAAGATTATGGAATTTGGTGCATTTGTTAATTTCTTAGGAAAACAAGATGGACTTGTTCATATTTCAGAACTAGCAGACAAAAGAGTAGCTAAAGTTACTGACGTTGTCAAAGAAGGTGACGAAGTAAAAGTTAAAGTGATTGGTTTCGATAGAGGTAAAGTTAAACTTTCCATGAAACAAGCATCCGAATAATTTACTTAATTAAAAATTCTTAACCTCCAGAAATTAACTTTTTTGGGGGATTTATTAAAAGAATTTCACAAGAATGCCCCATGTGACACCAATGAGCTGATAAATAACTGTTTAGTATCTACATACAAATCTAACGAAAGGCTAAATATGAAAAATATATTTTTATCAATATTATTTGTAATTTTTGCAAGTTCAGCATTTGCTGGTTCATGTCCAATGTTGTGGGGAGAATTAGATTCTGAAATTAAAATTGCAAAACAATCAGGTATGTCATCAGATAAAGTTGATCTTATACAAAAATTAAGAGATTCTGGAAAACGAGCACATGATGATGGTGATCATGCAAAATCAGAAATATTACTTAATGAGGCTTTGGTATTAATAAAAAGTTAAATTTAAACTTTTATTAGATAAGCTTTAAGATAGTAGATTAAATTAAAATTTAAAACCCCTGGGTTATAACTCTGGGGTTTTTTTATATTGATGATAACTTAATTTTTTTTGAGTATTTCTTCTTTGGGGCATTTTTAATAATTGCTTGACCACAACGCATTACACCTCGTTTTTTATCAAATGTCATCTTAGGCTCGCCATACAATTTCCATCCATTCGACAATGCCTCTGTTACACGATTGCAAAATTGTGCTGTATCGTCATCAGTAATAAATCTATATCCTTTCATATATCTTTAACTAAATTTTACTATAATTTAAGATATATTTTTAGGGTCTGGCATTCCAACCTTATTATATCCAGCATCTACGTAATGAATTTCACCAGTAACACCGTTTGCAAGGTCACTTAGCAGGTATAATGCTGAATTTCCAACATCGTGTATATCGACGTTTCTCTTTAAAAAAGAATGATCTTCATTCCATTTATATAAGAATTTTGCATCTCCAATAGCAGAAGCAGCTAATGTTTTAATAGGCCCTGCACTTATCGCATTTACCCTCATGCCTCTAGCGCCCAGATCTCTCGCAAGATACTTAACACTAGACTCTAAAGCAGCCTTACAGACACCCATTACATTATAATTTGGTATAGCTTTGTTTGCTTCGTAGCTTAAGGTAATTAAACTTCCACCTTCTTTCATTACGTTTGAAGCTTCTTTTGCAACTTCTGTAAATGAGAAACATGAAATTAACATACTTCTTAAAAAGTTTTCTCTAGTTGTATTTAAATATTCACCAGATAATTCTGATTTATCTGAAAATGCAATTGCATGTACTACAAAATCAATTTCGCCCCATTGTGATTTAACATTTTCAAATAATTTTATTATATCTTCTTTTTTTTCAACATCGCAGCTGAAAGTTACTTTTGAATTTAATTTTTCAGCCAAAGGAACAACTCTTTTCTTTAATGCATCACCTAAATATGTAAATGCAAGTTCAGCTCCAGCTTCAGCAAGTTTTTGTGAAATACCCCATGCTATAGATCTCTCATTTGCAACACCCATGATTAATCCTTTTTTACCTTTCATTAAACTCATAAATTAAACCTTTTCAAAAATTAAAGCTGCATTAGTTCCACCAAAACCAAAGCTATTTGACATCACTGTATTTAAAGTTGCTCCAGTCTCTGTTTTTGCAACTATAGGAAACTTTTTAGCCTCTTCATCCATCTCACTAATGTTTGCTGAGCCAGCAATAAAATTATTTTTCATCATAATCAAACAATAGATTGCCTCATGAACAGATGCAGCACCTAATGGATGTCCTGATAAAGATTTAGTTGAACTAATTTTTGGAATATTGTCTCCAAAAGTATTTTTAACAGCATTTAGCTCTGTAATATCTCCAACTGGAGTAGAAGTTCCGTGAGTATTGATATAATCAATTTTATTTTTAGCAGTAGACATAGCCATTTGCATACATCTTACAGCTCCTTCTCCTGATGGTGCTACCATATCGTATCCATCTGAAGTTGCTCCATAACCAGTTAATTCTGCGTATATTTTAGCACCTCTAGCTTTAGCGTGTTCGTATTCTTCAAGTACTAAAACACCTGCACCACCTGCAATTACAAAACCATCTCTTGTTTTGTCATATGCTCTAGATGCTGTTTCAGGAGTATCATTATATTTTGATGATAAAGCAGTCATTGCGTCAAACATTGCTGTCATTGCCCAGTGAACTTCTTCGCTTCCACCTGCAAAAACAACATCCTGTTTACCCATTTGAATTAATTCCATTGAATTTCCAATACAATGACCACTTGTTGCACAAGCAGAACTCATTGTATAGTTCGTTCCTTTAATTTTAAAGGGAACAGCAAGAGTTGCGGACGCCGTACTTGCCATTGTTCTGGGAACAATAAAAGGCCCCATAAGTTTTGGAGTCTTTGCTCTAGTTTTATCTGCTGCTAGAATTACGTTTTCAATTGATGGGCCACCCGAACCCATTACAATTCCAGTCTTAAAATTACTCACTTCACTTTCTTCTAATCCAGAGTCTTCAATAGCTTCTTTCATAGCTATATAATTATAGGCAGAGCCTGACCCCATAAATCTAATTGTTTTTCTATCTATATGATCTTCTAGTTTAATATTTGGTTTTCCATGAACATGGCTTTTTAAATTATGTTCTTTATATTCCTCTGCGAAAGAGATCCCTGATTTTGAATTTAATAAAGACTGATGAACCTCATCTTGATTGTTTCCTAAGCAAGAAACTACCCCTAAACCTGTAATAACTACCCTTCTCATTATTTAAACAACCCCACTTTTAAGCTATCTGCTGAATATATTTTTTTATTGTCTGCAAGAACTATTCCATTTGCAAGTCCTACCGTCGTTCCTCCTGGAGACATAATTTTTTTCATATCTATCTCATATCTTACGTTTTTTACAGTTTGTAAAACCTCACCTGTAAACTTTACTGTGCCCACTCCTAAAGCTCTTCCTTTCCCTGGGTTTCCAAGCCAACCAAGAAAAAATCCCACTAGTTGCCACATAGCATCTAAACCCAGGCATCCTGGCATAACTGGATCTTTTTTAAAATGACAGTCAAAAAACCAAAGATCATTTTTGATGTCCAATTCAGCTTTTAAAGAGCCTTTATTAAATGCACCGTTATTTTCATTGATTTCAGTTATTCTGTCAAACATTAGCATTGGTGGAAGAGGTAATTTAGCGTTGCCAGGACCAAAAAGATCCCCATTTCCACAAGTTATAAGATCATCGTAGGAATACGAGTTTTTTTTCATAATTTTGAGCACCCTTAATACTTGATTTAATGCTAATATAATATAATAAAACATTAAATTTTTATTCTTACATTAGAATAATTATAAACAAATATGGCAAAAAACTGCAATTTTATTGAAAAATTAAGAGAATTAGGGCTCAGACCTACAAAGCAAAGAGTAAAAATTTGTGAAGCTTTATTCAACAGAGAAAAAACTTTTCATTTCACAATAAATGATTTGGTCAAAATGATATCACAAGAGATGAATGAAAAGATATCTTTGGCTACAGTCTATAACACAGTGCATGCTTTTGAAAAGAAAGGTTATTTGAAGCAAATTTCAATTAATAGTGATAAAAGTTATTTTGATACTAATACTTCTGCGCATCATCATTTTTATGACGAAGATACTAATGAGTTAATAGATTGTAATGAAAATGATATTGATTCTATAAATGTTAAAAAAAATATTACCGGTAAAAAAATAAGTTCAGTTGAGGTCTTAGTTAGAGTTGCGAGTGATAATCAAACTCAAAAAAAATTCAATTAAATCAATTATTTAAAATATACATTATAATAATTCTAAACTGTTGACATTCTGCTTTGATGCATTATATGATCTTTAAATCATTAAAAAGGAGAAAAAATGTCTTTAAAGGGTAGTAAAACAGAAGAAAATTTAAAAGCAGCATTTGCAGGCGAAAGTCAAGCAAATAGAAGATATCTATACTTTGCACAAAAAGCAGACATCGAAGGTTACAACGATGTAGCTACAGTTTTTAGATCAACAGCAGAAGGTGAAACAGGCCATGCACATGGACACTTGGAGTATCTTGAAGAAGTTGGAGATCCAGCAACAGGTAAACCAATTGGTGAAACTAAAGCTAACTTAGCATCAGCCATTGAAGGGGAAACTCATGAGTATACAGATATGTACCCAGGTATGGCTAAAACAGCTAGAGAAGAAGGCTTTGAAGAAATTGCAGACTGGTTTGAAACTTTAGCTAAAGCTGAAAAATCACACGCTGGTAAATTTCAAAAGACTTTAGACTCTATCGGCTAAAGAAAATTATTTAGTGGGCTAAACAAGCCCACTAAAAATCTTAAAAATTCAAATAATGAGTAAAGAAGGCAGTTTAGGTGCACCTATAAGACATCCTATTGATTTTGAAAATCCTGATTTTTTGAATCCTGAAAAATTAGACGCAGAAATGAGGAGAGTATTTGACATCTGTCATGGATGCAGAAGATGTTTTAATCTTTGCGACTCATTTCCAAAGTTATTTGATATGATTGACGAGTCTAAAAATGAGGATGTTGAAAGTTTATCTAGCGATCAATTTGCTCCAGTTGTTGATGCATGTACCTTGTGTGACATGTGCTTTATGACTAAATGCCCATACGTTCCACCTCATGATTTTGATTTAGATTTTCCACATTTAATGCTGCGATATAGAACAGCTCAAAAAAAATTAGGTAAATTACCAAGTGTACCAACACAATTAGCTCAAATAGATCGAAATGCTAAAATTGGTGTGATGTTCTTTAAAATAGTTAACTGGGCATCAAATATTAAAAATAAATTAATTAGAAAAATCTTAGAACTTATTGCTGGAATAGATAGAAGAGTTCAGCTGCCAAAATACAACTCAGAAACTTTTTCAAATTTTTTTAAAAAAAATAAAGATAAAATAAATTATGAATCACCTTTAAAAGATAGAAAAGTTGTTATCTATTCAACTTGTTTTGTAAATTTTAATAAAAAAAATACTGGAGTTGCTGCTTTGAAAGTTCTGAAAAAAAACGGTATAGAAGTTCAGGAGGCCTACCCTGGTTGTTGTGGAATGCCATTTCTAGAGCAAGCCGACCTCCCAAAAGTTGTGGAACAAGCAAAGAAAGTTTCAAAAGATTTAATAAAATGGATTGATAAAGGATATAAAGTAGTAACCTTAACAGCTAGTTGTGGACTGATGTTGAAATTTGAATGGCCTTTGTTATTACCAAACGATGAAAAAATTAAAAAATTATCTGCAAATGTTATGGATATTGACGAGTATGTAGTTGATATAGCAAACAATGAAGGATTAGTTGAAGGGTTAAATGAGATTGATGGAGGAGTAACCGTACATCACGCTTGTCATGCTAGAGCACAAAACATGGGTATCAAAGCAAGAGATATGTTAAAATTAATTCCAAACATTAAAATTGATGTTGTTGAAAGATGTGCGGGTCATGGAGGAACTTTTGGAGTAATGAAAGAAACTCATGATTTAGCAAATAAAGTTGGAAGACCTACAGCTAGACAAATAAAAACTAAAAATAATAAGTATATGGCTTCTGATTGTCCTTTAGCTGGCAAACATTTAAAACAAATAGAAGTTGATACAAATATATCTAATGATGAGGCACTACATCCTATCGAATTAATGGCTAAAAGTTATAACTTATAATAATGCCTAGAGAAAAAAGAGAAATTCAAAAAGAAGATATTATTCCTCTGGATATGTACATCGAGAAGAGAAGGGAATTAAGAAAAAATATTGTAGATTTTAAAAAAAATAGAAGGATAGCTTTAGGCCCTTATGCTACTTTTTATTTTGAGAGTTACGAAACTATGTTGGCACAAGTGCAGGAGATGCTTTACATTGAAAAAGGCGGAGATGAACAGCTTAAAGATGAGCTTTCCGCATATAATCCTCTAATACCTAACGGAAAAGAACTAACTGCAACTTTAATGTTTGAAATAGATAATCCTATTTCAAGAGCTGCGTTTCTTGGAAAAGTTGGTGGAATAGAAGAAACAGTATTTATGAAAATAAATGGTGAGAAAATTAAAGCAGTTCCAGAAGAGGATGTTGATAGAACTTCTGCTGAAGGAAAAGCTTCATCAGTACAGTTTATTCATTTTAATTTTAGTGATGATCAAATAGAAAAATTTCAATCTAAGAGCACAGAAATTGAGCTTGGAATTGATCACAAAGAATATTCTCATAGCACAAAATTATCTAAAGAAAATATAGCCTCTTTATCTAGTGATTTTAGTTAATTTAGTCCCCAAATATTATCTATTTTAATCCAACCTTCAGATTCTTCTGATGTAATTTTACACCAATTTTGTTCACATTTTTCTATAATTAATAATCTTCCCTCTTTAATTTGAGCAACTGGTTTAGCAAAAGATGTAGGTTTCTTAAATAACACTTTATCTTTTGTGGCTATCACTGAATTACTTTTTTTTAATTGTGAAATATGAATCCATCCACTGTTATTTTTTAAATCTATAATTCGCCTGAAATTTTCTTTTTCATCAATTTGTTTTAAAGGTAAATTTATTTTTTTGTAAACAAACTTAATATCAGATTCAAAACTTGGTCCGTAACGAACATTTACTTTACTTTTTTTAAGAGAGACAAAAATTTCATTAGCAAAAGAAATGTGAGTAAAAAATAATAAAAAAAATACTATATAAATTTTTTTTATTATTAATTGCATAAGCATTTTTTTCTTTTATTAATTTTTGCTTTTCTGAAATTTAAATTTAATAGATCAAGAATTAGAATGTATCTATTCAAATTTTTTCCAATATTTAATATTTTTTTTAAAACTTCATTGGCTTGTAGAGTACCTATTGTTCCTGCAACGGTTCCTAAAATTCCCTCATATTCACAATTTAAAATTTCATCAGATATTGTTTCTTCTTGATAAAAACATCTCAAGCAAGGATCTTTTTTGTTCATAAAATTAAAAGTAAAAATGTGTCCATCAAACTTACTTATAGCACCAGTGACTAGAAATTTTTTATATTTTAGACTTAAATCATTTATTAAAAATTTACTTTCAAAGTTATCAGTCCCATCAACAATAAAGTCATAATTTTTAATAATTTTTTCAAATGTAGTTTTAGTTAATTTTAAATTAAAAATATTTATTTTTGTCTTTGAATTAATTTTATTTAATTTTTTTTTTGCAATCTTTACTTTTGATTGATTTATATCTTTTTCATTATACAGGCTTTGTCTGTGGATATTAGAGAGACTTACAGTATCATGATCTGCAATCCCAAGTGTACCAATACCCGATCTAGTTAAAAATTCTGCTACTGGGCAACCTAGTCCACCCATTCCAATTATCAAGACTTTTGAAGATAAAATTTTTTTTTGACCCACTGCCCCAATATTTTTAAGAATTATTTGCCTTGAGAATTTCTCTATTTCTTTTTTGTTTAAATTTTTGCTCATTTTCCCGTTGAGCCAAAACCACCTTCTCCTCTAACTGTTTCTGGTAGATCATCAGTTTCCTCGAGATTCATTTTAATTACAGGAGTTAAAATCATTTGTGCTATTCTATCCTTATTATTTATCAAGAAATCATTTTTCCCGTGATTAAAAAGAATTACTTTTATTTCTCCCCTGTAATCACTATCAATAGTTCCAGGTGTATTTAAAACACTTATACTATTTTTTGCAGCTAAACCAGATCTTGGTCTTATCTGGATTTCGAAATCACTTGAAAATGCAACAGCAAGCCCTGTTGGAACTAAGCATGATGAGTTTGGTTTAAGATTGATGGGTTTTTTTACTAGTGCCATCAAATCCATACCTGACGCACCTTCTGTTTTGTAAGCAGGTAATTCAACTGCAGGGTCTAACTTTTTGATAAGAACTTTTGCCATTAATTTAATTGATCAATTATTCTATCAACTATTTCATCAGAAATTCCAGATTTTTTTTTGTAGGAAAGTTTTTCTTTTTTAGCATCTCTGTTTTTATAATGAATTGTAACTTCATTATAATCAGAATTAAATCCTATATCTTTATTTGATACATCATTAGAAATTATCCAGTCACAATTTTTTTTGTTTAATTTTTCCTCAGCATTTTTATCAATCTCATTAGTTTCTGCTGCAAATCCAATGACAAGTTCAGGCCTCATAGAGTTATGGTTGGACACATAATTAAGTATATCTATATTCTTTTCTAAATATAAGTTTAAGTTCTCTTGTTTTTTAATTTTATTTTCATACTTTTTATTAATTTTAAAATCAGCTACCGCAGCAGAAAAAATTGCTACATCAACAGGTAAATTTTCTTGAGTGGCAACTAACATTTCATCTGCTGTTTCAACTTTTATAAGATTTATATCTTTAGTTATTTCAAGATTAGTTGGACCAGATATTAATGTTGTATCAAAACCTTTTTTGGATAATGATTTTGCTAATTCATATCCTTGTTTGCCACTTGATTTATTCGTAATAAAACGAACTGGATCTATGTATTCATTAGTTGGACCCGCTGTAACTAATGCTTTAAATTTTTTGTTATTTTTTTGAGTTAAGAAATATTTATCAACCTCTTCAGCAATTACTGATGGGTCTGACATTTTACCCTCTCCATATTCACCACATGCCATATCACCAACCTCTGGACCTATTAGTTTGTATCCAAACCCTTTTAATTTTTTTATATTTGTTTTAGTAGTTGGATGCTCCCACATTCTTACATTCATTGCTGGTGCTAAAATAATGTCTTTATCTGAAGCCAAAACAACAGTTGATGCTAAATCATCAGTTGTTCCTTGAGCCAGTTTTGAAATTGTATTTGCCGTAGCAGGTGCAATTACAATTATATCTGCCCATCTAGAAAGTGAAATATGATCCATTTCAGCTTCATTTTCTACACTAAATAAATCACTATAAACTTTACCTTGAGAAAGTGATGTTATTGAAAGTGGAGTTACAAATTCTTTTGCACTTGTTGTAAGAATTGTCTTTATATCTGCACCATTCTTTTTAAAAAGCCTTATTGTTTCAAGACTTTTATAAGCAGATATTCCTCCACAGATAATAAATAGTATTTTTTTATTTAACAAATTTTTCATCTGCAGAATTAAAATACTATAAGGCCAAAAATTACAAGAAGTAATAAACCAATAATAGATTGATTTCTAAATGCTATCATTTCTGATTTCTTATCATTCAGAGTGGTGTAAGAATTTGAATTTTGTGGAATTTGACCACTAGCTAAAAACGTTAATGCTTGATTTGCTTTATCCATAATCTCAGGAAATTCTGGTAAACGTTTAATCACCTCTGATGTATTTTTTAAAGTTTCATTTAAATTATTAATTGGATCTTTTGTTTCTTTAAGCCAATTTTCTAGTACAGGCTTTGAAGTTGTCCAAATATTTGTGTTTGGATTTAATTTTCTTGCTACACCTTCAACAACAACCATAGTTTTTTGCAACATTAATAATTGAGGTTGAGTTTGCATATTAAACTTTTCTGTTACATCAAACAATTGTTTGAGTAATTTACCTCCTGAAATATCTTTTACTTCTTGACCAAATATAGGCTCACCAATTGATCTCAAAGCTTGAGCTAGATCATCGATTGGTACTTCCTTTGGAACTAATCCGGCCACTAAATGAACTTCAGCTACTTTACGATAATCTCTTTGAATAAATCCGAATAAAATTTCTGCTAAAAACCTTTTACTAAGTTTGTCTAACCTGCCCATAATCCCAAAATCTATAGGTACAATTTGACCACTATTATCAACAAAAATATTTCCTTGATGCATATCAGCATGAAAAAAACCATCTCTTACAGCATGCCTTAAAAAATGTTGGATAATATCTTCTGCTATTTTATTAGTATCTAAATTTCTTTTCTTTAGTTCCTCAGCTTCTCTTATAGAAATTCCATCTATCCAATCCAACGTCATTACATTTTCACTAGTAAAATTCCAATAAATTTCAGGAACTTTAAATCCAGCATCATTTTTAGTGTTTTCAGCATATTCATTAGCCGCAGCAGCTTCGAATCTTAAATCCATTTCAAGATTAGTAATTTCTTTAAGTAAAAAAACAACTTCAACAAGCTTTAATCTTTTTGTTTTTTTTACAAATGACTCAATAATAAATGCAAATAACATCATTGCATCTATTTCTTCATTGAATATTTTTTTTATATTTGGTCTTAAAATTTTTATTGCTACATCTTTAATTGTTCCATTGTCATTTATTTTTGCTTTATGAACTTGTGCAATTGATGCAGCAGCAACTGGTTCACTTAAATCAATTATTGAATTAAATGCATCAACTCCAAGATCTTCTCTAATAATTTCTTTTGCTTCATGAATTGAGAAAGGGGGTAATCGATCTTGAAGTTTTTCTAGCTTTAAAGATAATTCTTCTCCAATTATATCAGGCCTAGTAGCAAGAAATTGACCAAGCTTGATGAAAGTTGTACCCATAGATTCTAATGATCTGGATAGTCTTTCACCATCATCCTCAATTAAATTATTTTGTTCATTTTTTTTAAATGAAATAGATAAAATTTGGAATAATATTGTTACAGCTAAAGGAGGTTTTTTAAATTTTGATGCAATTTTTAAAATATCAGATTTTGCAATCTTTCTTCCTAATTTAAATAAAGTAATAAGTTTTTTAATCATTAAATTTTCCAACCACTATGAATTGAAACAATACCTCCTGAAAGATTTCTATAAGAACATTTTTGAAAATTATTTTTTTTCATCAGCTCTATTAATTCATCCTGATTAATAAATTGTTCAATACTTTTGATTAAATATTCATAAGGTTCTTTTTCTCCAACTACAAACTGACCAATTATAGGAAGAAGTTTTGAGTAATTTTTATACATAAAATCAAGATTTGCATTTTGAATTTTAGAAAATTCCAGACATAGATAACGTCCACCAGGTTTTAAAACTCTATAAGCTTCTGAGAGTGCCTTATTTAAATTTTTTGTATTTCTGAGCCCAAAACTAATAGTGTAATAATCAAATGAGTTGTCAGCTATAGGTAATTTTTCTGCTGGCGAAATAACCCATTTTATATTTTTATAATTAGATAATTTTTTTTTTCCTTGACTAACCATACCTTTATTAGGGTCTACACAAGTAATTTCGGCCTCTTTACCCGTAGTATCTAAAAATAATTTTCCAATATCCCCTGTCCCACACGCAACATCAATTAGCTTCCTTTTATCTCTTGGATTCATCATGTTAATTAAACTTTTTTTCCAATATCTATGAACACCCATAGACATAAAATCATTCATCAAGTCGTATTTATTGAAGACTTGATTAAATACATTTTCTACAAGGCCTTTTTTATTTTGAAGATTTTGTTGCATAAAAAAATATATATTGAATATAGTATTAAATGCCAGAATTACCAGAAGTAGAAATTGTTAGACAATCCCTTCATAAAAAGATCAAAAAAAAAAGCATACAAAAAGTAATAATTAGAAACAGGAATTTAAGGTTTAAAATACCAGGCGATTTCGAAAATTTTATAAAAAATAAAAAGATAATTAAAGTTAGTAGATTTTCTAAATATTTAATCATTCACTTTCAAAATGAGGACTACTGTTTAATTCATTTAGGAATGTCAGGAACAATCCATATTCTTGATAAGAAAAAGCCTCAAAAATTTACAAACACTAGTTTTTATCATTCACCTTTTTTACCAGAAAAACATAATCATGCAGAGTTTGTACTTGATAACTTGAAAGTAATTTATAATGATCCAAGACGCTTTGGATTTTTTGAAATAATCAAAAATCATCAAGATTTAGAGAAAAGATTTAAATCAATGGGACCTGAGCCCTTTAGTGATAAATTTAACTTAAATTATGTGGTTAATTATTTTAAGAATAAAAATAAGGATATAAAAAGTTTTTTACTTGACCAGAGGTTTGTTTCTGGAATAGGTAATATTTATGCAAGCGAAATTCTTTTCGCTAGTAAAATAAATCCATTTAAAAAAGCAAAAAGACTTAATAAAAATGAATGTTTAAATGTTATTTTAAATTCCAAGAAAATACTTGAACAGGCAATTAATAAGGGTGGTTCAAGTATTAGAGATTTTAAAGATATTTCAGGTAACAAAGGTAACTTTCAAAAGGAGTTTAAAGTTTACCAGCAAGAGGGAGCTGATTGTAAGCGTACGAATTGCAAAGGTATTATAAAAAAAAAAATAACATCAAATAGGTCGACTTTTTTTTGTGTTTCTTGTCAAAAATAGTTAAATATTTAGTTGACCACTATAAATCTTCAAGCTATACCCCTGCGCAGATGGCAAACACAAAATCAGCAATTAAAAGAATTAGAAGAATTTCTAAACAAACAGCAGTAAATAAAGCTAGAAAGAGCAGGTTTAGAAACGCTCTTAAGAAAATGAACATTTTAATTGATGGTAAAAAGAAAGATGAAGCTCTTAAATTTTTACCAAAGTTAAACTCTGAGTTGATGAAAATTGCAAAAACAGGAATAATAAAAAAACAAAATGCTTCTAGAAATGTTTCTAGAATTACAAAAAAAATTGCTGCAATCTAAACGCTAGTTAAAATTTTTTAAACAACTTCTGATATCCACATTATATATTTAAGTTTTGTATTAAGTTACTATATTTAGATTTAGTAAATATTTGGATTATAGTCATTCAATCTATATTCGATTTAATTCTAATTTAATCAATTAAATGATTCAATCTATATTTGATTCAATTTATAATTTTAAATTTAAGTTTAATTTGGAATCTTGTTTTTAAATTTAAATCACAATCATAGATTTTATTTTTTTTTAAATTTCTTTATTAACTTGTTGCAAATTTTTTTAAATAGTTCTAACTGAGATTTCCCCTTAAGTTATGAATAAATTAACAAATACCAAAAATATTAACAATTTTCCTTCTGAAAACTTTGAATGGAAGCAAGTACAGAATGAAATGAAAAATAAACTCGGCTTAGAAGTTTATGAGAGCTGGTTAAAAAAGATTTCTTTTGTAGAGGAATTCAATAATTACTTATTATTATCAGTTCCGACAAGATTTATTAGAGATTGGATTACATCAAGGTATTTAGACCAAATATTACAAATAATTAAAGTTTATAAAAAAGATGTTATTAGAATTGAGTTTAAGATAGTTGAAAAAACTCAAGAAACTAGTTTAAAGGAAAATAATATTAAAGAGAAAAATATAAATGAAAATGTTTCATTTATAAAAGACTCTTATCTTCAGTATAATAGAATTGATCCAAATAAAAGATTTGATAATTTTATAACAGGTTCAAGTAATAAATTAGCTTACGAAGCTTCTTTAAAAGTTTCGGAAAATATATCTCATTATAATCCTCTTTATATTTATGGTGGTGTTGGAATGGGAAAAACTCACTTATTAAATTCAATAGGTTTAGAGCTTAAAAAAAATAATAAAGTAATGTTTATTTCTGCTGAACGTTTTATGTATCAGTTCGTAAAATCAATTAAATCAAACGACATGGTTAAATTTAAAGAATATTTTAGAAACACAGATATTTTATTAATCGATGATATCCAGTTTATAAGTGGAAAAGAAGCTATGCAGGAGGAGTTCTTTCATACATTTAACGCATTACTTGATAAAGGATCTCAAATAATCGTATCAGCTGATAGAGCACCAAATAAATTATCAAGAATTCAAGAAAGAATTAAATCAAGGTTTTCTGGTGGATTAGTTGTTGATATTCAAAAGCCAGACCTTGAGCTAAGAAAAAAAATAGTTGAAAAAAAAACTGAAGAATTAAATGCTTTGTATTCTGACCAATTACAAGTTTCTAGAGAAATTCAAGATTTTATAAGCAATGAAATAACTGGAAGTGTAAGAGAACTAGTTGGTGCAATAAACAGAGTTGTTTCATTTTCAAGAATTTACAACAAAGTCCCAAATCTTGCTGAAACCAAAGTAGTTTTAAAGGATTTATTAAATTTAGCAGAAAACAAGGTTACAATAGATCTAATTCAGACAATTGTTTGTAAGTTTTTCAAAATCAGCAAAAATGAAATGTTATCATCTAGAAGATCAAGATATTTAGTAAGACCTAGGCAAACAGCAATTTATTTAACTAAAATTTTAACTTCTAAATCATTACCTGAAATTGGAAGGGAATTTTCTAACCGAGATCATACAACAATAATTCATTCAGTAAAAACTATTGAAAAGATAAAAGAAAAAGATCCCGAGATGGTTGATAATATAAATAAATTAAAAAACCAGATTTTATATAATAATAAAGAAAATGAAATTTAACGTTAATCAACAAGACCTCCAGCAAGCATTAAATTATTGTCAAGGTGTTATTGAAAAAAGAAGTACATTACAAATACTTTCTAATATTTTATTAGATGCAAGCAATTCAAAACTTACTATCACAGCTACAGATCTTGATTTAATATTCATACATCAATTAGACAATGTTGAAATATTAGAGGAGGGAAAAACAACCACAGTATCTTCTACTATTTATGATATTGTAAGAAAATTAAATTCAGGAAAAAAAATAAATCTGACTTTAAATGATACCAACAAGCTTCATTTAGAATCTGAAAAATCAATTTTTAATTTAAACTGCCTTAGTGCATCTGAGTTTCCACTTACAGACGAAAACTTTAACGAAAATCAGTTTATAATTAAATCAAAACAACTTTTAAAATTATTAAATAAATGTAAGTTTTCTGTTTCTAATGATGAAACAAGGCATTATTTAAGTGGAATTTATTTTCATCAAACAGAAGTTGAGGAAAAAAACTATTTAACAGCAGTTGCAACCGATAGCCACAGAATGTCTATTTCAAAAATTAGATTAGACGAAAAAATTGATTTTGATCCAATAATTTTACCTAAAAAAACAATTTTTCAACTTTGTTCTCTATTAGATAGCTATGATGGGGACGTAAAGATTTCGAATGTTAAATCAAAAATTAAATTTGAATTAAATAATAGTATTTTAATTTCAAAACTTATTGATGGAAAATTTCCTAATTATATTCAAGTAATTCCTAAAAATAATCAAAAAAAATTAGAAATAGATTTAAAATTATTTTTAAATTCTGTTGATAGAGTAGCGTCAGTTTCATTAGATAAAAAAGATGGAGTTAAATTTAATTTATCTAAAGACACTTTAGATCTTTCCGTAAATAATACCAACAGTGGTGATGGTAAAGAAACTTTAAGTGTCAATTTTGATCATGACCTGGAAATAAGTTTTAATTCTAGATATTTGATAGATATTGCATCACAACTAGATGGAGATAAAGTTGAAATTTTCTTTAACGATACTGGTTCACCTGCATTAATAAAAGATCCAGGTGATTTTGACAGTATTTTTGTTGTTATGCCTATGAAGGGCTAATTTATTAAATCTAACTCTGAATAAATATTTTTTTCAAGAATTTGAATAAAATTATCTTTTGTTAATCCTGAAGGAATTGGTTTTAAAATAGAGATCGTAATGGTTTTATTAACCTTTTTTTCTCCTTTTTTAGGCCACACATATCCAGAATTAATTGCAACTGGCTGACATGTAACATTAAGCTGTTCGTAAATTCTCGAAGCACCTTTTTTAAATGGCGGTCTTTCATTTGGAAGAACTCTAGTCCCTTGAGGAAATATAACTAAAGGTCTATTGGACGTATCCATCATTTTTGAAATATCATCAAAAAAACTCAAATTATCTTTTGTAACTTTATTTCTTTTTATTGATATTGATCCTATTTTTTTTAAGTACCAACCAAATATTGGAATTAATAATAATTCTTTTTTAAGAATAAATACTGGTGAGTTAAAAATTGTTTGTAAATAAAAAGTTTCAAACATTGATTGATGAGATGCTGCTATAAAAAATTTTTCATTATTAATAATATTTTCCCTTCCTTTGATTGAAATTTTTACTGAAAGAACAAATCTTAAACAAAAACTGGCCCAATGGCCCATTAATTTACCTCCCATTAAAACAATCTGTTTTGGTAAAAAAAATGATGGTAAAAAAATTATCGAAATAAAAATGATTCCAGTGAAAAATAATATTGAAAATAAAAAGTTTCTTATCATTTTTATCAAAAGCTAAATTATATCTTTATGCTTTTGTCTTTTTCTTATTACTTTAATTTTTGATCCCTTTATTAATAATTCTATTGGTTTAGGTCTTAAATTATAATTTGAGCTAAGTGACATTCCATAAGCTCCTACATCACATATTGCTATTAAATCTTTTTCTCTCAAAACTTGAAACTTTTTTATTGTAACAAATTTATCTGTACTTTCACAAATAGGACCCACAAATTCATATGGTTTTTTAGATGTTTTGTTAGATTTTATAACAGGTAAGGTTTTATGAAATGCACCATACAAGGCAGGTCTCATTAAATCGTTCATTGCGGCATCTAAAATGATAAATTTTTTACTCCCGCTATCTTTTATATAGATTATTTTTGATACCAATGTACCAGTATTGCCAATAATTGATCTACCTGGCTCAAATATAATTTTAACTTTATTTTTTCTTAAAAATTTAAGTATAGCTGTGTTGTATTTTTTATAATTAAGTTTTTTATTTTTATCAGTATAATTAATGCCCATGCCTCCACCTAAATCTATAAATTCAAATTTATGATTTGTTTTATTGAGAATTTGACTAACCGTCTTAAGCATTTTTTCATAAGGTCTATGATCTAAAATTTGACTGCCTATATGAACGCTTAGACATTTTAAATCAATATTTTTTGAATTTTTGCAATAATTTATTATTTCATAGAATGTATTTTTGTTTACACCAAATTTATTTTCTTTTTTCCCAGTGGATATTTGACTTAATGTTTTTGCATCTGTATTGGGGTTTAGTCTTACACCAATTTTTATTCTTTTATTTTTTGATTTTGCTATTCGATTTATTTCTTTTATTTCACTTAAAGACTCAGCGTTAATAAGCAAAATTTTTTTATCAATAGCAAAGCCAATTTCACTTGTTGTTTTGCCAACACCAGAAAATACTATTTTGCTTGGATTAATTCCAGCTTTTAGTGCCATCATCAATTCTCCTACTGAGACAACATCAGCACCTAACCCAAATTTTTTAATTTCTTTAATTATATTAACATTTGTGTTGGATTTAACTGCAAAGCAGATAAGTGGTGAAAAAGATCTGAAGTTTTTTTTAAAATTATTAATATTTTCTTTTAATTTAGAATAAGAGTAAGAATAAAATGGAGTTCCAAATTTATTGGCAATTTTTTGAAGATTAATTTTTTCTATTGTTAATTTTTTGTTTATGTATTTCATTAAGCTAAGATAACTGAAACTTCTTTTATTTCTGCTTTTTTATCTGGATCTACGTATTTAGGATCACCTTTCTTTCCACAAGAAATAACTGCACAAAACAACAATATAATTATAGTAAATTTTTTAATCATTTTTCTTTTTTATATTTCATTATCATTTTTTTTATATTTTCAAAAGAAGTTCCACCATAAGATTTTTTCGAATTAATTGAATTTTTTAAATTAAATACTTTTAGTACGTCATCTTTAAGTTTAGGTTCAATTTTTCTTAATTCCTCTAAAGACAACTCATTTAATTTTTTTTTTCTTTTTTCAGCAAAATTAACTACAGCAGCAGTTTTTTGATATGCTTTTCTAAAAGACATTGAGTGATTTTTCACAAGATAGTCAGCTAAATCAGTTGCTGTAGTATATCCAGAATTAGCAAGTTCTAACATTTTACTCTTATTTGGATTACAATTTTTTAGTATTTCATCAAAAATTTTTAAACAATTATTTAAATTGTCATTAGATTTAAAAACAATCTCTTTATCATCCTGTAAATCTTTAAAATAAGACAATGGCAAGCCTTTTAAAATTGTTAGCATCGATAACAAATTTCCATAAGCGCTTCCTGATTTTCCACGCAAGTACTCAAGAAGATCAGGATTCTTCTTTTGTGGCATTATTGATGATCCAGTAACAACTTTGTCAGATAAATTGATCAAGTTAAAACCATCAGAATTCCAAATAATTAAATCTTCAGCGATTCTAGAAATATGCATAGCACACACAGATGAAGCGTATAAAAAATCCAATACAAAATCTCTATCCGAAACTGTGTCAATAGAATTATTTGTGGGTATTTTAAAACCAAGTTTTCTAGTTGTATAATTTCTATCTATATTAAATGATGTTCCTGCTAATGCCGCAACACCCAATGGATTTTCATTTAAACTGTTTAAATTATTTGAAAATCTTTTTTTATCTCTATTAAACATTTCTACATAAGACATTAAATAATGTGCAAAAGAGATAGCTTGGGCATTTTTAAGATGCGTAAATCCAGGCATAATAGTCTCAACATTTTTTTCAGCTAATTTGATTGTGCTCTTAATAACTTTATTAATATTATTATTTATTTCGTTAGTTGAATTTTTCATCCAAATTTTAAAATCAGTAATTACCTGATCATTTCTTGATCTTCCAGTGTGAACATACCCAGCTTCTTCACCTATAATTTGAAAAAGTCTCTTTTCTATATTCATATGAATATCTTCATATTTTTTATTAAATTCAAATTTATTGTTTGTGATTTCCTTATCAATTTTTGCTAGCCCATAAACAATTTTATTTTTTATTTTAAATGAAATTATTTTTTGTTTAAAAAGCATTTCAACATGAGCAATTGATCCCTGAATATCTTCTTTATAAAGTCTTTTATCAATATCTATTGAATTACCGACTTTTTGAAACAAACTTGATACATTTTTTTTTATCCTTGTGTTCCAGATTGCTTGGTTGTTTTTAT
>CACGJB010000013.1 GCA_902573295.1 uncultured Pelagibacteraceae bacterium | reverse complement strand
CTAAAGTAGTTGTAACACTTAACAATGGAAAAAAAATAACAGAGGAATTAGATAGAGCAGACGCACATCCATATGGGGCTAGACCATTTAAGAGAGAAAATTATATAAATAAATTTTTAACTTTAACTGAGGGTATTTTAGACAAAAAAGAAAGCAACCGTTTTTTAAAAACAGTACAAAATTTAAGGAATTTAAAATCTGGTCAACTTCATAAACTAAATATTGAAGTAAGAAAAAGCAAATTAAAACAAAATAATAAAAAAGGAATCTTTTAATGCACTTTGTAGAAAAAGAACCAAATCAAAAACGATTGGATTTTGATCAAAAATTAAAATCAAATAAAATATTAAGAGTTCCAGGCGCATACAATCCTCTAACAGCAAAATTAATAGAAGAAATTGGATATGATGCAGTTTATGTATCCGGTGGAGTAATGGCCAATGACCTTGGTTTTCCAGATATTGGTTTAACAACACTCCAGGATGTTAGTACAAGATCTTATCTGATTTCAAGAGTAACTAATCTTCCAACAATAGTTGATATAGATACAGGATTTAAATCATGTAAAGAAACGATCGAAACATTTGAAGAATTTGGAATAACAGGAGTTCACTTAGAGGATCAAATTGAGAGAAAAAGATGTGGGCATCTTGATAATAAAGAACTTATTTCAACTGACACTATGGTTAAAAAAATTAAAGAATGTGTTGCGGCAAAAAAAGATCAAAATTTTAAAATTATTGCACGTTCAGATGCTAAAAGCGTTGAAGGTCTCGATAAAATGATTGAAAGATGTAAAGCTTATATTGATGCTGGTGCTGAAATAATATTCCCAGAAGCTCTTCAAGATGAAAAAGATTTTGAAAAAGTTCGAAAAGAACTGTCTGTTTACTTGTTAGCTAATATGACTGAATTTGGTAAATCTAAATTATTTAACTACAAAGAATTAGAAAATTTTGGATATAATATTGTGATTTATCCTGTAACTACACAAAGATTAGCTATGAAAAATGTGGAGGATGGATTAAGGGACATTTATGTAAATGGACACCAGAACAATATTATAGATAAAATGCAAACTAGAAAAAGGCTTTATGAATTAGTTGATTACGAAAAATACAATTCATTAGATGAAAAAATTTATAATTTTAGTACGGAAGGACACGAGTAATGAGTGATGATGTCAAAAAAGGTTTACTAGGTATTGTGGTAGATGAAACTGAAGTTTCTAAAGTTATGCCTGAAATTAATTCTCTTACTTACAGAGGATATGCTGCTCAAGATTTATGCGAATATTGTAGATTTGAAGAAGTTGCATATTTAATATTGAATAAAGACCTTCCTAACTCAATTGAACTTAAAAATTTTGAAAAAGAGGAGAGAAACAATAGAGAGCTTACAAAAAATTTATACGAAATAATAAAACATATGCCAAAAAGATCCCATCCTATGGATGTGGCTCGAACTGCTGTAAGTGTGATGGGATTAGAAGATCGAGAAACTACAGACTCATCTCCGGAGGCCAATACAAGAAAAGCATTAAGAATTTTTGCTAAAACGCCTACTGCATTAGCTGCATTTTATAGAATTAGAAAAGGAAAAAAAATTATCAAACCTAAAAAAAATCTAACATTTGCCGAAAACTTTTTCTATATGTGCTTTGGAAAAGTTCCACAAAAAGAAATTGTTAAAGCTTTTGATGTATCTTTAATTTTATATGCAGAACATAGTTTCAATGTTTCAACTTTTACAGCAAGAACAATTACTAGTAGTTTATCTGATATACACGGTGCAATAACTGGTGCTATTGCTAGTTTAAAAGGTCCACTTCACGGTGGAGCTAATGAAGAAGTAATGCATATGATGAATAAAATTAAAAAACCTGAAAATGCATTAAAATGGATAAATAATGCTTTAAAAAATAAAGAAGTAGTCATGGGTTTTGGTCATAGAGTTTATAAATCTGGTGACTCTAGAGTTCCAACAATGAGAAAATATTTTAGTAAAGTTGCTAAAGTCAAAAAAGATAAAAAATTTGAAAAAATTTATGACATTGTAGAAAAAGTGATGATTAAAGAAAAAAATATTTATCCAAATGTAGATTACCCTACTGGTCCAACTTATCACTTAATGGGCTTCGACACTGATTTTTTCACACCTATTTTTGTTATTTCAAGAATTACAGGTTGGTCTGCACACGTAATGGAACAACATGCTGCAAATAAATTAATACGGCCTTTAGCAAAATATAAAGGAAATAAGCATAGAAAAGTTATGGAATTAAACTATAGATAAGTCTTTTGTAGCAAGTGTATTTTCAATATCTATTTTATGTAATTTGTATCCTTCGCTGACTAATTTTTTTTTAATTTCTTCAAGCTTTTCACCTTCCTTGAAAGTTCCATCAAAATGTTTAGTTTCAAATTGAATTGAATTTATATTTATTTTTTTATAATTTATTGATTTAAGTATTTCATATTCAGCACCTTCAACATCAATTTGCAATTTATCTATTGATTTTATTGAGAAATTCTCAACTAATGTATCAAAAGTAATAAATTCTATATCAATCTCCTCAATATCATCCTCTTCAACTTTAAATCTTTTTGTTCTATGGTCCAAGATATGGTGTTTATTAAATGATCCTATTCCACTAGCCCAATGTTTGCCTAATTTTGTAATAGAGCTTCCTTTAACGAAGTAAAATTTACTTTTTTTATTACTCGAAAACACAGCTTTGTTACAAAAAAATAAGTTTTCTATGTTTTTGAAGTCTTCTTTTAATCTACTATAATTATCAGGAACTGGCTCAACTAACAAAATATTTTGACCTTTATATTTATTTATTTCATCTTTAAGCCATACTCCAAAATGAGCACCGATAACTATTAATCCAAAATGTTTCATTATTTTTTATCTAGATCTAGGTCACCACTCACAATATCAATAAATATAATTATGTTTCAAGCTATATAAGGTAAGAAAAAAAAATATTGTTAAATATTTTTTTTGAATCATAAAAATTAGCTAAAAGCTTCAGCCCATGTACCTTGAGTTGATGCTTTAGAATATTCTGTAGCTCTACCCTCAAAGAAATTCATATGTTCAACAGCATTAAGCATTGTATCTAACCAAGTTAGTGGATTTTTTTGAACATCATAAATTGGCTCTAATCCTAATTGGATAAGTCGTCTATTGGCAATGAATCTAATGTAATCTTTAACTTCTTGAGCAGTTAAACCTTCCATTGGACCCATTTCAAAAGCTAAATTAATAAAAGCATCTTCATGCTCAACAATTATTCTACAAGCTTCATAAAGTTCTTTTTTAAGTTTAGGTGTCCAGATTTCAGGATTTTCTTTTATAAACTCTTTAAAAATTCTGATCATAGAATTACAATGAAGTGTTTCATCTCTTACAGACCAAGTAACTATCTGCCCCATTCCTTTCATTTTATTGTGTCTTGGAAAATTCAATAAAATAGCAAAACTTGCAAATAACTGTAATCCCTCTGTAAATGCGCTAAACACTGCAACAGTTTTTGCAATATCCTCTTTAGAATTTACATTGAAACCCTGCATGTAATCATATTTATCTTTCATCTCTTTATATTTCATAAAAGCTGAGTATTCTGACTCAGGCATACCAATGGTATCTAAAAGGTGAGAGTAAGCAGCTACATGGACTGTTTCCATTGCAGCAAATGCTGTCATCATCATCAATACTTCAGTTGGTTTAAATACAGTTGTGTAATGTCTTAAATAACAATTATTAACTTCTACATCTGCTTGAGTAAAAAATCTAAAAATTTGTGTTAATAAATTTTTTTCTGGTTGAGATAAATTTTTTTGCCAATCTCTAACATCGTCTCCTAAAGGAACTTCTTCAGGCAACCAATGAATTCTTTGTTGAGTTAACCATGCATCATAACACCATGGATATCTAAAAGGTTTGTACACTGGGTTTTCTACTAGTAGACCCATCTTTTTTGGTTGAATAATCTCTTTATTAATTTTTTCTGCTACTGACATGATAAACACTCCTCGTACTCTGGCTGCTCGTTAGATTGTTGATTTTTAGATTTATAAACATTTGCTGTAATATCGGTTGATTTGGCATCATTGATATTTTCAGCTCTCTGGATTGATTTTGATCTACAGTAATAAAGACTTTTTAAGCCTTTCTTCCATGCATCAAAATGAATTTTGTGTAATTCTTTTTTATGAACATCTGCTGGCAAAAATAAATTTACTGATTGAGCTTGTGAGATATAAGGAGTTCTGTCACCACTAAGTTCAATTATCCAATTTTGATTAAGCTCGAATGCTGTTTTAAATACATCCTTTTCTAAATCGGTTAAGAAATCTAAATGACTTACAGATCCTTGATTAGTAGTAATTGTAGACCATGTTTCATCATCATTTTTACCATGACTTTGTAATATTTCCTCCAAATATCTATTTCTAACATTGAAAGATCCTGACAAAGTCTTGTGTGTATAACTATTTGCTGCAATAGGTTCTACTCCTGGAGATGCTCCACCACAAATGATTGAAATAGATGCTGTTGGAGCTATTGCTGTTTTGTTTGAAAATCTTTCTTTGTAACCATACTCAGCTGCATCTGGGCAAGCCCCTCTTTCTTCAGCCAAATCTTTAGATGCTTGATTTACTTTTTCATCAATATTTTTAAATATTTTTTTATTCCATGATTTTGCCATCACTGACTCAAGTGGAATTCTATTTTTTTGTAAGAATGAGTGAAAACCCATCACACCCAAACCAACACTTCTTTCTCTTTCTGCTGAATATTTTGCATCTTTAAACTGGTCAGGAGCTTTATTAATAAAATCTGATAAGACGTTATCTAAAAATCTCATCACATCATTAATCATGTCTGGGTCATCTTTCCATTCATCATATTTTTCTAAATTCAAAGAAGATAAACAACATACTGCTGTTCTGTCCCTTCCATCTTTATCAATTCCAGTTGGTAAGGTTATTTCACTACACAAATTAGAAGTTTTAACTGTAAGATTTGCTAATTTGTGATGCTGTGGAATTTGTCTATTAACAGTATCAATATAAATAATATATGGCTCTCCTGTTTCTATTCTTGCAGTTAATAATCTAATCCATAAATTTCTTGCCGAAATAGTTTGCTGTATAGTTCCATCAGCAGGACTTTTTAATGCCCATTGCTCGTCAGTTTCAACTGCTCTCATAAATGCATCTGAAACTAAAACACCATGATGTAGGTTTAGTGCTTTTCTATTTGGGTCTCCGCCTGTGGGTCTTCTCATCTCTATAAATTCTTCGATCTCAGGATGATCAATTGGAAGATAACAAGCTGCTGACCCTCTTCTTAATGAGCCTTGACTAATTGCCATCGTCAATGAGTCCATAACTTTAATAAACGGAATTATTCCTGAAGTCTTTCCAACTTTTCCAATTTTCTCTCCAATAGATCTTAAGTTACCCCAATAACTTCCGATACCACCACCTTTAGCTGCAAGCCAAACATTCTCACTCCAAAGATCTAAAATACCACCCAAGCTGTCTGAAGCTTCATTTAAAAAACATGAAATTGGTAAACCTCTTTTAGTTCCACCATTTGATAAAACTGGAGTAGCAGGCATAAACCAAAGGTTACTAATATAATTGTAAATTCTTTGTGCATGTAAGTTATCATCAGAGTATGTGCTAGCTACTCTTGCAAACAAGTCTTGATAAGACTCATTTGGGCCAAGATATCTATCTTTCAAAGTTGCTTTTCCAAAATCAGTTAAGTTTGAGTCTTTTGATCTATCAATTTTAATTATGATACCTTTATCGTTTTGAAAAAGTTCTGTTTCATTGTTTAACGAAAAAAGATCTGGTCTATTGCCTTTTGAGGTCTCTTTGACTTCTGGGCTATATTCAGAGACAGCTTTTTTGAGGGCTTGGGAAAGAATCTTATTCATAATTTTTAATATATTTTGTTATTTAGGCGAAAACAACTATATGTTGTAGGCGCTTTGATTTAGTATACTAAATAAACGTTTAATCAATGGAACATTTATAGAACGCGACAATATGAATATCAATAAAAAAATTAGAATAATTTCAAGAAATTAACATAAAAAGGTTGAGAAAGTAACAAATGAACAAAAGTATTAAAATAGATCCCTATGGTTTTAGAGAATATGACGCCCGATGGTTGTATGAAAAAGACATAAACCAATCAGGAATCGAGAATCTAGGAAGGGGCCTTGGAACACAGGTAAAAATACATACCAAAAAAGATAATCCTAGAATCATAGTAGGCCATGATTATCGTTCTTATAGTGAGGAAATAAAAACAGCTCTTAAAAAAGGATTAATATCCACAGGATGCAATATAGAAGATATTGGTCTGTCATTATCTCCAATGGTTTATTTTGCACAATTTAATTTAGATGCAGATGCAGTTGCTATGGTTACAGCAAGTCATAATGAAAATGGTTGGACTGGCGTTAAAATGGGAATCAAAAAAGGACTAACTCATGCACCAGAAGAAATGAAGGAATTAAAAGAAATTACATTAAATGAAAAGTTCACAAAAGGCGAAGGTAATGAAAAACAAATAAAAAATTTTGATAAAATTTATAAGAATGACTTAATTAGTAAAAATAAAATAAAGAAAAAAATAAAGGCTGTGGTAGCTTGCGGAAATGGAACCGCAGGTGTTTTTGCTCCAGATATTCTAAGAGGTATTGGGTGTGAAATCATTGAGTTAGATTGTAACCTAGATTGGAATTTTCCTAAGTACAACCCAAATCCTGAAGATCTAGAAATGCTTCACGAAATAGCAAAAGTAGTTAAAGAGAATAATGCTGATATAGGTTTTGGATTTGATGGTGATGGAGATAGAGTTGGGGTTATTGATGATAAGGGTAATGAAATATTTTCAGATAAAATAGGTCTTCTAATAGCCAGAAATCTATCAAACATACATAAAAATTCAAAGTTTGTAGTAGACGTAAAATCAACAGGTCTATACTCGAAAGATAAAGTATTGTTAGAAAACAATTGTGAGACAATTTATTGGAAAACAGGTCATTCTCATATTAAAAGAAAAGTGAACACTGAAAAAGCATTAGCAGGCTTTGAAAAAAGTGGTCATTTCTTTTTTAATCAACCAATAGGTTTTGGGTATGATGATGGTATCAATTCAGCAATTCAAGTATGTCACTTATTAGATAATCAAAATAAAAAAATGAGTGAAGTTATTAGTGAATTACCTAACACATTTCAAACACCAACAATGGCACCTTTTTGCAAAGATGATGAGAAGTATATTGTTGTTGAAGAGCTAGTTAAACAAATTAAAAAATTAAAAGAAAACAAAACTAAAATAGATAACCAAGTTATTAATGATATTTTAACTGTTAATGGAGTTAGGTTTTCATTTGAAGATGGTTCTTGGGGACTTATAAGGGCATCTTCAAACAAACCCTCTTTAGTTATTGTTACTGAAAGCCCAACATCAAAGGAAAGAAAGAAAAAAATCTTTGATTTTATTGACGATTTGTTACAAAAAACAGGTAAAGTAGGTGAATATGATCAGAAAATTTAATTTTTTAAATTATCCTTATCAGTTTTAGTTTCTAAATTATCTTCTTGAGTTTTAGTTTCTAAATTGTCACCGTTCTGATTATTATCTTCCTCAGAAATTTCATCACTATAAAATTTTTTTACAAGCTCTTCTTCTTTTAATCGTTGCTCCTCATCAAATTTTTTCTCCCATTCTTTCATTCGCCTATTTTCCTCTTCAATTCTCTCCTTTTGAGCTTCCTCAGCTAATCTGATCCTTTCGTTTTCTTCTTCAATTCTTTTTTGTCTTTCCTCCTCTATTTTCAATTCTCTTTCTCTTTGGCGTCTTTCATTTTCTTTATTTATTCTCTCACGTTCCGCCTCTTTAAGTTCTTTTTCTTTGATTCTTAATTCCTCTTCCTTGGCTCTTTGCTCAGCCTCCTCTTTTAAAATCTGTCTTTGAATTTCCTGCTGTCTTTCAGTTTCTAGATCTCTTAATCTTTCTTCCATTTCTTTAAGTTTTTCTTGCTCATATTTCAGCTTCCTAGCTGCCTCTCGCAATCTTTGTTCTTCCTCAAGTCTATTTTTTCTTTCAATTTCTTTTAAACTTATTTTTTCTTGTCTTTCTTTTTCTTTTTCATCTCTTCTCTTTTGAGCTTCAATTTCTTTATTTTTTAATTCTTCTTCTTTAATTTTAAAATTTTCTTCTCTGATTCTTTGTCTCTCTAACATTTTTAGTCTTAAATCTTCTTCTTTAAGCTTTCTAGCTTCCTCTCTAAGTTTTCTACTTTCTTCATCTTTAATTTTTTTCTGTTCTATTTTAATTCTTTGAGCTTCTACTTTTTGTCTTTTTTCTTCATTCTTTTTTTCTTGCTTTTCATTTTCGATAATTAATTTTTTTTGAAAAAGAAGTTTCTTCCTTTCTTCTTTTAATTCATCTTGTTTAACTTTTTTTGCTATTTTTTTTTCTAAAATTAATTCTCTTTTTTTTTCTTTTTCTAATTGTTTTTGTAGTGCTAGATCTTTTTTAGCTTTATTTTTTTTTATATTATTTAGTAAAGAGGAGAATTTATTTTTTGATTTGTCTAATGGATCAAATAAAGTTTTTTTAATTTTTTTATTAATGTCTTTTATTGAAACCATGTTTTAAAGTATCAATTAGTATTAAAACCCTAAATATAATGTATGGCTAAATTGAGTTTTTCAAAAATCTAAATACAACTCTAAATTGTTACTGCTTAAATTAGTTAATAAAATACATTTACAACTATTAAGTGTTAATGAAATTTATAAGAATCAACTAGTGTTAGTTGTGAGGTGATGGAGGGAGACTGAAGTCACCTCTTTTTTTGTTAATTATAATTTTACATATTCGTAAAAAAATTTAATAGAAATTATTAAAAGAAAAATTCCAAAAAACTTGCTAATTTTATTCTTATCAATACTATGAACTGTTTTTGCTCCTATCCGAGCCATGAAAGTTGTAATTGGTATAAATATTAAAAAAGCAGGAATATTTATAAAACCAATACTCAGTGGAAGACTTGAATTTAAATAACTTCCTGAAATAAAAAAACCTATTGCTCCAAATAAAGCAATTAAAAAACCTATTGCTGCTGCACTTCCAATTGCTTTATTTATTGAATAACCAAAAAACTTAAGGATAGGAACATTCATTACAGCTCCTCCTATGCCCATAGGAGCAGATATAAACCCAACAAGAAAACCAAGAATAACTTTTAGATGTAATTTCATTTTAACAATTATGTCTTGTTCTTTTTCTTTTATTAAAAGTAAGTAAATTCCTAAAAATAAGATCATTATAGAAAAAAATAAAACTAAAGATTTAGTTTTTAATGAAGCTGCAAAAACTGTACCAACAATAACTCCCAGTACGACAAAGAGACCGTAATTCTTAACAATATCAAAATCAACTGCTTTAAATTTATGATGTGTTAAAACTGAAACGGTAGATGTTGGTATTATAATTGCAAAGGAAGTTCCTACGGCAAGGTGCATAATATATTTAGGATCAATCTCTAAAGAACCAAAAATAAAATATAAAAAAGGAACAGTTATCAACCCTCCACCAATACCAAATAATCCAGCCACAAAACCAACTGGTATTGCTGTTAAAGCCATTAATAAAATAATATAACTGTACTCGTTTGTTAATATTGAATTAAGCAGACTGCCCTACACTAGTATCTACATTATTGTATTTAATTTTATCCATGATGTGATCAATTTTTTTCACGTCAGCATCTCTTACACACATATTTTCACTTAAATATCTTTTCCAATAACTTGCGCCTGTTTGACCATGAAACAAACCAAGAGTATGTCTCATGATTTGGTTTAATCTTGTTCCTTTTTTTAATTCTTCTTTAACATAAGGAATGAGTTGTTCAATTACATCTTGTCTACTTGGAACATCGTCATTATTGAATATTTCTCTTTCAATATCTGCTAATAAATAAGGGGTATGATAGGCAGCTCTTCCTATCATTACACCATCTGTTTTTTCTAAATGAGGTTTTATTTCATCTACTGAAGTTATTCCTCCATTGATAATTATGTCTTCATTTGGAAAATCTTTTTTTAATTTATAAACATATTCGTATTTTAGAGGAGGAATATTTAAATTTTGTTTAGGTGTAAATTTACCTAACATTGCTTTTCTTGCATGAATGATAAAAGTTTTAACCCCTGTTGCTTTTAGAGTAGAAACAAAACTATATAAATTTTCATAATCTTCTACATCATCATAACCAATTCTTGTTTTTATAGTTACTGGTAGTTTTGTAACTGATTGCATTTTACTTAAACAATCTGCCACTAAATTTGGCTCTTTCATTAAACAAGCACCAAATCTATTTTTTTCAACTTTTTTACTAGGACAACCTAAGTTTAGATTGATTTCATCATAACCAAAATCTTCACCTACTTTAGTGGCTTCAGCTAAAAGTTTTGGAGAAGAGCCTCCTAATTGAAGTGCTACAGGTTTCTCATTAATATTAAACTCCAATAACTTTTTCTTGTCTCCTCTATTTATCGCTTCATCTACTATCATCTCAGTATAAAGAAGAGTGTTTTTAGATATTAATCTAAGAAAAAATCGTTCATGACGATCTGTGCAATCCATCATAGGAGCAACTGATACTTTCCTATTCATGGTATATCTTTATATTATTTTTTTATGAGTTTGAAGCTTCTGTGTCGTCTGAAGATACGTCTGCTTCTTGATTTTCTGATTCTGATACTTCATCTAAAGAAACTTCTCCTTGCTCATTCATAGTTTCTTCCCCTACTGAATTATCAACTTCTGCTGTAGCTGTTTCTGATAGCTCAGCCAAATCCTCTTTTGTTACTTGAATTTTTTCTGGAGTTTTTCTCGCTCTTTTAGATGGTAAAATTGGGGTACCACTTTTTGAAATTTCACCTTTATATAGATTTTCAAAATCATCACCTATTTCTTCATCATCCTCAGCAGTATCGTCAACTTGCTCAACATGTTTTCTAAGTTTGTAAACAGCACTATCGGTTAAATCTGAAACTTTAATTTTTTCTTCAGCAATTTCTCTTAATGAAATAACAGTATTTTTATCGTTATCTCTATCAATTGTTGGTTCTATACCTGCATTTAATTGAGTAGCTCTTTCTTTAGCAACGAGTACTAATTCATAAGGGCTATCTACTTTATCAATACAATCTTCTACGGTAACTCTTGCCATGCGCAGTATCTACACAGTGAGTCTTTAAAAATCAAGGACTATTTAATAAATAATTTGGATTTAGCTTATTTTTAACCAAATAAAGAAGGATAATTGAGCTAAAGATATAGGTTCCTGAAACAACTGCTATATGTTCAATTGAAAAACCAATATCAATTAAGAAACCAAACAAAGCTGTACCAAATGCTGTTGAAAATACCATTAATGCAGTTGTTAAGGCCTTTATAGATCCAATATATTTAACACCATAAATCTCAGCCCATGTTGATGAACCAAGAACATTTGCCAGGCCATTAGTTACTCCAAGTAAACCAAAAAATACAAAAGAAGAAATCGATGCATCAAAATAGTAAAGAACTACAGTTGAAAAAAAAAGTGGGACATTCATATAAATTAATAATTTTCTACTTGAAAATTTATCAATTAAAAAACCAGATATAAAAAGAGTGATCACTGATAAGATTGAATATACCATAAATGATTGTGCAATTACATAAGGTCCCCATTCTTTAGAAGAGGATATAAAAGACTGATAAACAAAAGATCCAGTTGCAATCCATGGCATTGCTAACATAGTCATACAAATGATATAAAATCTATAATCTTTTAAAACTTCTATTCTTTTCCATTGTTTAATTTCTTTATTATTTTCTTCTATTTTTGATTCTTCTCTAGTATCAAGTTTAACTTCTTTAACTAAAATAAATGTTGCAGCAGGCAAAACCAATATAACCAAAATAGAAATTGAAACCCAAATATCTCTCCATTCTATAAAAGTTAATAAGAAAACAATTAAAACTGGCATAACAAATTCAGCTAGTGATAATCCTAACCAACCTGCGCTTAAAGCCCTGCCTCTATTTTTTTCAAAAAAACGAGATATAGTTGTTGTAGCTGTGTGACTTGATAATCCTTGTCCAGCTAAACGCATTAAAAAAATTCCTATAAATAAAAAAATAACTGATGAAATTTTTGAAAATATAAAACAGGAGGCTGATAAAAAAAATATTACATAAGATGCAAACTTTAATATATTTACATCATCAATTTTTTTTCCAATCCAAACTAAAACAATGCTACTCAATAAAGTTGCAGATGCATAAATTGAGCCAAATTGCCCATGTGTAATTGATAAGGTGTCTCTAATACTAGAATTAAATAGGCCAAGAAAAAAACTCTGTCCAAAACTTGAAAAAAATGTAAAAATAAATCCAAATATAATTACTTTTAAACTTAAACTTTTAAACATAAAAAAAAATTATGACTTGTAGTGTTGCTTTCATAGGTCTTGGGGTTATGGGCTACCCAATGGCTGGATATATATCAAAAGCCGGACATAATGTAACTGTTTTTAATAGAACTAAATCTAAAGCTGAAAAATGGATTACTGAATATAAAGGCAAAATAGCAGAAACACCAGCTGAAGCAGCAAAGGATGCTGAATACGTTTTTACATGTGTTGGTAATGATAACGACTTAAGAGAGGTAACGTTTGGAGAAAATGGTGCTTTCAAAAATATTCAAAAAGGTGCGGTCTATGTTGATAACACGACCGCTTCAGCAACTATAGCAAGAGAGATATACGAATATTCAAAAAAAAATGGATTTGGGGCATTAGATGCACCAGTTTCTGGTGGTCAAGCAGGTGCAGAAAATGGTACTTTAACTGTAATGATTGGTGGTGATCAAGCTGACTTTGATAAAGCAAAAGATAAAATAGATTGTTATAGCAAAAAAATGAAATTGCTAGGATCAGCTGGCAGCGGTCAACTAGCTAAGATGGTTAATCAAATATGTATAGCAGGTTTAGTTCAGGGTTTGTCAGAGGGAATAAATTTTGGAATGAAAGCTGGATTAAATATGGAAGACGTCATTGAAGTGATTTCAAAAGGAGCAGCTCAATCTTGGCAAATGGAAAACAGATACAAAACTATGATTGAGGATAAATTTGATTTTGGTTTTGCAGTAGATTGGATGAGAAAAGATTTAAAAATTGCTATGGACGAAGCTAAAAATAATGGATCATTATTACCTGTAACAGAAATAGTTGACAAATATTACGGAGAAGTCCAAGAGATGAAAGGCAATAGATGGGATACTTCGAGTTTAATTAAAAGATTTAGGAAGTAATATGCAACCCTCATACTATGAGGATTTCTCAGAAATTAAAAAAAAAATTTGGTCATTACTAGATAATGCTGTAAAGGACCGAAATTCTCCATTTAGGATTCCAGTTTTTGCCTGTGGAAATCAAAATGATATTGATGGAAGAATTGTTGTTTTAAGAAAATCAGATCAAACAAATAATCTTGTGCAATTTCACAGTGATATAAGATCAGATAAAATTGAAAAATTGAAAGCAAATAAAAACGCAGCAATGTTGTTTTACGACAAAGATGAAAAAATACAGGTAAGATTAAAAGTTGAATGTACAGTTAATCACAATAATGATGTAACAAAAGAGTCTTGGTCTAAAACTCAACATATAAGTAGAAAATGTTATTTAGTAGATATTGGACCTGGAACTGAATCAGATCTACCAACCTCTGGGCTAAAACCAGAATTAGACAATTTTGATTATACTAAAGAACAAAGTGAAGAAGGTTACAAAAACTTTACTGTTATTCAGTGCAAAATTAAATCTATGGAATGGCTTTATTTAGCTGCTAAGGGTCATCGAAGAGCTAAATTTAATTTGGAAAATAATAAAGATACCTGGTTAGTTCCATAGATGGTTACCGGGTATATATTCACATCATTTCTTATAATTTTAGGATTGGTTGTAATGAAATTTGGGAGTATTTATTTTAAAAAATTTAAAGTAAATAAAACAAAAATCAAATCAAAGTTAAGTGGACAAATATCTTTTTTAATTTTGTTTTTAATAATAATTGGATTGATAGTCTATTCAGTCAACGATCTATTATTTAAGTAAACCAATTATGCTTTCAAATACCTTTAATAATTATATTTATACCCTCAGAATTATCTAATCTTATCTGTTTTATTGGTTTGTACTCTTCAGAATTATACCATTCTAATGCTTTTTCATATGAAGGAAATTTAATAATAATAATTCTAGGAAATTTTGTTCCTCCATCAAAAATTTTAAATTCACCAGCTCTTACTAAAAATTCTCCACCAAATTTATTTACAAGTGGCGTAACCTTTTCAACATATTCTTTATAATTTTCAGGATTAGTTACTTTTAATTGAGCTATTACGTAACCTGCAGACATTTGATCTCCTTATTTTATTATATGGTAATTCTAACCAATCTTTTATTTAATTCTTTAATTTCACTAACTTTACCATTTAACTCATCTACAGCTTTTTTAACTCCATAAGTTATCTGATCATAATCGTCACAAATAATTATTTTTCCCTTTTTAATTTTTTTTAAAATTATAGACAAATCATTACTAACTGTTTCATATGAGTGTCCACCATCAAGAAAAATCATATCAATTGAAGAGAGATCAATTTTTAATAATTCAGTATTGCTAAAGCCTTTATATAGAAAAACCTTATCTTTAAACTTATTTAAAAATTTATAAATAGAGTTAATTGAGAATAAATCTTTTTTTAAAATAATATTAAAAAGTAAATGTTTAAAGGGGTTAGATATTTTATTATGTTTTACTGTCATTTCTTTGTTATCAACACTAGAGCTTGAATCCTCAAATATATCAATTCCATAAAATGAAAAATGACCACCATGTATTACATTTAATTTTTCACAAATATTTCTTGATGTAACGCCTTGAAAAACACCTACTTCTAAAAAATTTTTAGGTTTATAGAGTTCTATTTGGTTTAATAATATATTTGCAGAATTAATATCTTTTTTAAAACTTGATTTTCTAAAGTAATATTTAAACTTCATAAAATTTAAAAAATTGATTTAGAATATTTTTTCCAATTGTCTTGATAGTGTTTTGTATTTTCAAACACTGCTTTTTTTTCTTCCTCTGAAACTTCTCTAATAACTTTACCTGGAGAGCCTACAACCAAAGAGTTGTCTGGTATGATTTTATTTTCTGTAATTAGGGCCTTAGCTCCGATAATACAATTTTTTCCAATATTAGCTTTATTTAAGATGACAGCTCCAATTCCAATTAAACTGTTGTCTCCAATAGTGCATCCATGAAGCATAACTAAATGGCCAATAGTTACATTTTTTCCTACCTTTAAAGGACATCCAGGGTCTGTGTGCAATACACTTCCATCTTGTACATTAGATCCTTCACCGATATGAATATTTTCAATATCTCCTCTTAGAACTGCATTAAACCAAATACTTGTATTTTTTTCTAAAGTAACATCTCCTATTATTGTGGCATTAGGAGCTACCCAATTTTCGCCAGAGTTTTTTGGTTTTTTATCTTTTAAATCATAAAACATAATCTATATATTTTACATTATGCCTATTCAAACTCCAATATGTGATTTTGGTCTAAAAGCTATTCCATTTGAATTAAAATCTACTGATAATAAAATTCTATCCTTAAATGATATCAAAGGTGAAAATGGAACATTAATAATGTTCATTTGTAATCATTGCCCATATGTAAAAGCTATTACAAAAGAATTAGTTGTGGATTGTGGTGAATTAAATAAAATTGGTATCAACTCAGTTGCTATTTGCTCAAATGACTTTGTTAATTATCCGGACGACTCGTTTGATAACATGATTAAGTTTTCAAATGAAAATCATTTCAACTTTCCTTACTTGCATGATGAAACCCAAGAAATTGCTAAAGCATATGATGCTGTATGTACTCCAGATTTCTTTGGGTATAATAAAAATTTAGAACTTCAATACAGAGGACGATTAAGAGAACTTAAAAAGTTTATTCCAGTTAAAGACGGAGAAAGTGATCTGCTAAAAGCTATGAGACAAATAGCTGAAACCGGAAAAGGTCCTAAAGATCAAATTCCGAGTGCGGGCTGTGGTATTAAATGGAAGTATGATTAATGTATCTTATTGTAACTAGATCATTCCCACCTGAGCTTGGTGGCATGCAAAGTCTAATGTGGGGCCTTTCAAGAGAACTATCTAAAAACTTCATGATAAAAGTTTTTGCAGATCATATAGATGGTCACAAAGATTTTGATGAACAAGCTTCTTTTTCTATCGAAAGGGTTGGTGGAATTAAACTACTTAGAAAATATAGAAAAGCACAATTAATTAATGAATATATCAAAGAAAATAAAATAGATGGTATTATTGCTGATCATTGGAAAAGTTTAGAACTTATTAAAACTTCTAAGAACAAATACTGTTTAATTCATAGTAAAGAAATCAACCATCCAAAAGGCTCCAGTCAAAATAAAAGAGTGATTAGTGTTTTAAATAATGTTGAAAAAGTTATAGCAAATTCTCAGTTTACAAAAAATCTAGCGATAGAACTAGGTATTAATGCAAATAAAGTAATTGTCATAAATCCAGGTGTGGATCCTGCTGAAGAATTAAATAAAAAAACTTTAGATAAAGTTGAAAGTTTACTTAAGGTTAAAAATCCAAGACTAATCACAGTTTCAAGATTTGATAAACGTAAAAATCATGAAAAAATAGTAATGGCTTTAAGAAATTTAAAACAAATATATCCCGATATTGTTTACATATGCGTTGGATATGGAGAAGAAGAAGAAAATATAAAAAAACTAATTAAAGAACTAGATCTTGAAGCACAAGTAATGTTTTTTAAAAATATTAGTAATGATTTAAAAAATGCATTAGTTTCAAATTCAAATATCTTTGTAATGCCATCCATAATTCATAAAAAATCAGTTGAGGGTTTTGGTATAGCTTATGTTGAGGCTGCACAATACGGTATTCCATCAATTGGTGGTAAAGATGGTGGTGCCGCAGATGCAATTGATCATGAAAAAACTGGTTTAATATGTGATGGTAACAGTCTTGATGAAGTTTATTCTTCAATTAATTCAATATTGGAAAATAAAAAATATTTAGAGCTTGGGAAAAATGCAAAAGAATTTGTTAATAAATTTGAATGGTCAAAAATAATTGAAGAATACAAAAAGATATTAAATTGATTTCAAATAATAAATTAGCAATTTTTTTAATTATAATCTCAGTTTTTTGCGGAACATTGATGTTAACTTTTTTAAAATTGGCACAAGAAGAAGTTAATGTTTATGTTGCGGGATTTTTTAGATTTTTATTTGGTTTTCTTATTATTTTACCTTATATATTAAAATCCAATTTTACAGTTTTTAAAACGACTCATCATAAAAAACATTTTTTTAGAGCTTTTTTAAACTTACCTTCAATGCTTTTGTATTTCTCAGCTTTAGTAATGATGCCAATTGAGAAAGCTACAGCAATTTCTTTTGTTGTGCCTTTTTTGGTAACAATATTGGCTGTTTTATTTCTTGGTGAAAAAATTTACCTATACAGGAGTTTTGCTCTAGTTTTGGGATTTATTGGTATGTTGATAATTTTAAGACCAGGGATAATTGATATCTCTCTTGGAGTTTATATGGCACTAGCCTCTTCTTTTATGTGGTCTGTAGTGATTATAATTACAAAAACTATTGCAAAAGATGATAGCTCAATAACAATTTTATCTTATGGATACTCTTATATGACAATTTTAAGTTTCATAATTGCATTGTTTCATTGGCAGACACCTGGTTTACTGACTTTGATTTATTTATTTTTTGGAGGTTTGTTTGGTACATTGTTACATCTTTGCATTAATCATGCTTATAAATTGGTAGATGTTAGTGTGACTCAACCCTACTCCTTTCTTAGTCTAGTATTTGCATCTTTGATAGGTTTCTATGTATTTAATGAAATACCTGACCTTTTTACATGGATTGGTGCAAGTGTAATTTTTTTAGGTGTTTTAATTATTTCATACAGAGAAATGAAATTAGAAAAAGAGATAATTAGAAAAAGTATAGATATTAAAAATTAAAAAATTACCTTGGATAGTCTTTCAAAAACTTTTTCTGCAGAGAGTTTGGATAATTCGGGAGCTTGTATTGCTTTAAAATTTTCTCTTTCAATACTTACTTTAAAAGGAGTTGTGTGAGATCCAAATAAAGCAATTCCTTTTGATCCTAAGTGTGCTGTCATATGTGCTGGTCCAGTATCATTTGCAATAACAAATGAACTATCTTTAATTAATGTTGCCAACTGAGAAATATTTAAAGCTTTGCCATTATCTAAAACACAGAGTGCATTAATATTTGATGCTTCTTTAATTTCACTCGGTCCAGGTGCAATAACTATTTTAAATTTTTTATCTGACTTTTCATTAATCATAGAAATTAACTCATTATAATAAGGCCATTTCTTTGAAGTTAAATGAGAAGAGCAAAAAGGAAAAAGGAGAATATATTTGTCTAATTGATGATGATTTTTTATTTGAGAGATATCTGTTATGCTCCATGAAAAATCAGGTTTTAAAGTATGATTTGTATTTATGCCTGAAGTTTTTAATTGATAATCAAATCTAGATAAAACAGAGTCTTTATCAAAATCTTGTTTTGTGCTTCCTTCGGGTAATGTCGTGTCAGTAGATGACCAAGTATCTTTTGATGCTTTAGGAAATAAAATTTTTTTATAAAAGGCTGTTCTACTTGAGTTTTGTAGATCATAAATTTTAGTAAAATTATATTTTTTTATGTTTTTCATTAATGAGTATAAATAAATCAGATTTAGTCTTGATAATCGCTTATCTAAAATAACATCAGAAACATGTGGATTTTTTTTAAATAAATCAAAATATGGTTTAGTTGTTAGCAAATAAATTTCATCTTCTTCATGATTCTCAGAAATATCTTGAATTGCACCACAAGCTTGAGCTATATCACCCAAAGATCCATGTTTAATGATTAAAATATTAGACATATTTTTAACAATTTAACATAGTATAAAATTTAATGAATAAAATTATAGTAGAAGTGTCTGTAGGCGAGCTTTTAGACAAAATTTCAATCTTAGAAATTAAAAAAGAAAAAATTAAAGATCCTGAAAAACTAAAATTTATATCAAATGAACATTCGATTCTTAAAGATCAATTAGAAAAAAATGTTAAATCAGATGATAAACTAAATAAACTATTCCATGATTTAAAAGAAATTAATGCCAAGCTTTGGTTAATAGAGGACGATAAAAGAGATTGTGAAAAAAATAAGGACTTTGGTGATAAATTTATAAAATTGTCTAGAGATGTTCATTTTTTAAATGATGACCGGGCAAAAATTAAATTAGAAATTAATAATCATACTGGATCAACTATTAAAGAGATAAAAGAGTACACTAGTTATTAAATTAATTAACAAACAACCAAACCCCCACTAAAACTAATATTACACTACCTATTAAGTTTAAAATTTTTAAGTATTTTTGTGCAATTAGATTTCTAAATTTTCCAAAAATTAAAGCATAAGAGCTATCAAAAATTGTAGCTACTAGAATAAACAATAAACCAAAATATATTATTTGAAAGCTTATTGAATGCTCCAAACTAATAAATTGTGGAAGAAATGATCCTAAAAACAAAAAAATTTTAGGATTTGTTAATATTACTATTAATCCCTGGAAAATAAATCTCTTATTAAATTTTACAGATTGATCGTTGTTTAAATTTATTTTGGAATTAAATGTAATTATTCCAAGAATTATTAAATAAATTGCACCAAGTATTCTTACAGTTTTTATTATTTGATCTACAAATGGAGAGATAAATTCAAACCCAAGAGCTAGTAAAAAAATTAAGATTAAAACTCCGATCTGTGTTCCCAACACATTTAATAGACCCGCTTTTACACCAAACTTTAAAGAGTTAGCAATTATTAAACTTACAGTTGGTCCTGGAACAATAACCACTAAGAAACTTACGATAATAAAATTTAATAATTCCATAAAAAGGAAAATTAATTATTAAATATTTTTGGAAACCAATCTTCTCTCATCAAGTCTCCTGTTTTTAAATTGATACCATCAAATGGTGGTGAAGTAGAACCTCCTCTATCAATATATTTAACATCATCTCCTATAAATCGCATTGAAAAAGCCCTTCGAGCTTTAGAAGTATTGTTTGCTGTTGAACCATGTACAGTTTTAAAATTAAATAAAACAGCATCACCTAAATTTAGTTCGGGTATTAAAATATTTTTTTTAAATTCTTTTTCTGAAGGTAAATCCATAAAGGAACTATCATTTTCGTACCAGGACTGGTTATTCGACCACTTTGTAGGTCTAATCAATTTTATCCATTTATGAGAGCCTAAAATTAGTTTAAGATTATTTTTCTGATCAACTTCATCTAATGGAATCCAAAAACTTCCTGTGTTGTTACCATCTACACAGTAATATGGCATATCTTGATGCCAAGGTGTTTCTTTGTGAGTACCTGGATCCTTTATAAAAATGTGTTCATGAAAAATTTGAGTAAATTTAGAATTGGTTGCTTCTGCAAATATTTGAGCCCCGGGTGAATTGTGTAAACAATCCTTAAATTCTTCTATTCTTTCCCAGTTACAATAATCCTCAAAAAATCTTCCATTATCATCAGTTACATTTTCTCTCCCGTGTTTACTTGGATTATCTAAAACTTTTTGGAAACCTTTTCTAAGTGGTTCAATCCAATCTTTAAATACATTTTTAATTATTATAACACCATCATTTTGATAATCTTTAATTTGTCTATCAGATAAAAACATTTTTACTGTTGAAAGCTATACTTTTTCTCTAAAAATTTAATGACGTTATGAATGATAAAAGTCATGAATAAATAAATACCACCAGCAACAATGAATACTTCGATTGGTTTAAAAGTTGTTGAAATTATATATTTAGCAACTCCAGTTAAATCCATTAAAGTTACCGTGCTTGCTAAAGAAGTTCCTTTCATCATCAATATGATTTCATTTCCGTATGCAGGAAGTGATTGTCTAATAGCAATTGGAATTTGAATTTTATAAAAAATTATCTTATTGGATATACCTAAGCTTTTTCCAGCTTCAATAATTCCCGGTTTTATTGTTTGAAATGCTGATCTTAATATCTCAGAGGTGTATGCGCCTGTATTTAAAGTAAATGCTATTATTGCACACCAATAAGGTTCTTTTAAAATAACCCACAAAAAGGTTGTTCTTAAATATTCAATTTGTCCTAAGCCAAAATAAATAATGAAAATTTGGACTAACAAAGGTGTTCCTCTAAATATATATGAATATCCATAAGCAAATTTGTTAATAAATATATTTTTTTTTAATCTTAAAATTGCAAAGAAAAGACCTAGGAATAACCCAAAAAATAATGATGCTGATAATAATTTTAAAGTAACTAATGTTGCTCCCAAAAGTTTAGGAAAGCTATTTATCATTAAATCAAAATCCATTAATACCCCCTGCTATATCTAACTTCTAACTTATTAATTAATTTCATACTCACATAAGTAAGCAACAGATATAAAACTGCTGCAAATGAATAGAAGAATAATGGATCTCTTGTCGAACCAGCTGCAATATAAGATTGCCTCATTATTTCAACTAATCCTGTAACTGAAATAAGAGAAGTATCTTTTAATGTTATTTGCCAAACATTGCTCAAATTTGGAATAGCTAGCCTCAGCATTTGAGGTAAAATAATTTTATAAAATTGCCCAAACTTATTTATCCCAAGAACTTTTGCAGCTTCAAATTGGCCTTTATCTATTGATTGAATTGCTCCACGAAATACTTCTGTAGAATAAGCACCAGAAATAATACCAATCGCCATTGATCCAGTAATGAAAGCATTTATCTCTATATATTCGTAATAACCAAAAATTGAAGCTACATACATTATGGCTCCACTTCCCCCAAAGAAGAAAAGATAAATAACTAAAAGCTCAGGAACTCCTCGAATAACTGTTGTATAAAAATTACCAACTAAATTTAAAGTTTTATATTTTGAAAGTTTTAAAGGTGTAAAAATTAATGCAAAAAGGAAACCAACTAACATTGCTGTAATCGATACAGCAATCGTCATTAGGGTTGCATAAAATAACTCATCCCCCCAACCTGTTTTACCAAATGCTAGAAGTTCCATATAGATTGGCGACTATATATTATAGTCGCCAAATCTGAAAATGATTACATAGATGCGTCGAAACCAAAGTGTTTAATAGCTAGTTTACTAATAATACCTTTTTTTCGAGCTACATTAATTGCTCTGTTGAAATCTTTAAGTAATTTTGCATCTCTTTTTCCAATTGCATCATCACCACCTTGTCTAATTCCAACACCTACGCCATTACCAAATGCGCCGCCTGAAAATGTTGGTCCAACTAACACAACTGGCTTACCTGATTTATCAGCGTAATCAGTAAATGCAACTGCTGCAGCTAATGCAACATCGCATCTACCAGAAGTTAAATCTAAGTTAACTTCATCTTGAGTTTTATAAGTCCTAACATTTACACTTCCTACATCACCTGACTCTAAAAAATTTTGGTGAATAGTTCCTGTTTGTGTACAAACAGTTTTACCAGCAAGTGCACCCGTTAAAGTTTTAAGAGCTTTTTTAACATCAGATCCACCTAAAGAAAGATTAATACCTTCTGGTGTATCCATTCCCTCTAAACTTGAACCTTTCATTACTGCAAGAGACGCAACTTCGTCTGC
>CACGJB010000012.1 GCA_902573295.1 uncultured Pelagibacteraceae bacterium | reverse complement strand
TAAAGTTAAAACACCTAAAAGAATAAACAAATTAACTATTAATGTTATATTGGTAATTAATCCAAAAATTTTATATTTAACGAACATAAAAATTATCACCAACATAAAACCTATTGCTAGGGCAATCATTCCTGCATTAATTGAGTCTTGTCCAAGATCAGGTCCAACCGTTCTTTCTTCAATAATTTCTAATGGTGCTGGTAACGCTCCTGATCTTAATAATAAAGCTAGATCAGTTGCTGTTTGAAAAGTAAATCCACCACTTATCTGACCAGATCCACTTGCAATCGTATCTCTAACTACAGGTGCGCTAATAATTTTACCATCTAAAACAATTGCTAATTGTTTCCCAATACCAGTTGATGTCGCCTTACCAAACCTTTTTGCACCTACTCTGTCTAAAGTAAATGAAACAATTGTTTGGTTAGCTTGAGTATCCATTTTTGGTTGAGCATCAAGCAAGTTTTCACCGCTTATTATAATTCTTTTACTAACTGTGGCTTCTTCTAGACCGTTTTCAAATTTTAACTTTTCAACTCCGAAACGATCATTTTCATCATTTGTTACAAATCGAAAAGTAAGGTTTGCAGTTTTACCAAGTAATGATTTAATTCTCATTGGATCATCTAATCCAGGAAGCTCTACTAAAATTCTGTTATTTCCTCTTTTTAGTATGTTGGGCTCATTAGTACCAACCTCATCTACTCTCCTTCTGACTATTTCTATAGCTTGATCTTGAGAAGAAGTTTTTAGTTTAATTAAACCCTGTCTTGAAAAATTAACTTTTAAATTTAACCCTATATCTTCAATTTCTAACTGATGTGATTTAAATCTTGGGTAATAAGGGTTAAGGTCACTATTTTCGTCTTGAAAAACATCTAAGACAGATTGTTTATCATTATCTTTTACATTAAAAAAAATATTTTGCTTTTCTATCTTTATATTGTTGATCTTAATATTTTTTTCTTTGAAGTAATTTCTGATAGTTGTTGTTAAATTTTGTAATTTTTGTTCAATTACAGGTTCATTATTAATTTCAAGTAATAGATATGATCCACCCTGAAGGTCTAATCCTAGATTAATTTTTTTATCAAAAAAATTATCATCAAATTTAAAAAGATTTGATGAAGCTATTAAAATAAATAAAACTGAAAAAAGCGTTATAAATAAAATTCTTAACTTAGAAAAATAAAGCACTTAACTAAAAATAATTATTTTTTAACTTCTTGAGTATTTGTATTAACAAGACTTTGAATACCAGTTGATTTAACTATCTCAACTTTTACGTTTTCAGCAATTTCTACTTCAACTTTATCATTGTCTATAAGTCTCTCTACAGTGCCTGTAATTCCACCAGAAGTAACAACCTTGTCACCTCTCTTAAGACTTTCAACCATTGCTTTGTGCTCTTTAACTTTTTTTTGCTGTGGTCTGATTAAGAAAAAATAAAAAATAACAAATATTAAAATTAACGGTATAAATTGTCCTATTCCTGAGCCTTCCATAAATCTCCTTATAAATTATGTGAATACTTATACTATCTGTGTGATTAAAACAACTTTATTTAGCTGAAATCAATTCCAAATTATTCATATACGGTCGCAGTACCTTAGGAACAATAATCGTACCATCTTTTTGTTGATAGTTTTCTAGTACAGCAATTAAAGTTCTACCCACTGCTAAACCACTTCCGTTTAACGTTCCAACAAAAACAGTTTCTTTGTTTTTATTTTTATATCTTGATTTCATTCTTTGTGCCTGGAATGTTGAACAAGAAGAGCATGATGAAATTTCACGATACTTGTTTTCTGATGGCAACCAAACTTCAATATCATAGGTTTTTTCTGCACTAAAACCCATATCACCTGAACATAAAATTACTTTTCTATAAGGTAACTCTAGCTTATCCAGAATATCTGTTGCACAGTTCGTCATTCGCTCTAATTCTTCAAGACAATTTTCTTTTTCTACAATACTAACCATCTCAACTTTATAAAATTGATGTTGTCTAATCATTCCTTTGGTATCCTTTCCATAACTGCCGGCTTCTTTTCTAAAACAAGGTGTTGAGGCAACAAATCTCATTGGTAAATCTTTTTGATCAATAATTTTATCTTTAACAATGTTTGTTAAAATTACTTCAGCGGTTGGAATTAAAAATTTTCTATCAGATCCTTCATCAAATTTTATTTCAAATTGATCGTTTTCAAATTTTGGTAATTGGCCAGTTCCATACATTGTATTGTCAGATGCAATCAATGGAGGTGAAATCTCTTGATAGTCATTTTGAACAATATGAGTGTCTAACATAAAGTTAGATAATGCTCTTTCCAATAATGCTAACTCTTTTTTTACAAACACAAATCTTGATCCAGTTGTTCTTGTTGCAAGATCAAAATCAAGCATGCCTAAATTTTCACCAAGTTCGTAATGGGATTTAGGTTTAAAATCAAACTCAGGAACTTTCCCAGCTTTTAAAACTTCAATATTATCATTTTCATCTTTGCCATTTGGAACATCTTGATGAGGTATATTTGGTATACTTGATAAAATATTATCTAATTCAGTTTTAGTATTTTTTTGCTGTTCAGTAATCTTTTCTAATTCCGTAGATATTTCTTTAGATTTTTTGAATAAACTTTCATCTTTAGATTTTGAAATATCTTTTTTTTCTTTTTCTAAATTTTCTTTCTTTTGAATTAAATTTCTATTTAACTCATCAAGCTTTTTAAAATTATTAAAATCAATTTTAACTGAACGTTTTTCAAGATCTTTTTCAAATTTTGAAAAATCTTTTCTAATTTCTTTTAAATTATGCATCAGTCTTTTCTAAATTTTTGTCTTCTATAAATTTTACTGAAAATATTGATAATTCATATAAAATTAATAAAGGAATAGCTAAACCTATTTGAGTAATTGGATCTGGTGGTGTAAGTAAGGCAGCAGCAGCAAATATAATTACTACAACATACTTTCTTCTTTCTTTTAAAAATTGACTATCAACAACACCTATTCTTGCTAATAAACTTAAGACAATAGGTAGTTGGAAACTTATTCCAAATGCAAAAATTAGTTTCATAACAAGTGACAAGTATTCATTTACTTTGGCTTCTAATTGAATTGGTAAACTTGTGGACATCCCTGTACTTTCAAATGATAAAAAGAATTTAATAGCTAGAGGCATTATCAAATAGTAAACAAGCATACCCCCCAAAAAGAAAAGGATTGGTGTTAAGATAAGGTATGGAAGTATAGCAACTTTTTCATGTTTATATAATCCCGGTGCAATAAATTTCCATATTTGCATTAGAATAAATGGACAGGTTACGAAAAAAGCCGTGAAAAAAGATACCTTAATATAAGTTAAAAAAGTTTCTTGTAAGGCAGTAAAAATAAGCCTTCTATCAGACCCGTCATCTTTTACAGCTTGAGCAAATGGATCAACTAAAAAACCGTAAATGTGTTCTGCAAATATATAACAAATAATAAAAAAAATTATTAGAAATATAAAACTATTTATTAATCTTTTTCTTAGTTCTGTTAGATGGCTAACAAATCCACCTTCATTTTCTTCATTGCTCATCTTTTTTAGTTTCTTTTTTTATTTCATTATCAATTTTTTCTTCATCAATTTCTAAATTAGAAACTTCATTTTGAATATTGCTTACATATCTTTTTGCGGTTCCTATCCAAGACCCTGCTTTCTTTAACATGATTGGAAAATCTTTAGGACCAAGAACAACAATTGCAATACCAACAACAATTAATATCTCAAACCAACCAATAGTAGGCATGTGATTTAATCTTTGTTTTCTGAGTCTTTATTTTCGTCGGATATATTTTTTGGCTCTGTATCGTCAGTAACATCTGACGCCATTCCTTTTTTGAAACTTTTAATACCTTTAGCTACATCACCCATCAGACTAGAGATTTTACCTCGTCCAAATAATAAGACTACTAATATAACTACGATTGCTATTTGCCAAATTCCTATGCTCATAAAAAACTTATAACCTTTTTATGATTAATTTAAAAGTTACTTTTTTGTTAATCTTTCTCTTCTGTATCAAGAGTGCTGTTTAGCATCTCATCAATATTGGAATAAATATCCTCTTTTTTTTCTTCTTGTTTTTCTTTGTAGAATTTGCCAGTTCCAAAAATTGCATTATCAATACTAGAGCTGTCGATTAATCCAGCTGCACCTAATTCATCGATTGTTGGTAAATCAGATAATTTTTGAAGATTGAAATGACTTAAAAATTCATCCGTTGTAACATATTGAATTGGTCTACCTGGTACATCTTTACGACCTCCTGGTTTCACCCAGTTGAGCTCCATCAATATTTCAAGAGTATTCGTTCCAAATGCAACACCTCTTATCTCCTCAATTTCTGCTCTAGTAACAGGTTGGTGATAAACAATTATCGCTAAAGTCTCCACAGCAGCTCTAGAAAGTTTTTTTTCAACTGTCTTTTCTTGTGACATGATATTAGATAAGTTAGGTGAAGTTCTAAACGACCACTTATCCTTAATACAAACTAGATTAATACCACGTTGATTGTATTCTTGTTTTAACTTCTCTAATGATTTTGTAACACTACCCTTTTTAGTAATTTTACTTTCAATTGTATCAATATCTAATGGTTCTGCAGCAGCAAAAATAACTGCTTCAATTTCTTTTTCTAAATCAGTTAACTTAGATGGAAATTTTACTATATTATCTTTTGAAATTTTTTGTTTTTTAATCATTATTTTCCTTTACATAAATATCGTCAAATAACTTATCTTGTTTCATAGTTAAATTTCCTTCTTTAACTAATTCTAACGATCCAGCAAATATTCCTGCTTTACCCGTACGTTTATATTTTGAATTACTTTTAAAATTTTGAGGAATTAAATCATCTAATTTCTTCCAATCAATTAATTTACCAAAAAATTCTCTTATTGTTTTAATTCCATCTTCTGTAGTAAATACAGGCAATTTAGGAATATTCATTTTTTGAAAGTCTTTAGTCATAATAATTGTTGAATATGACTTAAGAAGTTCAAATAAACTTAAATTATATTCTGTACTATAAATAGATCTTATATTTCCTTTCATTCCCCTTGATCGAATTTCTCTTCCTAATCTTTTTCTTTTTAGCATTTGTTCAGAAAGCAATCTTATCAATTCTAATTTTTTAAGTTGTAATTTTAATTTTTCGGCAACTTCTTGAACTTTAAATTCTTCTTCTGGTGTTCCTGGAAGTAATAATTTAGATTTTAAATAAGCTAACCAAGTTGCCATCAATAAATATTCTGACGCAATTTCTAAATTTAAATCTTTTTCTTTTGTAATATAATCATGAAACTGATCTGCTAACTTTGTAATTGATATCTCTTCAAGATCTACCTTTTGAGCTTTGGCTAAATCTAAAAGGACATCTAGAGGACCATTATAGTTGTTTATATCAACATTAAATAATGCAGAATCAGAAATAATCATGCTCAGATATTAACTTAAAATTTTATAAAATAACGATGTTTTTTTTATAATAAAATTACTTACCTTTGGTGAATTATCACCAACCACCTTCATTTCAGACAATTTACCATTACAATGAAGTGCAAGATTACAACCTGCACTAAATGTTTTGATCGTATTAGTTTTTAAATCATCCTTTAAACTTTTCATTGATAAATCATCTGAAATTAAAATGTTTTTAAAGCCAATTTTTTTTCTAATTAAATTTATAATTTTTTTAGAGTGTGTGGCTGTATTTAATCTATCAATGCATCGATAAATTACATGTGCTGTCATTGCAAAATAACTTTGTTTTTTCTTGAATGGAAAAAAATCATTTTTGTTCAAATAGTTTAAGTTTTTGGTAACTATAGGAGTAAATTTATGACTATCAACCTTAGCTAATCCATGCCCTGGTATGTGTTTCATCACAGTTCCAATGGAATTTTTATGAAAATAATTAATACAAATATCTCCAATTTTAGAGATATTTTTTTTATTTTTTGAAAAAGATCTATCACCAATAATATTGCTAGCTCCTTTAACTCGAAGATCTAAAACAGGAACATTATTTATATTAACACCAATTGATTTAAGCAAATACGAAGTTTTATCGATAAATAATCTATAAATAATATTAAATTTTTTCCTATCTTTTGTGAATAAATTGCCAAAATATTCAGAAGTCAAATTATCAAATGAAATAATTTTACTTAATCGATTTACTCGGCCACCTTCTTGATCAAGTAATATTGGGTATTTTTTATCATTAAATATCTTTCTTATTTTATCAGTTAATTTTTTAGTTTGTTCAATTGAATTTATGTTTCTTGAAAATAAAATAATACCCCATGGTTTATATTTCTTTAAAAAAGTAATCTCTTTGTTTGATAATTTTGATGATTTTAAACCAACAATAAAAGCTCTTCTATTCTTAATCATTCTCTAAAAGTTTCCAAAAATTAAACTTTTTTTTCTTTTTTTTGTTTGTTTGCTTAACGTATTCTATTACATTTTGTGTATCATTTTCCAAAACAGGTAAATTTTTTGAGTATAATTTAATTTTTTCATCATTATTTTTGTAAGATCTGTATGATTTCTTTTTATTTTCATCTGAAAAATAATATCTACCAGTTAAAAAAATAAATGAAGCAATTACAACAATAAAGATTAAATACTTAATTTCTTTTAGCATTACATTTTATCTGGTGTATCTACACCAACTATATCCATTCCTGATTTTACAACGTTAGATATTGCTTTTAAAAAAATTAATTTATCTGGTGAAACTGTTTTTTGATCATTAATAAATCTTTTTTCTGGGTTTTGTTTGCCAAGATTCCAATAAGAATGAAATTCTGAAGCTAAATCAAATAAATATACCGGTATTCTATGTGGTTCTAATTTTGAACTAGCTGCATCGATACATTTAGGCCATTCTGAAATCTTTTTTAAAATTTTGATCTCATCATTTGAATATTCAAAATTAAAATCATCTAATTTAATTTTTGAATTTAAATCTTTATCAATATGTCTAAAGACAGATGAAATTCTGGCATAACAATATTGAACATAATATAAAGGATTATCTTTTGATTTTTCTTTTACAGCATCAAAATCAAAATCTAATTCTACATCGCTACTTCTGTTAAGCATGATAAACCTAGTTGCATCTTTTCCAACTTCTTCAATTAAATCATCAACCGTAATGTAGTCACCTTTTCTTTTGGACATCTTAAATGGCTTGTTGTCTTTAATTAATTTTACAAGCTGACTAATTTTACAAATCAATTTATCTTTTTTTCCTGATAAAGCTTCAACTGAAGAAGAAATTCTTTTGATGTAGCCAGCATGATCTGCTCCAAGGATATTTATTAAATAATCAAATTTACGATCTACTTTATTTTTATGATATGCAACATCACTTGCAAAATAAGTCCATGTTCCATCTGACTTTTGTAATGCTCTATCTTTATCGTCACCAAAATCAGTGGATTTAAAAAGTAACTGTTCTCTTTCTACCCAGTTTTTATCGTCCTCTCCAGCTGGAGCTTTAATTTTTCCTTTGTATACAAATTTATTCTTTTCTAAAAATTTTATTACACTCTCCACTTCATTCTTTAAAACAATGCTTTTTTCACTGACAAAATTATCGTGATTAATTCCTAAACTCTTAAGGTTCTTTTTAATTAAAAGTAGTGCTTGTTCTATAGATAAAACTGTTAGCTTATCGCTTATTTCCTCATAATCATCAAAATTTAGATCTGAATTATCCGAAACTATATTTTTTGCAAAATCAACAAGGTAATCTCCTGGATACAAATCAGGATTATCTTGAGGAAATGTTTCGTTAAATTTTACTTCCCTAATTCTGAAGTATACGGATTTTGTAAAATTTATAATCTGGTTACCATAATCATTTACATAATACTCTTTTGTAACCCTATGTTTATTAAATATTAAAACATTAGATATGACATCACCTAAAATAGCCCCTCTACAGTGACCAACATGCAAAGGTCCTGTAGGATTAGCGGATACAAATTCAACTAAATAATTATTTTTTTTCTCTTTTTCATTAATTCCAAATTTTTCAGCATTATCAATTATTTCTTTAATAAAGTTTGACCAAAAAGATGGTTTAAATTTTATATTTATGAAACCAGGTTTGGCAACTGATATGTTTTCAATTTGATCGTCACTATTTTTTATTTTAGGTGCAAGTTTTTCTGCCAATTCTATTGGAGAAGTTTTGTTTAGTTTCGATAAAACCATTGCAACATTAGTTGAAATATCACAATCAAATTTTGGAGGTGGTATTTCTGCATTAATACCATTGAAATTTTCTGGAACGATAAGTTGATTTTTTTTATTAAGTTCAACAATAATTGATTTAATTTTATCTAAATATAATTCAAAAATATTCATTTATTATCGTTATAAAGGTTAATTGCGTATCTATCGGTCATACCAGATATAAAATCTGAAATAGCTCTATATTTGTCTTTAGTCAATTGCTCTTTAGTAAGAAATTTTCTAGGATTTAATTTAATTATTTTAAATAATTTCTTAATTATCATTTTACCTCTTTGATTCTTATTAAGCACTGATTTATTGTCATACATTCTGTGTCTTAAAAATGATCGGATTTCTTGTTCTGAATTTTGTATTTTATCTGAAAAAGAAACTATTAATTGATTTGATTTTGATACATCTTTTAATGACTTAATTTTAAATTTTTTAATATTTTTTTCTGTATTACTTAGTAAATCTCTAATCATAATATCTATTGAATCTCTGATGATTTGATAAATAGCAATTTTATAATTTTTTTTATTAATTTTGTTTTTATATTTTTGATAAATCTCTTTAAAAAAATCTAATTCAACTAATTCTTCAAGTTTAAATAGGTTTGCTTTAATTCCATCTTGAATATCATGATTATTATAAGCAATATCGTCTGATATAGCAGATATTTGAGCTTCTAATGATGGATAAGTATTGAAATTAATCTTATTTTTGAAAACTTTTGATCCAATTAGTATGTTGATCATGCTTAGATCGTCTACTGGCCCGTTATGTTTTAAAAGTCCTTCTAAAGTTTCAAGGGTTAAATTTAGTCCAGCAAATTTGAAATATTTATTCTCTAAGAACATTACAATTCTTAGTGTCTGAAGATTATGATCGAAACCTCCATAATTTTCCATACATTCATCTAGAGCATCCTCTCCTGCATGGCCAAATGGTGTATGACCTAAATCATGAGCAAGACTTAAGGTTTCAGCTAAATCTTCATTTAATTTTAGATATTTTGCAATTGATCTTGCTATTTGAGCAACTTCAATTGAATGTGTAATCCTGGTTCTAAAATGATCCCCTTCTGTATTAACAAATACTTGGGTTTTATGCTTTAATCTTCTAAATGATGCGCTGTGAATTATCCGATCTCTGTCACGTTGAAAAGGAGATCTGTATTTTGAATTAGCTTCTTTATTAAGCCTGCCTTTACTTTTAAATACGCCTAACAAAGTGTCTTTTTTCATCCTTTAATTTAAATAATTAAGTATTATATTAGTAATATCAGTGTTCAGACATGATTAAAGAAATTAAATTTACGGATAAAGCGTTAAAACAAATAGATAATTTATTATCAAAAAAAGATAAAGGATCATTCTTTAGAATCGCTATCAAAGGTGGAGGATGTTCTGGTTTTCAATATGAATTTACATTTGATAAATCAAAACAAGATGATGATTTAAATTATCAAAATATTTTAATTGATAAAACTTCAGCTGATTTGCTTAAAGGATCTGAAGTTGATTATGTGTCAGAATTAATTGGTGAGCAGTTCAAAATATCTAATCCACAAACCAAATCTTCATGTGGTTGTGGGGTTTCTTTCTCACTTTAATGCTCATTTCATCTTGGAATGTAAACTCAGTAAGAGCAAGAATTGAAAATATCAAAAGCTATTTATTAAAATATAAACCTGATATTTTAATGATGCAGGAAATCAAAACCGAAGATGTTAATTTTCCATATGATGATTTTTCATCAATGGACTATGAAAGTCATGTATTTGGTCAAAAAAGTTATAATGGTGTAGCGATCATCTCAAAAAATAAATTAATAAATATAAAAACAGATTTAATAAAGGATAAGTTAAAACAATCTAGAATAATTTCAGCTGAATTTGAGCATAAAAAAAAAAATATACAATTAATAAATATTTATACCCCTAATGGCAATCCTGTGGATACTGAAAAATATGATTATAAAAAAAATTGGCTAGATCAATTAATAAAGCAATTAAAAACTTTATCTAAAAAAAATTCAAACATTATTCTAGCAGGTGATTTCAATATAATCCCGTCAGCTGAAGATGTTTACAATGTTAAAAGTTTTGAAGACGATGCTTTATACAGACTTGAAATAAGAAAAAAATTTAGAGAAATGATCAATCTTGGTTTTAATGATGTCTACAGACATTTTTATGAATATAAAGAAGGCTATACATTTTGGGATTACATGAGGGGTGCATGGCAAAAAAATAATGGAATGCGTATTGATCATTTTTTAGTATCAAACTCAATAATTGATCAAATAAAGGATATAAATATTAATAAAGATCCACGAGGTAGAGAAAAGCCCTCTGATCACACACCTATTGAAATTAACTTAGCTTAAAGATTTAATTTTATTTACTAATTCTCCGTTAATATTTCTTGGACCAGTATCCATTCTATTCTTGTGACGTCTTTCTCCAGGTAATCTTACTTCACCCATTGATTTCATTTTTTCAAAAAATTCCTCAGCATGTTTTTGCCAATTAGCACCAGAAGTTTTATCTGGGTTAATGGCCAGTATGAATTCACCGCCACTCGGAGGCCCGCCATCATTATTGTCTTTAGCAGCAGTTTCAAAACTAAAATTGTCACCAACTAATGCACCTGCCATTAATTCTACCATCATTGCAATTGCAGATCCCTTGTAACCACCAAAGGGTAATAAAACTCCGCCATCAGCAATTTCACCTGGATCAGTTGTTTCTTTTCCATCTTTTGTTAACCCAGTTCCAAGCGGAACTTTGTGCCCTTCTCTTTTAGCAACTTGAACTTCTCCCATTGCCATTGAAGCAGTTGCCATATCATAAACAACTGGTGTTTTACCTGGACGTGGCCAAGCAAACGAGATTGGGTTTGTCCCAAATAATGGTTTTATGGCACCAGCAGGTGCTACAGCAGGCTTGTAAGATGTACAGGCAAATGCAACTAAACCATCTTCTGCTAATTTTTCTGTTTCAGGCCACATAGCAGCCATATGATGTGAATTATTTATTGCTAACACAGCTACACCATTTTCTTTTGCAGCTTTTGCTAATTCAGGCAATCCTTTTTTTAATACAACAGGTGCTAAACAATTATTTCCTTCAACTTTGATAACAGATGAAGATATTTTTTTTACTTCTGGTTTTCCTTTTCCATTAATCTTTCCACTTTTTAATCCAGTGACATATGCTGGTAATCTAAATAGACCATGTGATACCGAACCATCTCTTTCAGCGTTTCTGATTAAGTCAGATAAAATTGATGCTGTTTCATCATCACAACCGTTAGCTAAAAGAGTTTTTTTAGCTAGTTCAAATATTTCATCTAAAGTTAAGGATACAGTGCTCATTATTTTGATTTACATTTCTTGCATAAACCAAAAAATTCTAAATTATATTTGTTATATTTCATTCCAGAGTTATCTGAAAAGTTAGATAAATATTTTGAAAGTTTTGAATTACTTATTTCAGATACATTTTCACAACTTTCACAAATTGAAAAAGCTGTCGCTTTAGAGACCTGACAGCTGGAATTTTGACAAGCAATAAAAGCATTTCTGCTTTCAATCTTATGAATTTTTCCAATTTCAACCAACTTATCTAAGGCTCTGTAAACTTGTAAAGGCGCTTTAATTCCTTTTTTTTGAACGTTAAAAAGAATTGAATAAGCTTTCATAGGTCCGCCAGATTTATCAATAAGATCAAAAATGATTTTTTGATTTTTGGAAAGATTATGTTCTTTTTGCATCTTTAAATTCTTATCAATTAGTTATCAGTTTTTCAATTTAATCGATTGTTTAATATTAAGTAAAGACAATATAAATAATACCAAAGCGGCCATTATAATTGAAGGTCCAGATGATGTATTAAATTCTAGAGATGAAAATAGTCCTAATAATACTGATAACAATCCACCAATTATTGAAAATAACACCATCTTTTGAGGGCTATCAGAAATATTTCTAGCCATCGCTGCTGGAATAATAAGCATACCTGTAATCAATAATAACCCTACCATTTTAATTGATATGGCTATTACTGCGGCCATAAGAATTGTAAAAATAGCTTTTGCTCTATCAGGGTTTAACCCTTCTGCTTCTGCTAATTCGTAATTAACTGTAGATGCAAACAATGGTTTCCAAATTAATTTTAGAACTAATAAAATTACTGCCCCACCAGTCCAGATGATTAATAAATCATCAGTTGTTACGGCTAATATATCACCAAACAAAAGTCCCATAATATCAAAACGAATAAAGGTTAAAAAACCTATTACTACTAATCCAACAGCTAAAGAAGAGTGAGCTAATAGACCAAGCAAAGCATCACCAGGTAAATTAGTTTTCTTCTGTAATTGAATTAAAATTAAAGCAATTAAAGATGAAATAATAAATACTGATAGAGCAATATTTAATTCAAACGAGTAAGCCAAAGTAACACCTAGTAGAGCTGAGTGAGCTAATGTATCACCAAAGTAAGATAATCTTCTCCAAACAACAAAACAGCCAAGAGGCCCAGTTACTAGGGCTATACCTAAGCCTGCAATTAGTGCTCTTATAAAAAAATCATCAAACATATTAATTTTTCTTTATTTCACCTTTGTCTGAATGAACGTGATCATGTTTATGTTCATATACAGAAAGAATTTGAGATGCTTGTTCACCAAATAAGGTTTTGTATTCATTGTTTTTAGCAACATCCATTGGTGATCCGGAGCAACATACGTGACCATTTAAACAAACCACATGATCAGTTGCAGTCATAACTGTATGTAGATCATGAGAGATTAATAGAATTCCACAATTTAGTGTATCAGAAATTCTTTTAATTAATTCATACAAAGCAATCTCACCAGTGTAATCAACTCCTTGAACAGGTTCATCAAGAACTAATAATTCAGGTTTTTTTGAAATAGCTCTTGCGATTAAAACTCTTTGAAATTCACCACCTGATAAATTTCCTAAATTTTTATTCTTAAGATGGATAACACCTGTTAATGTAAGTGCTTCATCAATTGCCTCATCTTTAATATTTTCTGTTAGAAGCATAAAATCATAAACTCTTAACGGTAAGGTCCAATCAATAGATATTTTTTGAGGAACATATCCAACTTTATTTGTGTATTTCTCAACACTTCCTTCTATGTTTTTGTAAATTCCCAATGCAATTTTTGCGGTAGTACTTTTTCCAGATCCATTAGGTCCAATAAGGGTAACAATCTTTCCTTTTTCAACAGTTAATGAAACACCTTCTACTAACCATTTATCATTTTGTTTAAAACCAGCGTTATTTAATTTTACTAATGTACTATTTTCTGAGCTCATATATTGCTTGACTTATAAATGTTATATTATTACATAACGTTATATTATAACAACCAATTAAATTACTTATTATGAAAAATATTAAAAAAATACCAATTATATTCTCAATATTATCAATTCTAACATTCTTTACACCAGCAAATGCTGAAATAAAAGTAGTTGCTTCTATTAAACCAATTCATTCATTAGCTAGTTACTTAATGGATGGTATTGCTAAACCTGATTTAATAGTTGATGGATATGCTTCTCCACACGGATTTGCAATGAAACCTTCACACGCAAAAATGCTTCAAAATGCAGATCTAATATTCTGGGTTGGTGAAGATTTAGAGAGTTTTTTAGAAAAACCATTGAGTTCAATTGCTAAGAAAGCAGAAAAAATTGAATTAATGGAAACTAAAGGATTACAGGTATTAAAATTTAGAGAAAGAAATATTTTTGACGAACATGATCATGACGATCACGGACATGACGATCATGGTAAAAAAGAAGACGATCATGACGACCATGGACATGATGACCACGGTAAAAAGGAAGATGATCACGACCATGACGATCATGGTAAGAAAGAGGATGATCATGACCATGATCATGGTAAAAAAGAGGATGATCATGACGACCACGGACATGACGATCATGATGGACATGCGCATGGTGAATTTGATCCACACATTTGGTTGGACCCAATTAATGCAAAAGCTATGTTAAATGAAATGGCAGAACATTTAATTGAAAATGATCCAAAAAATGAATCTAAATACAAAAGTAATTTAGCTAAAGCTTTAAAACAAATCGATAAACTTACAATTGATGTAATGACAGATTTAAGCAGCAGCGTTTCTTCAATTGTATTCCATGATGCTTATCAATATTTTGAGGAAAGATTTAATGTTAAAGTGCTAGGTGCATTTACTGTTAATACAGATGTTATGCCTGGAGCTGAACAACTTGCTGAAATTAGAGAAATTATCGAGCATGACAAAGTGGCTTGTGTATTCTCAGAACCTCAGTTTAATCCTGATATTATCAATGCAGTAGCAAAAGATATGAAGATTAAAACTGGTGTTCTAGATCCATTAGGAGCGACTTTAGACCCAGGTAAAGATCTATATTTCAATTTAATTAGAAATATGTCTGCATCTTTCAAAGGCTGCTAATTTATAGGATTAAAAAAATTAAGATTTTAGTTTCCTCTATAATTGTAATAAATTCGTAAAAAAACTTACATATAGAGGAGACTATGTTTATTAAAAAATATCTAAAATGGATTAGTACAGCTCTTGTTTTAACAGGTATATTGTTAACTAATTTAAATATCTACCCTATCAATATTTACTTTCATGGTTTGGGAGTTGTCGGTTGGACTATCGCAGGATTTTTATCAAAAGATAAGGCAATATTAACTAACTTTGGATTACAAATACCATTGTTTGTAATTGGAATTTATAAAATTATTTTCTAATGAAAAATATCTTATTCGTTTGTACAGGTAACTCAGCTAGGAGCATAATAGCTGAAAGTATTATTAACAACGAATATTCAAATAAATTTAAAGCTTATAGTGCTGGAAGCAATCCAACAGGAAAAATTAATGAAAATATCAAATTATATCTTACTAAAATAAAAAATTTTAATCTTGAAAATTGTTCTTCAAAAAATTTTGATATATTTTTAAATAAAAAATTTAATATAGATCATGTAATAACAGTGTGTAATAACGCAAATAAAGAAGTTTGCCCTGTATGGCCAAATAATAACCAAATTATTCATTGGGATATTGAAGATCCTGTATCAAAATTTAAAAATTCAAATGAAAAACAGATAAACGAAATTATTAGTGAGACTTACGATATAATAAGTAAAAAAATAGAAATTTTGTTAGAAAATGAAAATTAAAAAAAACATACTTATTGGTGAATTTTTAGGAAGTTGTTTTCTTGTAATGATCATCGTTGGTTCTGGTATAATGGCAGAAAATCTAACAAATGATGATGGTATTAAACTTTTAGCCAATACAATTGCTACTGGAGCTGGATTATTTGTTTTAATTACAGCCTTTGCTGATATTTCAGGGGCTCATTTTAATCCTTTTGTAAGTTTAGCGATGTTTTTTAGAAAAAAAATCAAAAGTGATCTTTTAAAATATTATATTCCTGCACAAATATCTGGTTGTTTATTTGGAGTAATGTTAGCTAATGTTTTTTTTGAACACGCTATTTTAGAGTTATCAACTAAAAATAGAGATGGATTGCATATATTTTTTTCAGAAATTATTGCTACCTTTGGTCTGATATTTGTTATTTTTGCAACTTTAAAGGATGGAAAAACAATAGTCGCGATTAGCGTAGCAACATATATTTCTGCAGGTTATTGGTTTACTTCTTCAACATCTTTTGCAAATCCAGCTGTATCTATAGCTAGAACATTTACTGATTCTTTTACTGGAATTAATTATCTTAATACACCAACCTATATTTTAGCTGAATTTATTGGATTAATTTTAGCAGCGTATATTCTTAAAATTATCTATAAATAACACAACTTATATATGTAAATTATATTAAAATTTTATTTACATAATTTTTAAATATTATATTGAATGCGAATCTTCTTAAGGTTTCTCAAAATAAAATAATTCACTTATAGACTTCTCTTCAACTTAGATTAAACATTGATGAATCAACTCTTTGATTCTCAAATAAATAAATTTAATAGTAGAATTTTTTACCTTTAACGAATATTTAGTTTCTCAAGTCATTAGACGGAACCGAAAACAATAATATATAGGAGAAAAAATGGATATGACTTTAGTATATACAGTAATAGGGTTTGCCCTTGCTGGATATAGCGTAATCGCTAACGACTCAATTCAAACACTTGGTACCTTTATAGCTTCAAAAAAGAAGTGGTTTAAATGGTACATACTAGCTGGATCAGCATCAGCAGTTATGATTTTTGCGTTAGCTTGGGGGTGGTATGCGTATGATGGTGATATTTCTTATGGAAGATTAACTAGAATACCTTATCAAGAGATTCAGTGGTATCATGCAGTAGCACCTGCGATACTGTTATTATTAACAAGAATTGGGATACCGGTATCAACAACCTTTTTAGTTCTTTCAGCATTTGCTTCAACAGTTGTGCTAGAAAAAATGTTGTTAAAAAGTGTTGTAGGTTATGGATTAGCAGCAATGGTTGCTTATATAGCCTGGATTTTGGTATCAAAGTTCATTAATGAAAAATTTGACGAAGTAGACGAAAAATGGATAGGTTTTTGGAGAAATGCAGTATGGGTTTCTTCAGGTTGGTTATGGTGGGTATGGTTATCTCACGATGTAGCTAATATTGCAGTCTATCTACCTAGACAATTAGACTTAACGTTGCTTTTAATTGTTATGGCTTATTTTACTTCATTATTATTTTACATTTTCTACATTCAGGGTGGACCAATTCAAAAAGTTGTTCTTGAAAAAACAGGAACAAGATATGCAAGATCGGCTACAATTATTAACGTAATTTATGCTGGAGTTTTATTCTACTTTAAAGAGCTAAATGATTTACCGATGTCAACAACGTGGGTATTCGTTGGTCTATTGTGTGGTAGAGAGCTTGCAATATCTACAATGAACAAAGAATATAAATTTAAGTATGTCTTTCCATTAATTGGTAAGGACTTTCTTAAAATGATTTTTGGATTAAGTGTTTCAGTAGGTATCGTTTTAGCGATCCACTACATTATTATTCCAAATAATTGGTTTTAAATAAATCTTTATGGTCGTGTTATGTTATTTAACACGGCCATATACATCCTGATATCTTACAATATCACTTTCCTTCAAAATTGAGCCAACTTGAGCTTCAACAATTTTTACAGGTTTTTTTCCTGAGTTATGAACTCTATGGATTGCCTCTAACGGAATGAATATATGTTCACCTGGTTTTTTAATTATAATATCTTTATTAAGAGTTATTTTAGCATTGCCTTGTGTAACTAACCAATGTTCTGCTCGGTGATGGTGTTTTTGTAGACTTAGAATACCTTTTGGTTTTACATATAGTTCTTTTATTAAAAACTCTTTTCCCTCAAATAGATTGGTATATCTACCCCATGGACGGTAATACACGTTTTTTTTCTTAATATATTTGTTTTTATTTTTGTCATACATTTTCAGAATTTCTTTCCAACTACCGAGATCTGACCAAGGTATATCTAGTTTGATAGCGTTAATTTGTTTGGTTTTTTCAAGAATTGCATAATCAAAAGATTTAGCGGTTGCTTTTATAAACGAAGCTTTATTTAAGTAATATGTGTTAGATTTGTATTTTGCTTTATTAACTGCATTTAAACAATTTCTATATGTTTTGGGCTGATATTTTTTAAAATTATTGATAATGGAATCTTTTCGAAGATAAAACATTCCAGAATTCCAATAACCTTTTTTCTTTATAATTTGTTTTGCTTTAGCTTCTTTTGGTTTTTCAATAAATCTTGTTACTTTATTAATATTTCCTTTAATTTTTTTTGTTAAAAAATAACCATATTCACTAGATGGTGAGGTTGGTTTTATCCCAAATATAAATATATTTTCTTTATTAAGATTTGATTTATTTTTGTTTATTGCCTTATTAAAAACACTCATCTTTTCAATCAAATGGTCTGCTGTAAAAAACATTAATGGTTGATTGTCTGGGATATCTTTAATTAGAGCCGTGCTTAATATAGCTGGTGCAGTATTTCTTTTTGCTGGTTCTAGAACAATTTTATATTTACTTATTTTGACTTTTTTAAGATGTTGTTTTACTTGTTTAAGATATTTTTTATTTGTGCTTATAACTGGAGCATCAAATATTGATGCTTTTGTTCTCTCAAGTGTTTTTCCAAGTAAAGTCCAATTACCAAAATCAATAAACTGTTTTGCTTGATGATTTTTAGAATTTGGCCAAAGTCGAGTTCCAGCACCTCCACACAAAATTACTGGACGAATTTTCATTAAATCTCTGAATAATCCTTAACTTCTTTTTTCTTACCAGGGTGTGTTGGTGCACCTAAGTATGCAGGTCCAACTGTTTGTGCATATTTCCATAAAGTACCTGATCCAAAATCTGATTTTCTAGCTTTCCATTTTCTTTTTCTTACAGCTAATTCTTTTTTAGAAAGCCTTACATTTATAGTTCCTTTTTTGGCATCGATATCAATAATATCTCCAGTACGTAAAAGGCCTATAGGACCCCCTAGAGCGGCCTCAGGGCCCACGTGACCAACACAAAAGCCTCTTGTAGCCCCAGAGAACCTACCATCAGTGATAAGAGCTACTTTCTCCCCTTTTCCCTGTCCATAGATTGCACCTGTTGTTGATAACATTTCTCTCATACCAGGACCACCAACGGGTCCTTCGTATCTAATTATAATTACATCACCATCTTTATACTTTCTGCTTTGAACAGCTTTCATTGCACTTTCTTCATTATCAAAGCATCTTGCTTTTCCAGTAAATTGTAATTTTTTAAGTCCAGCAACTTTAACAATTGCACCTTCTGGTGCTAAGTTTCCTTTTAACCCAACAACACCACCAGTTGGAGATAATGGATTTTTATAAGATCTCATTACTTTTTGTTTTGGATTAAATTTAATACTTTTTAAATTTTCCTTCATAGTTTTTCCTGTAACCGTCATGCAATCTCCATGAATATATCCACCTTCATATAAAGTTTTTAATAACATTGGGACACCACCTGCTAACCACATATCTTTTGCAACATATTTTCCACCTGGTTTTAAATCTGCAAGATAAGGTGTTTTTTTAAAAATTTTAGCAACGTCCATTAAATCAAATTTAATTCCTGCTTCGTTTGCAATAGCAGGTAAATGCAATCCAGCATTTGTTGATCCACCGGTTGCGGCAACAATCGTTGCAGCATTTTCTAAAGCTTTTCTTGTAACTATATCTCTTGGTTTAATTCCTTTTTTTAAAAGGTTCATAACCATTTTACCACTCGCTTTCGCGTATTTATCTCTTTCTTCATATGGAGCTGGTGTTCCTGCTGAATAAGGTAAAGCTAATCCAATAGCTTCAGACACACATGCCATTGTATTTGCTGTAAATTGACCACCACAAGCACCTGCACTTGGACAAGCAACTAATTCTAATTTTCTAAGTTCTGCTGCTGACATTTGACCAGATGAATGTTTACCAACGGCTTCAAATACATCTACTACAGTTACATCTTTACCTTTGTATCTACCTGGAAGAATTGAACCACCATATATAAACACACTTGGTACATTTAACCTAACCATAGACATCATTAGACCTGGTAAGGATTTATCACAACCTGCAATCCCTACTAAAGCATCATAACAATGACCTCTAACAGTAAGTTCAGCAGAATCTGCAATTACCTCTCTAGATATCAATGAAGACTTCATTCCTTCATGGCCCATCGCAATTCCGTCAGTAACAGTAATTGTACAAAATTCTCTTGGAGTTCCACCATTAGCTCTAACTCCTTTTTTAACTGATTGAGCTTGTCTCATTAGGGCAATATTACAAGGAGCTGCCTCATTCCATGTGGAAACGACGCCAATAAAGGGTTTTGCTACATCTTTCTCGGTTTCCCCCATAGCATAATAAAACGATCTATGTGGAGCTCTATCTGCCCCTAATGATGTATGTCTGCTTGGAAGTTTCTTTTTATTAAATTTAGCCATTATATACCCTTTATTGTTACTGATATTTTCTCAATATCATTCTTTAAATTATTATAATTATTTTTTTCTTGTTCAACAATCTCTTTTGGAGCACGGTCTACAAAACTTTTATTATCCAATCTTTGAGATATTTTATTCATCTCTTGCTCTAATCTACTTTGTTTATTTGTTAAATTTTCTTTTATTAATTTTAAATCAACGTCTTTATCAAAATAAATCTTAAACAAATCACCAGAAACAACCATTGTCGCAGCTGGTTTTTCTAAATCCTTATCTAATATGCTATTTATTCTTCCTAGTTTTTTTAGAATAATTTCATTTGTATTAATAAAGTCTTTTTGATTTTTATTAATATTGCTTATTGATACATCAATAAATGAGCCTGGACTTACATTTAACTCGTTTTTAAATGATCTAATCTCTGAAATAATATTAATAATATTTTCAACCTGTTCAGTACTGCTATCCTTATTTATTTCACCTGATAACCAATTTTTAAGCATTAAATAATCGCTACCGTCATTATCAAATTTGTTCTTAAGCCAAATTTCTTCAGTAACAAAAGGAATAAAAGGATGTAGCAAAATCAAAATTTGTTTAAATACAAAAGATGATACTTTTTTAACTTCTGCTTTAGCTTTTTCATCTTCTGAAAATAGTATTGTTTTAGATAGTTCTAAATACCAATCACAATAAGAATGCCATGCAAATTGATAAGCGTTTTTAGCTGCTTCATCAAATCTGTAATCCTCAAGGTTTTTTTCTATCTTATTTTTAGTTTCAACAAGTTCTGAATAAATCCATTTGTTAATATTTACATTTAAACTAGGAACTTTATCTATATCTTTAAAATCACATTCATTAGTGATTAAAAAGTTATTTGCATTCCATAATTTGTTTAAAAAATTTCTATAACCTTTTACTCTATCCTCAGAAAGCTTAACATCTGTACCTGGTGAAGCCATTGATAACAAAGTAAATCTAAGTGCATCTGCACTATATTTTTCAATTAAATCTAAAGGATCAATTACATTTCCTTTCGATTTAGACATTTTCTGTCCCTTCTCATCTCTAACTAATGCATGAACGTAAATATCTTTAAATGGTTCTTTGTTTAAAAACTCAGTACCAAACATAATCATTCTAGCTACCCAGAAAAATATAATATCAAAACCTGTAACCAATACTGATGTTGGATAAAATTTATCTACATATTTATTATCATTAGGCCAACCAAGTGTTGCGAAAGGCCATAATCCAGATGAAAACCAAGTATCTAAAACATCTGGATCACGATTTAATTCAACATCTTTACCATAATGTTTTTTAGCTTGTTGTTTTGCATCATCTTCATTTTCAGCAACAAAAATTTTTTCATCAGGACCATACCAAGCGGGTATTTGATGGCCCCACCATAGCTGTCTTGAAATACACCATGGCTCAATATTATCCATCCATTGAAAATAAGTTTTTGACCAATTCTCAGGAAAGAAATTTGTTTTTTTTGAGTTAACAACTTCCTTAGCTTTAACTGATAATTTACCAGCATCAGCAAACCATTGTTCTGTTAAGAAAGGTTCGATTATTGAATTTGATCTGTCACCATAAGGAACTTTATTTTTAATATTTTCTTCTTTTACAAAAAATTCTTTTTCTTTAAGCTCTTTTAAAATTCTTTTTCTTGCTTCAAACCTATCAAGACCAACATATTCTTTTGGAGCGTTTTCATTTATTTTGCCAGCTTCAGTAAAAATATTTATTATTTCAAGATTATTTCTCTGACCAACATCATAATCGTTAAAATCATGTGCAGGAGTTATTTTTAAAGCTCCTGTTCCTTGTTCAGGATCTGCATAATCATCCTCTATGATTTTTATTTTTCTTCCAACAATTGGAATAGTAACTGTTTTTCCAACAAAGGATTTAAATCTTTCATCTTTTGGATTAACAGCAATAGCTGTATCACCAAGCATTGTTTCAGGTCTTGTTGTTGCAATTGTAATAAATTCATCAGTCCCATCTATAGGATATTTGATATAAAAAATTTTAGAATTTACCTCTCTTTGATCTACTTCTAGGTCTGAAATAGCTGTTTTTAAAACTGTATCCCAGTTAACTAATTTCTTATCTTTATAGATTAGACCTTTGTTATAAAGATCAACAAAAACCTTAATTACCGATTTGGACAAATTTTCATCCATCGTAAAAGCATTTCTTGACCAATCACAAGAGCAACCAAGTTTTTTTAATTGATTAATTATTATGTCTCCATATTGCTCTTTCCATTCCCATACCTTTTCAATAAATTTTTCTCTTCCAATTTCATTTTTATCAATTTTTTCAGAAGTTAATTTTTTTTCTACTAAAGCTTGAGTGGCTATTCCAGCGTGGTCTGTACCTGGTTGCCATAAAGTTTCAAAATTATTCATTCTATGGTAACGAACTAATAAATCTTGAATTGAATTATTAAGAGCATGACCCATGTGTAGGCTACCAGTCACATTTGGTGGTGGAATTACAATTGAGAATTTTTTTGAATTTTCCTTAGGTTTAAAAAGACCATTTTTTTCCCAATAAGAATAAATTCTATTTTCTACATCAGAATGTATATATTTATCGCTACTCATTGATGTTAAAGTTTATAATTTAATAATCTAAATTAACAATAATCAATTTGAATCGTTATTTAATAGACTAATAGAAAAAATTTAATATAAAAAGGCATCTGTAGCTATAAGCTAAAAATAAGATGGCAACGTGGCGGAATGGTTACGCAGAGGATTGCAAATCCTTGTATCCCGGTTCGATTCCGGGCGTTGCCTCCAAAAAAAATCTTGTTTTAGTTACAAAAAAAAGTAAGTTGGCTTTTTTACATTCCTCGGTAGCTCAGTTGGTAGAGCAGTTGACTGTTAATCAATTGGTCGCAGGTTCGAGTCCTGCCCGAGGAGCCAAAAAAAATCAAATAGATTTAAAAATTAATATGGGGTCAGTTACAAATTAATATTAAACTGCTTTTGAAATTCCCGAT
>CACGJB010000011.1 GCA_902573295.1 uncultured Pelagibacteraceae bacterium | reverse complement strand
ACTCATATTCTATTGTTAAAGCTGTAATAATCTTTTTTTGATATTTTTGTTTTATATTTTTGATGGCATCAGGAGTACAGTCATACAATTGATAATAATCAAAAGGTAAACTTTTTATTCCCTCTAAAATTTCATCGCTAGGTTTTACTAAAACAGCAACAAATTCACTTTTGTTTTTTTTAACATTTAATAATTTTTTTAAAGAGTTTAGTTCAACATATCGTGTACTTTTTGGGTAATTACAAATGAAACCAATAAATTTTGGAGGATAGGGATGATTAATTATGTAATTTAAAGTATCAGTATCTTTTATACCACAAATCTTGCAACCTTTGATCATTTGTTTAAATGATCATGGAGTTTTTTGGTATTATTTTTAATGTTACCTTTTGTAAGAGATCTGCCTATAACAATACCAGAAACCTTATTTTTAAAAGCTTGTTTGGGTGTCATAATTCTCATTTGATCATTTGAATGATCACCAGGAAATCTTATTCCCGGGGTAATGATTAATAAATTTTTGTATCTTTTACGAATCAGCATAGCTTCTTGACCAGAACAAACTATACCGTCACATCCTGATTTTTTAATTAATGCTGCTTGTTTTAAAACTAACTGTTTTACATTTTTTGTATGACCTATTTCTTTAAGAGATTTATTATTAAGACTTGTTAAAATTGTAACCCCTAAAACTTTTAAATGTTTATTTATTTTCTTTGATTTTTTTTTAATTGATTTAAGCATTTCCATACCACCATTTGCGTGGACTGTTATATACTTGCATTTTTTTAAATCTTTTAAGCTGTCAATGGCAGATAATGCAGTTTGGGGGATATCATTTATCTTCAGATCTAACCAAAAATCTTTTTTAAATTTTTCTAAAAATTTTCGTCCATTTTTCGAATAAAAGAATTGAAGGCCAAATTTAGGGATTATTTTTAATTTATTTGAATTTGTTTGATTAATTATTTTTTTTATTTTTTTTAAATCTGAAGTATCGCATGCAACAAAAATATTTTTATTCTTCATTATTTAATTTTTTAAACAACTCTTTAGACATTTTAAAGTTAATAGTTCTCTTTTCTGGTGTATTCACCTTCTCACCAGTCTTAGGATTTCTAGATATTCTTGCTTTTTGAATATTTGTATAAAATACACCGAAACCCCTCAATTCTACTCTATCACCTTTTTTAAGTGCTCTTTTTATTTCATTCAAAATAATGCTAGAAATTTTCTTTAAATCTTTTTTTAAAAAATTGGGATAGTTTTTTGATAGTTGTTTTAAAAGCTTTGATTTTACAACAGCCAATTTAAATCTTCTTCAATTATTCTTTCTCTTTTTCTTTTTTCTTCAAATCATCAGACAGCGAGGAAAAAGGCAAGTTTTTACCAGAACCCTCGGATCCATATTTCTCAAGCGCTTCTTTTTTTTCAATCTCTTCGAGTAACTTGATACTTAATGTAACTTTCCTCTGATCCATTTTTAAATCTTTGATTGCAACATCAAGTTTTTCACCACCTGTCCAACGAGATGGACGAGCATCTGCTGAGTTAATTGCAATTTCAGTTTTTTTAATCGGAAAGTTCATATCGCATCCCTCTGGTCTAACTGTTAAGCCTTTGTTATCTGTTGTAACTACTTTCACTGTTATTGTTTGATTAATTTTTTTATCTTTAAAGAAATCAAATGGATCATTTAGCGTTTGACGATGTCCAACTCTAATTTTTTGTTCCGAAGGTTTAATCTCCAGAACTTTTACCTTTATCTTGTCACCTTTTTTATGTTTTATTAATTCTTCTTCGCCATTATCTAAATACGATAAATCATTACAATGCAAAAAAGCTTCTACATCAATATCATCTATCTTTACAAATAATGCATATTCATTTTTACTTACGATTACGGCCTCACAAATACTTTCTACCGGATATTTGCTCAAAAATGTATCATACGGATTTTCTTGAGTTAGTCTGTAACTTACTGCTACTCTACGTTTTTCTTTATCTATTTCCTGAATAATTACATCTATCTCTTGGTTTATTTTAAATAATTTTTTTGCAGATGCATTTTTTTTTGTCCATGAAATTTCTGAGCTGTGCAATAAAGTCGTAAGACCAGACTCTAGCTCACAAAATGCACCAAAATCTGTAAGTTTTATAATTTTGACTTTATAAGCTTTATTCAATTCATAATTATCAATATTTTCAAATGGATCTTTTGATAGCTGTTTAATACTACATCCAATTTGCAATTTTTCTAGATCAATTGAAATAATTTTTAGATCAGACTTTTGGCCAATCTCCAACACCTGGTCTGGATGATCGACTCTAGTCCAACTTAATTCTTGTAAATGAACTAAAACATCCAGTTCACCATTTACATTAAAAAAACATCCAAAATTAGAAAATCCTTTTACTTCAGCATCCTTGATTATGTCACCTATTTTGTATTTTGATACTAACTTTGCTTTATCCTCTTTTTTAAATGAAGAAATAATTTCTTTTCTTGAAACACAAGCATTACCCCTAATTTTATCGAGCTTTATCAATTTAAATTTTTGTGGTTCGTTCATAAGATGGTTTATATCTTTTAAAGGACGATCTGAAATTTGAGATCCTGGCAAGAACATCAGAGAACCTGTATCAATATGCTCTACTATTGCTCCACCTTTACACTTACTAGTAATTTTTCCCATCACAGGTTCATTTTTTTCATAAGCTTCAACAAGTTTATCCCAACCTCTTATTTTTTGAGCTTTACTTGCTGAAACTAAAATTTCTCCATTTTTGTCCTCAATTTTTTCTAATAATACAGGAATGACTTCACCAACTTTAATTTTGTCATGCATACCGATACTTTTTAGTTCGTTAATATCTAGAACAGGCTCAGATTTAAGGCCTTCAATAAAAAGGAAACAAAATTTTTCAGTAATTTTATTAATCTTACCATTTATTATTTTACCTTCTTCAATATTGATTTTAGCTAATTGATTATTAAGTAGTTTCTCAAACTCTTTTGAAGATGGATTAGATAAATCTTTATAAATTTCCATTAATTATTTAACTTAGTAATTAGTATTTTAAAAACACGACCTTTTAATTAAATTTATTGTAATAAGCAACATAGAAATTAAAAAAAAGTCACTTTCTGATATAAAATTAAGCAAAATCAATGATTTTAACATCAAATTTATCTGCCCATTAACACTAAAAACTAAAATCTTAACTGATTTATTTTTTCTAAAAATGTTGGAAAAGATGTTTCTATAGAATTTTTATCTGCAATTTTCCATTTACCACCAAAAGTCAATGCTGCTATAACTGAGGTCATGAAAACTCTATGATCTTTTAAAAAATTTTTAATATTTATTTGTTTTTTTACTATTAAGTTAGGGTTTCCATAAATTTTAATACTATCTTTAGTCAATTTGGTTTTAATACCCATTTTATTAAGTATCGCTGATCCCCAATTTAACCTTGGGCTTTCTTTCTCATTTAGCTCATTTAGTTTTTTAAAATAAGATATTCCGTTTGCTTTAGCAGCTAATAAAAAAATTATTAAAAATTCATCAATACTCGAGCTATTTAATTTTGTAGGACAATTTATAGGTTTAATTTTTTTTTGACTTTTTACATATAAATCTCCAATTTTTTCACCTTTGTAATTTCTTTTATTTTTAATTTGAATTTTAATTTTCATTAATTTAAAAATTTTCAAAATCCCAATTCTTGAATCATTAATATTTACATTTTTAATTGTTAAAGCTGAATTTTTTGAAAGTATTGTTAAAACTAAAAAAAAAGCACTTGAACTTATATCTGAGGGGATATTATATTTAATAGGTCTAATTTTCTTAACACCTTTTAGCTCAATGAAGTCATAATTTTTTCTTTTATATAGTTTTAATGGAAGTTTGAGATGCTTGAAAAGTAATTCTGTATGATTTCTTGATTTTTTTGCTCTTATCTTTGTTGTGCCCATTGTATTTAGTGAAGCTAACATGACGCTGCTTTTGCATTGAGCTGAACCTCTATTTTCATTGAACTTTATAGGCATTGGAGACTCAGTTCCCGTTACAGTAATTGGGAGTTTACCCTGCTTTGAATTAAATTTTGCTCCAAATTTTTTAAGTGGATTTATAATTCTATTAAAATCTCTTTTAGAAAGACTTCGGTCCCCAATTATTTTGATTTTATACTTGCTATGTATAAGAAGCCCCAATATTAATCGCCCTAATGTACCGGAGTTACCCGCATCAATTGTTATATTTTTTTTATAATTAAATCCATTTATACCAAGCCCATTAATTTCACATTTGCTTTTAAAGTTTTTAATTTTCACACCAAGTTTTTTAAGACAATTTAACGTACTAATCACGTCTTCAGACTTTAATAAATTATAAGCTACTGATTTGCCTTTTGCTTGTGATGCAAGTAAAGCCCATCTTATAGAAAGACTTTTATCTCCCTCTATTTTTATAGTTTTGTTAAATGACTTAATAGGTTTGTCAATTTTTAAGTAGTTTCGCATTAAAGATAAAATTATTACTTAATTAATATTGAATGAATCACCAAAATATGTATCTTGAGCAACTACATCCTTTATTAGCATAGATGGTGTGTCTTGTGCAACAACTCTGCCATTATGAATAATTGCAGCAGAATCTACACATTTTAAAAGATCTCTCGCTTGATGGTCACAAAGTATAACAGATATATTATTAAAGCTTTGTAGGTTTACTATTATTTCTTGTAATATTTTTATCGTCATTACATCTAGAGCCGCAAAAGGTTCGTCTAAAAGAAGAATTTTAGGGTCGGAGATTAGAGAAATTGCAATTACAAGTTTTTTTCTTTCTCCACCAGACAGTAGTTTAGCTTTAATATTTCTGACAGGATCTAACTCAAATTTAGAAATAAGAAAGTTGATTTTTTCATTTCTCTTATTTTTATCTTTTATTGAAATTTCACCTATTGCATTTAAATTTTCATTTACAGTTAGGTCATGGAAATAACCTCCATGTTGTGGAACAAATCCAATTCTATATTTAAGAGTTCTTTGAAATATTGGAAAATTATTCACTTTTTCAGAGTTGATAATTACAGATCCAAAATCTGGTGAAATTAAACCTGTTATGATATTAAAAATAGTAGATTTTCCAACTCCATTAGGACCCAGCAAACCTAAAATTTGTCCATCATTTAAACTTAGATTCAAACTGTCAAGAATTGTTTTTTTTCCAAATTTCAGTGAAATTTTTTCAAGTTTGAGAATAGATACATCTTTTTTAAATGATTTAATTCTAAATTTTTTAATATTTGAGCTCATAAATTAATAAGATAGTATCTTCACATTATCATTATCATTATTCATAAAAAATTCTACGTTTCTTGTGATTAGATTTATTTTTATATTATCTACAATTATCTCTCCTTTTAACCCAATATATTTTACATTTTCATAAACTAAAATAATGTTTTCAATAAAATCAAATTCTAGTTTATTAGAAGTTATAATATCTTCTTCTTTTTGAATTTTAATATTTCCCTTAAAAAGAGTGTTGTAATTAACTGAGTTAAACACAGCGTTATCTGAGCTAATAAACAATTTGTTGCTATTTTTGTCTGAAAATATTGCTATTACTCCTTTCATTAAAACAATCTCTTGGCCATCTTTTAGATTAATTTCACTAGAATTCGCTCTAATTTCGTAAGTACCGTTTTCAGCTATATTTAGTTTGTATTTTAAATTTTTAATTACGTTATTTTTAATTACTTTATTTTCTTCTTTATCTTTAATTTTAATTTCATTTTCTTTAAAAGTATTGTTGCTTTTTTTAGTTTGAGAATTAATTATAAAAGTTTCTTGAGTTTTTTTGTCAGCAAAATAATTATTATAAAATATGTAACCTATAAAAAGCATTATAAAAAATAAACTTATTTGTAATAACAATTTCATTTTTTTAATTTAAATTATTTAAGAGATCATGAATATGTATTACGCCTATAGTTTTTAGTTTATTTTTTTTTTTGTAAACAATTATGTTGGTAATTTTTCTTTTATTCATTTGGTAAAGCACATCTGAGGCCAAAGTATTTTCCTCAACGCTATATGGTTTTTTTGACATATAATTTTTTATTTTAACATGATCTATTTTAATTTTTTTTCTCATTAATCTTTTTAAGTCTCCATCAGTAAATACTCCTCTAGTTAAACCATCAGAATTTGTAACAACTAAAAAACCTAATTTTTTAAGATTAATAATTTTGATTGCTTTTTTTATATTTTGGTTTTCATTTATAAAAGGAATTTTATTTTTGGTAAGCATTATATCGTTTGCTGTTTTTAATTTATTTCCCAAAGATCCTTGAGGATGAAATTTTTTAAAATCTAATTTACTAAATTTTTTTTTATTCATAAGTGAAATTGCCAAAGCATCCCCAATAGAAAGTTGGACAGTAGTGCTAGAAGTTGGTACAATTCCGTGTCCTGACTCTTGAACTTCCGGAAAGCTTAATTTAATATTTGCAGCTTTATAAAGTAATGAGTTTTTATTTGACACAATTCCTATTAAAAAAATTTTATAAGATTTAGCAAATTTTATAATATTTTTTAATTCACTTGTATTCCCTGAGTTGCTGATTAAAATTAATATATCTTTTTTAGTTATTCTTCCAAGATCCCCATGAGAGCAATCATTTGCAGAAACTGTAAACGATGGTGTGCCTACCGAAGAAAGTGTTGCAGAAATTTTTGAAGCGATTATTCCACTTTTACCAACCCCACATATTATAACTTTAGATTGACAGCTAATTATCTTATTTACTGCTTTAATGTATGAATTATCAATTGAGTTCCTTAATTTTTTTAAAGCTTTAATTTGTAAATCAATGACTTTTTTTCCAATTAATATAGTTTCGTTTTTCATTTTTTAATGTGACCAGATATCATCTTTAAATAAAGCTAAGTCAAGCTCAACTCTTGTCTTTAAAAATTTTAAACAATTTTGGTAAATTTCAAATCTGTTTTCTCTTTTTAAAATTTTTTGAAGCTCCTCATGAATTTTATGCAAATAAACAACATCATTCGCACAATATTTTAATTGTGCAGGTGTTAACTCTCCACCAAAATCTGAATTTTGAAATTGTTTGCTAATATCAATATTTATAAATTCTTTGATTAAAGTTTTTAAAGAGTGATTATCAGAATAAGACCTAGCTAGTTTTGATGCAATTTTAGTGTCTAAAACATTATTTGTCTCTGTCTTTAAATAATATTTAATATGAGCAATATCTGCTCTTGCAAAATGGAAAATTTTTGTAACTTTTTCATTATTTAACAATTTTACAAGATTTGGAGCATTATAATTGTCTCTATTAAACTGCACTATATGTGCGTCTGAATTACCAGAAGATATTTGAATTAAACATAGTGGGTCGCGTCTTACATTAAGGCCCATAAATTCCCCATCTACAGCTATTATATTGCCTAATTCTAAATCATCTGGTAGATCGTTTTTGTGTAATTGAATATTTTTGTTCATTTAAAACATATATATATGAAAGCAAAAAATTGTCTAATTTTTGGTGGAAGTGGCCAAATTGGAAGAAACTTAATAAGAAAACTGACAAAGAATGACTATAAAGTTACTGTTGTAACAAGAAATATTCACCAAAAAAGTTACATAATCAAAACACAGGCCAATGCTGGTTACATTGATATTGTAGAAGCGAATATTTTTGACGAAAAAAAAATAAGGGAACTTTTTAAAAGATCAGACATATGTATAAATTTAATTGGAATTTTATTTGAAAAGAAAAAAGGAAATACTTTTAAAAATATTCACTCTATATTTCCATCAATATTAGCAAAACTTTGTAAAGAATATAATCAAAAACATTTTATACATTTGTCAGCTCTAGGTATAAATGAAGCAGAAGATTCAAATTATGCTCAAAGTAAACTTGAAGGTGAAAAAAATATTTTCAAAAATTTTCCACTTGCCACTGTTCTTAGACCTTCAGTCGTTTATTCTTCAGATGATAATTTCACTACTAACTTCATGACCTTATTAAATAGACTACCTTTTTTCCCACTTTACTATAACGGAGATACGAAATTCTCACCAATACATTGCTCGGATTTGACAGATATTATTTATGATGTAATTTCAAAAAATATTTACTCAAAGATAATTGAATGTGTAGGACCAGAAACAATCACGTTAAAAGAAATAATTGAAAAATTATTAAAATCAATTGGAAAAAGAAGATTAACCATACCTTTTCCTCTAAAGCTAGCAGAAATTACAGCAAGCTTATTTGAAGTAATGCCCAATCCTTTACTTACAAGAGATCAATTAAGACTCCTGAAATATGACAACGTCGCAACAGGGAAGTATAAAAATAATTTTGACATCGGCACTCCTAGCTTGAGATATTTTGATGAAGAAGTTAAAAAATATTCATATATGTGGAGAGAAGGCGGTCAATTTTCTACGGAAAAATATGAGACAAAAAATGATTTAGACAGTAAGCTGAATTAGTTTAGGCTGATTGTATTTTTTCTCCAACAAACTCAGGAACCTCTTCTTTTTCAGTGACGTCTTCTTTTTTACCTTTGGGTTGGTAAGCATATAATAAATGTAATTTACAATAAGAAAAATCCTTTAAAGAAGATCTTCCACAAAAATAGAATTTTTTTTCGTCAGGGTGACCAATAGGCCATTTACAAGAACTTTCATCAAGTTCTTCAAGTTGTTTTGGATTTTCTGGTTCAAAATCTTTTTCAATTATTAAAGATTTAAATTTACTTTTACGTCCTCTTCTTGATGATGTAATTTTTTCATTTTTTTTTGTGTTCTCAAAATTTTGGCTTGAAGCAGCTGTTCTAGTTTTTATTTTTGCTGATAAGTTAAGTCTATGAGCCTTACCTATTACTGCATTTCTGCTTAAACCTCCGATTATCTCAGCAATTTGACTTGCAGTATTACCTTTGCCCCATAGCTCTTTCAATTTTGCAACTTTTTCTTCAGTCCAACTCATAATCAATATGTTGTATATTATTTATATAAAACAACAATATACTGATATAAAATTGAATTAAACAATCAAAAAATAAGAGTTATCAACATTAATACTCAATTAACAAAACATATACGTTTTCAATCCTTACTTGTATAAATAATTAAACTTTATAAAAACAAAATAGATTTATGAGTTATTTAGCAAAAAACTATAATAGAAAAAAAATTTCCTTTAAATATGGAAAAGGAAGTTATTTATACTCTTCTGATAATAAAAAATATTTAGATTTTGTTCAAGGAATAGCAGTAAATTCTTTAGGTCATGCTCATACAAAGTTAGTTAAAACAATAAGAGATCAATCAAAAAAACTTTGGCACATTTCCAATGCTTTCCAAATTCCAGAAGGTGAAAAACTTGCTAAAAAATTGTGTACTAAAACTTTTGCCGATTTTGTGATGTTTCAAAATAGTGGAGCTGAAGCTACGGAAGCAGCAATTAAGGTTGCTAGAAGATATTTTTACTCGATTGGCAAACCTAATAAAAATAGAATTTTATGCATTAAAAACTCCTTCCATGGAAGAACTTTAGCAGCAATTTTTGCTAGTGGATCAAAGAAAATGACCGAAGGATTTGGTCCAAAAGTAACAGGTTTTGATCATTTTAATTATGGAGATCATAATTCTCTTACAAAGAAAATTAATAAAAATACAGCTGCTATAATGGTTGAAACTATTATGGGTGAAGGTGGTATTAAAGTTATTCCTGATTGGTGCTTAAAAGAATTAAGAGTATTATGTAACAAGAAAAAAATATTGTTAATCCTTGATGAAGTCCAGTGTGGAATAGGAAGGTCTGGTGATTTCTTTGCATTTGAAAAATCAAAAGTAAAACCTGATATTGTACCAATTGCGAAAGGGATTGGTGGAGGATATCCTATTGGAGCAGTTTTAATGAATAAAAAAGTTGCATCAGGCATGACACCAGGTACTCATGGATCAACATTTGGAGGAAACCCTTTGGCGATGGCTGTTGGAAATACCGTAATGGATATTATATCAAATAAGAAATTTTTAAATAATGTAAAAAGTTTATCGAAATATTTTTTATTTGAATTAAATAAAGTTCAAGGACAATATCCAAATGTGATTAAGCAAATAAGAGGAAGAGGATTTTTGATTGGGATACAGTTATATAAAGATCAAAATGAATTTATTAAAAAATTGATGGATAATCGATTATTGACTATTCGAGCAGCAGAAAATGTTGTTCGGATTTTACCTCCGTTAAATGTTAAAAAAAATGAAATAGATTTAGCAATAAAAATTATTGAAAAGGTCTGTTCGCAGATAAAATAATATGAAACATTTCATTAATTTAAAAGATATACCCGCAAAAGATTTGAGGAAGATTATTACTGATGCTAAGAAAAGAAAAAGTCTAAGAAAAAAACTAAGCACGCTCGAAATTGACAAAGGAGCACCTCTTAATGGCAAGATGTTGATCCAAATGTTTGAAAAAGCAAGTTCAAGAACAAGAATTAGTTTTTATTTAGCAATAAAACAGCTAGGAGGAGGTACTTTAACTTTACGTTCTAATGAACTCCATTTAGGTCAAGGAGGTGAAAGCATTGCTGATACTGCTAAAATACTTTCTACTTATGGCGATGGTTTTATGATGAGAACTGATAGTGATAAAAAGATAGAAGACTTCAAAAAATATTTATCAGTACCAATTATTAATGGTTTAAGTCCGTCGTCACATCCTACACAAGTTTTATCTGATATTTTTACAGTTGAAGAAATAATGAAAAAACCTATTTCAAAATTAAATATTTGCTGGATTGGAGACTCAAACAACGTGCTTGATAGTTTAATTGCTGCTTCAGTCAAATTTTCATTTAAACTAAGTGTTGCTTGTCCAAAAAAATTTGAACCAGGAAAGGATGTTAGAGTTTGGGTCAAAAAAAATAATAAAAAAATTTATATTTATAATAACGCTAAAAAAGCAGTTTCAGGCGCAGACGTAATTTTTTCTGATAAAGTTATTTCTTTAAATGACAAAGTTAATAAGAAGAAAAAAATACAAGCATTTAAAAATTTTAAAATTGATAAAAAATTAATGAGTTTTGCAAAAAAAGATTGCATTTTTTTACATTGCTTACCTCGTGGTGATGAAGTAAGTAATGATGTTTTCTTGGGTAAAAAATCGCATGTATGGCAACAAGCACTCAATAGAGTTCACGTGCAAAAAAGTATTTTATTATATTGTTTTGGAAAATTAAGGTAGCTGTAAAGGATTGTCAGAATTTTCATTTAGATATTTTATAACTGAGGCTCTATCTTTTTCTTTTCTTAAACCAGCGTAAGCCATCTTAGTTCCTTTAATCCATTTAGCAGGTTTAATTAAAAATCCATTAAGCTCCTCGAACGTCCAATTTTTATCGTAAGCTGCTAATGCTTTGGAATATTTATAATCTTCAATCGCTCCAACTTTTCTTCCTACAACATTGTATAGTGCAGGACCTATAGCATTCTTTCCTCCTTTAACAATTGAATGACAAGCTGCACATTTTTTAAAAACTTTTTCACCATGTGCAATATCTCCTATTGCCATCAATGCTGATATATCAATTTTGTCTGATGTCGTACTAGAGCTAGCCGTTGATACAGTGGTTGCACTTTCAACCTCAACTGAATATCCGGGTGTTTCAGGTTTCTCTACATGGAATATGACATCAGATAATTTTCCAATACCAATAATAATTAGAGCAACCATTAAAACTGCAGCAACTATTTTGTTAATTTCAAAAGAATCCATTTTTTCTAAATTTTCGTAGTGAACGTATAACATGATAAATTAAAAAAAAGCTAAAATTTAATGTATAAATTTGCCTCTATAGTTGTTTAATGAGTATAATAATTTAAAAACATAATGAAAACTTTGGTAATTATACCCTCTAGAATGTCCGCTACTAGGCTGCCAGGTAAACCTTTACTAAAAATAAATGGTTTATCAATTATTTCACATGTATCTAAAAAAGCAGAAGAGGCCAATATTGGAGATGTGATTGTAGCCACAGAGGACCAGGAAATTATTGACGATGTAAGAAGCAATGGTTTCAATGCTATTTTAACTAGCAATAAACACAAGACAGGTACAGATAGAATTCATGAAGCACTTAAAAAATCAAATATTAGAGATGTTGATTTTATTATGAATTTACAGGGTGATGAACCAGCAATAGACATTCAAGATATAGTGAACTTGAATGATAAAATGTTACAAAATCCCTCTAATATGGGAACTCTTGCTGCGATAATAAAAGATAACAAAAGCTTGAAAAATGAGAATATTGTAAAAGTCATTACTGAAAGTACTTTAGAAGAGAACAATTTTCCACGAGGTATATCTTTTTTAAGAAAGTCTGAGCAGACAGATAATATTTATCATCATATTGGAGTCTACTGTTATTCAAAAGTTTCACTCGAAAAATTTGTTCAATTAAGTCAATCTAAAAATGAAATAGAAAATCGTTTAGAGCAATTAAGAGCATTAGATAATAATATTGATATTAATGTTTCACTTGCAAAGTCATCTCCAATAGGAGTAGATACAGAGGAAGATTATCTAGCCTTAAAAAAAATAATGGAATATAAGAATTGATGAGTAAAATTTATTTTCAAGGAACCTTTGGTGCATATTCTCATTTAGCAGCGCTTTCAATTGATCCTAAAGCAAAAATATCGCCTTGTAAAACTTTTGATGATTGTTTTAATAAAGCATCCGAAGAGCCAGATAGTAGAATTATAATTCCAGAGTCAAATAGAATTACAGGTAACATTGGTATTGAGTATTTAATATTTAAACATAGGCTAAATATATATAAAGAGCATTTTCAAAAAATTGAACACAACTTATTAGGACAACCTGGTGCTAAATTAAAAGATATTAAAGAAGTATACTCACACGCACAAGGACTATCTCAGTGTTCAAAATTTATAAAAGAAAATAGTTTAGCAGAACATATTAGAGCAGATACTGCTGGATCTGCCGAAATGATTTCTAAAACAAAAGATGTTAAACAATCAGCTATAGCATCTTCATTGAGTGCTGAAATTTATGGCTTAGAAGTAATTAAAAAAAACATAGAAAATGAAAGTGGAAATTTGACTAGATTTTTGGTTATGGGAAAAAGTATTTCTCAACCAGAATTTAAAGATAAAACTTACATAACCTCTTTTTTATTTAAATTGAAAAGTAAACCAGCCGCCCTCTATCAATCATTAGGAGGTTTTGCTATAAATGGTGTAAATTTAACTAAACTTCAAAGTTATCCAGAAAAGAATAGTTTCGACTCTTATTTTTTCTTATGTGATTTAGATGGACATATAGAAGATCCAAAAGTTAAGAAATCTCTTGAAGAGCTAGGTCTACATTGTGAGGATTTTCACGTTCTAGGTGTTTTTGAAGCAGATAGTTTGAGACAAAAAAAATAATAATCTTTTCTTGTAGATTAGAAATTTTAACTGCTATAATGGCTCTGGAGGCTAGAGGTGGATGCTGCTTGAACCCGACCAGATCTTAACGGAAGCAGTCGTAGAGACAGTTATTCAGGTTCTAGTCTCCTTATAAATATATGAATAATAACTCAAAAGTATTAGCATTAAAATATAGACCACAAACTTTTGATGATCTTATTGGTCAAGAGATTGTTGCAGAAACTATTACCAATTCGATTAAAGTAGACAAAATACCTAATGCATATTTATTCACTGGAATAAGGGGAATTGGAAAAACTACAACAGCACGAATTGTTGCAAAAGCACTTAACTGCTCAAATGGTATCGATAAATTATGTAAAGAAAACTTTTGTGAAAGTTGCATATCTATAAGTGAGTCTAGTCATATAGATGTGCTTGAAATGGATGCGGCAAGCAAAACAGGTGTTGATGACGTAAGAGATTTAATCGAATTTTCAAGATATGGGCCTACCTCTGCCAAATATAAAATCTTCATTATTGATGAAGTTCACATGTTAAGCAAACAAGCGTTTAATGCTTTATTAAAAACTTTAGAGGAACCACCGGAATATCTAAAATTTATTTTTGCAACTACAGAAATTAAAAAAATTCCAATTACAGTAGTATCTAGATGTCAAAGATTTGATCTATCTAGAATTAAATCCTCAGAATTATTGGAGTTTATTAAAAAAATTAAGGACAAGGAAAATGGAAAGATAAGTGACGATGCTTTAAAGCTTATAGTAAAAATTTCTGAAGGCTCTGTTAGAGATTCTTTATCGTTGCTAGATAGAGCATTATTGAGTTTGGATGAAGGAAAAGAATTAGACCTAAATTCAGCTCAGAAAATTTTTGGGTATTTTGATAAATCTCAATTAATCGATCTGTTTGAGTTAATTTTAAAAGGCGAAGAAACAAAAGTAATAAGCATTTATAGAAAAATTTATGACCAAGGTGTTGAACCAAAGGTTTTTATTAATGACTTCTTAGAGTTACTTTACTACTTTAAAAATATTAATTCTTTAACTTTAGAAAGTACAAATTTTTCATTAAATGATGAAGAATTTTCAAAAATTAAAAATTTATCGAATCAAATAGATTCAGAAGTATTAATATTATTTTGGCAATTTGCTATCTCTTCTCTTGAAGAGATAGACATAGTATCTAATCAACACCTTTCAATTGAGATGTTCTTAATAAGGCTAATGCATTTAAGTTCTGTAAAATCTGAAAATAAAATTGAAAAAGCTGAGGTTGACTTTAAAAGTGAAACTTCAGTTAATAATAAAGAAACTGAATTAACTTCTAAAACAATCAATCAAATTAAGAATATTGCGCAAGAAGAAAAATCTAAACCAGAAATACAAACAGAAATTAAAGCAGAAAAGAAAATTAATATAAATGCATTTGAGGGTTTAATTGAAATTTGTTCAAAAAAAAAGGAGATCAAACTAAAATACGAATTAGAAAAAAATGTTAATTTAGTAAAATTTGAAAAAAATAGAATTGAAATATCTTTTAATGAAAGTTTAGACAAAAATTTTGTAAAAGATTTATCATCAAAACTTTTTGAGTGGACTGGTGAAAGATGGATTATTACATTAAGTAAATTAAAGGGGCAGATGTCAGTAAAAGATAAACAAAAAAATGTTAAAAAACAATTAATTGATGAAATGAAAAATTCAGAAATATTTAAAAGTGTGATGGATAGATTTCCTGACGCAGAATTAATAGATGTAAATTCAAACAAAGATGGAGTTGATAATGACTGATTTTAGTAAAATTTTAGATAAAGCAAAAGAACTTGAGGCAAAAATGAAAGAAAGCCAACAAAAGATTAAGGAAATTAGAGTTGAAGGAGTTTCGGGCTCAAATTCTGTAAAGATAACCTTGGATGGAGCAGGAGAGATGCAAACAATAAAGTTATCCGATGAAATTATGAAAGAGGACAAAACCATAATTGAAGATTTAATTGTTGCAGCACACAATAGTGCCAAATCTCAACTTAAATCAAAAACAACTGAGGAAATTTCAAAAGCAACTGGAGGCTTTGGAATTCCTGGTTTTAAATGGCCTTTATAGTAGATGCAAAACATCAATGAGATAGAAGAATTAATTAAATTAATTTCAAAACTTCCTGGTTTAGGTCCTAAGTCAGCAAAAAGAATTGTTTTAAAATTAATAAATAATCGTGACGAACTTGTAAAACCTATGGCAAATACATTGGCGCAGGTTTATAAAAATGTAGTTAGATGTAATTTATGTGGTGCATTAAAATCAAATTCAAATGGATGTCTAAATTGTGAGAATACAAAAGAAAAATATAATAAAATTTGTGTAGTAGAGGATATTGCGGACCAATGGTCGATTGAAAATTCAAATATCTTTCAGGGCTACTTTCATATTTTGGGTGGAACAATTTCTTCAGTTGGCCAAAGAAAAGAAGATTTATTAATTAACTCATTGGTAGAAAGAGTTAACAGAGATAAAATTGAGGAGGTAATTCTTGCAACTAGTGCAACTGTAGAAGGTCAAACAACTGCATACTACATTCAAGATAGTCTAAAAAATTTAGATGTTAAAATTACTAAATTAGCCCAAGGTTTGCCAGTCGGAGGAGAGATTGAAAGTCTAGATGATGGGACTTTATTTTCTGCTTTTAAAAATCGATCTAATTTGGTTTCAAACTCAGATTAGATTTTTTTTTCAATCTATTAAAATGAAGTAATGGTTCGGTATAACCTGAAGGTTGTTCTCTACCTTTAAACACTAAATCACACGCAGTTTTAAATGCTATAGAGTTTTCAAAATCACCACTCATTTTAATATATTTAGGATCATCTTTGTTTTGGTCGTCTACTATTTTTGCCATCTCTTTCATAATTCCAGTTACTTGTATTTTTGTTGTAATACCATGATGTATCCAGTTTGTTATATGCTGAGATGAAATTCTAAGAGTGGCCCTGTCTTCCATCAAACCTATGTTGTTAATATCTGGGACTTTAGAACAACCAACACCTTGATCGACCCATCTTACAACATATCCCAATAAAGTTTGTGCAGAATTAGAAATTTCTTTATTTATATCTTCTACAGACCAATTAGGTCTGTCTGCTATTGGGATTGTTAAGAGATCATCAAGTTTAGCTGGTTCTCTATCAATTAATTTTTTTTGTTCGTTAAAAATATTTATTTCATGATAATGCAAAGCATGTAACGCAGCTGCTGTTGGAGAAGGAACCCATGCGCAGTTTGCACCTGCTTTTAAATGTCCTGTTTTTTGCTCCATCATATCTTTCATTTTATCAGGCATTGCCCACATTCCTTTTCCAATTTGAGCTTTACCAGAAAACCCGCAACTTAAACCAATATCAACATTGTTACTTTCGTATGCATTAATCCATTTAGACGATTTCATATCACCTTTTTTAATCATAGGACCAGCTTCCATTGATGTATGCATTTCATCACCAGTTCTATCTAAGAAACCGGTATTAATAAAAAAAACTCTATTTTTAAGACCTCTAATGCATTCTTTTAAATTTGCTGATGTTCTTCTCTCTTCATCCATAATACCAATCTTACAAGTGTACTTTGGTAAATTTAGAACTTCCTCAACTTTAGAAAAAATTAAATCTGTAAATGCTGTTTCGTCTGGTCCATGCATTTTAGGCTTCACAATATAAACTGATCCAGTTCTTGAATTATTTTTGTTTTTAATATCATGTAGTGCAGCTGCTGTAGTTATAAATGCATCCATAATACCTTCGGGTATTTCACTTCCATCACTTAATAAAATTGAAGGGTTGGTCATTAGATGACCAACGTTTCTTACAAGTAAAAGGCTTCTACCATGTAACTTTAAACCTTTGCCATCTTTTGAAATATAACTTCTATGTGGATTTAATTTTCTCTCAAATAATTTACCTTCTTTTTCAAATTTAGACTTAAGGTCCCCTTTCATAAGACCTAACCAATTTCGGTAACATATTATTTTGTCTTCCGAGTCTACTGCAGCAACACTATCTTCATTATCACAAATTGTTGACACTGCAGATTCTATTATAATATCACTAATACCTGCGTGATCTTGCTGAGCAGCAAAAGCTCGTGTGTCTTTCAAAATTTCAATATGTAAATTATTATTCTTTAGAATAATTGCAGACGGATTATCGCTTTCGCCTCTGTGCCCAACAAATTTATTTTCCTCCTCTAAATCAAAAATATCAGCACCTTTTAAAACTTTTAATTTTCCATATTTTACAGCAAAACTTGTAATTTTATTCCAACTTAATCCAGCTAATGGAAAGTATTTATCTAAAAAATCTCTTCCATATTTTATAACCATTTCACCTCTTAGAGGGTCATACCGTTCAGATACGCTATCTTCAGATTGTTCAATTACATCTGTACCATAAAGACTATCATATAAACTCATCCATCTTGCATTGGCAGCATTTAGTGCATATCTTGCATTCATGACAGGTACCACTAACTGAGGTCCAGCTATACTTGAAATTTCTTCATCAACATTTTTAGTTTCAATTTTAAAATCAGGTCCCTCATTTTTTAAATAACCTATTTCTAATAAAAATTTTTTATACTCATTTAAATTAAATTCTTTCTTTTTATTTTTAATGTGCCAATCATCAATTTTTTTTTGTAAATATTCTCTAAATTTGATTAATTCTTTATTTTTTGGTGCAAGCTCATCTAGAGTTTTTTCAAGACCCAACCAAAAATTTTCTACTGATATATTTGTATTTTTTAATAATTCATCACTTACAAAGTTTGATAGTTTTTCTGATACTTGAAGATTATTAATTTTAATGTATTTTTCTTGCATAGCACTTAAGTTCGTACCCCATCTGTATTTTTGCCTGAGAGTTTTACTCCTTCGGCGGAAATCAATCTCTTTCCAGAGTGTTATGCTTTAACCGGTCCTTTTGCCTGAGAGTTTCCGGGGTGGTTGCTCCTTCGGCGCTATAAATAGTCTCTCCCGATGTTAAATTTGTATCTTTAAAATGATTTAAGTCAATTGATAAGAATTACTTATTATTTGATATCATTTTATTGCCTTTTTTGTATTTTAACCATCCGCTATAAATAAAACATGAAAAATTATTTAAATTTTGAAACAGAAATTAAAGATCTAGAAAATGAACTAGAAAAATTAAAAGATCCCTACAATCAAGAGGGATTGTCTGAGGTGGATACACAAAAAATTTCAAGCACTCAAAATGAAATAGATGAAAAATTAAAAAATATTTACTCTAATCTAGATCCTTGGCAAACTACTATGGTTGCTCGTCACGAAGATAGACCAAAAGCAAAATTTTTTATCGATAATTTATTTGATGACTTTATCTCACTATCAGGAGATAGATATTACGGAGAGGATAAATCAGTTTTAACTGGATTTGCAAAATTTAATGGAAAATCTGTATTAGTGATAGGTCAAGAAAAAGGAGATGATTTAGATAGCAGAATTGAGAGAAATTTTGGAATGATGAGGCCTGAAGGTTATAGAAAAACCATCAGGTTAATGAACTTAGCAAATAAATTTAATATTCCGATAATTTCTTTTATCGATACTCCAGGAGCATATCCAGGAGTTGGTGCTGAAGAAAGAGGTCAAGCAGAAGCAATTGCGAAATCAATTGAGTGCTGTATGGAACTAAAGGTTCCAACAATTGCAATAATTATAGGTGAGGGTGGTTCTGGAGGAGCAATAGCATTAGCCTCTTCAAACAAAGTTCTTATGTTAGAAAATGCAATTTATTCAGTAATATCTCCAGAGGGATGTGCAACTATTCTTTGGAGAGATCCAAAAAAAATGCTTGATGCTGCAAAAGCTATGAAGCTTTCAGCTAAAGATTTATTAAAATTAAAAGTTATTGATGAAATAATTGACGAACCTTTAGGTGGTGCACACAGAGATAGAGATATAATATTAAACAATGTCAGACAAACTTTAACAAAAAATTTAAATTATTTTGATGAATTATCCTCAGAAGAAATAATGAGTGACAGAAAAAATAAATTTCTTAAAATTGGAAGAAACGATGGTTTTATAACTAGCAGTGAAGATCCAAGTACATTAACCATTAAAAAAAATAATTTAGATCAACTTTTTAAATCAAAAAAAATATTACTAGCAATTATCGGTGGGTTTATTTTAGTTTCTTCGATCCTTTTACTAATTTAAATTCTATAAGGCTCCACAACAGTTTTTAAATTTTTTTCCTGTAGCCTCACATCTATCATTTCTAGAAATTTTTTCATTTTGTTTAATTAACAATAAACATTTTGGATTGTCAGATATGTCAATTTTCTTTGAATCCTGTGTTTTGTTGTTTGTTTCCATCACCACTTTTAAGTTCATAAGAATTGTTACAAAATCTAGTTTTAATTTTTCTAGAAGATTTGAAAATAATTCAAATGCTTCTTTTTTATATTCAACTAATGGATCTCTCTGACCATAAGATCTTAACCCTATAACCTGTCTTAATTGCTCCAAATATTGAATATGTGATTTCCAATTTAAATCGATTGATTGAAGAAAAATTCTTTTTTCTATTTCTTTAGCATGGTCATCCCCTAAAAGTTTAATACGCTCGTTTCTTGTTTCTTGGAATTTGTCAAAGATTTTTTTTCTAAAATCATTATCTTTAGCTTCAATTAAATTTTTAAACTCAGTTTCTTCGAAACTTTTTCCAATTATTTGCTTTGTTTTGTTATAAAATTCATTACTTTTTGGATTGGATAAATTTGAAATTTTTAAATTTATTAAATCATCAGATATTTCTTTTAAAAATTCGTTTGAATAATCAAAGATATCTTCACTATTCATCGCATTTTTTCTTTGTGAAAATACAACATGCCTTTGATCATTTAGAACATTATCAAATTTAATAAGTGTTTTTCTTATATCAAAATTTCTAGCCTCAACTTTCTGCTGAGCTCTCTCTAATGCTTTATTAATCCATGGATGATCAATACTTTCACCGTCTTTGAGTCCTAGTTTTTCTAGCATAGTATTCATAGACTCTGATCCAAAAATTCTCATTAAATCATCTTCAAGACTAACATAAAATACTGAACTGCCTTCATCTCCCTGTCTTCCAGATCTTCCTCTCGCCTGGTTATCGACTCTTCTAGACTCCATTCTTTCTGTGCCAATTACAAATAAACCACCTAAGGATTTAATTTTATCTTTGTCTATTTTAAGTTGGTCTTCTGGAACAGAACCTTTCTTACCACCAAGTTGAATATCAACTCCTCTTCCCGAAATACTTGTTGTAATTATTAATGAATTTTCTTTTCCTGCATTTGCAATTATCTCAGCCTCATTTTCATGATTTTTTGCATTTAACACTACATGTTTAATATTTTTTTGATTTAATAGATTTGAATAAACTTCAGATTTATTAATGCTTGAGGTAAATACTAAAATAGGTTGACCTAGTTTATTTCTTTCAATTATTTTTTCTATAATAGCATCATTCTTTTCTTTTTCTGTTCTAAAAATTAAATCATTAAAATCTTTTCGGATCATTTCTTTGTTTGTAGGAATAACAACAACAGGCAGATTATAAATTTCAAAAAATTCCTCAGACTCTGTAGCAGCTGTACCAGTACAACCAGATATTTTTTTATAAAGTTTGAAATAATTTTGATAAGTTATTGAGGCTAATGTTTGGTTTTCAGCCTGAATTTGTATTTTTTCTTTAGCTTCAAGAGCTTGATGTAAGCCATCTCCAAAACGCCTACCTTCTAAAATTCTTCCAGTAAGTTCATCAATAATTTTAAGACTTCCGTCTGCTACAATATAATCTCTTCCTTTCTCAAATAAATGATTTGCACGTAATGCCTGATTAACGTGATGGACCAAATGTAAATTTTCTGGATCATAAAAATTATTATTTTTTAAAATTCCAGCATTAGAAAAAAGTTTTTCTACATTAGTTATCCCATCATTTGTTAATAGAACACTTTTTTCTTTTTCATCTATCTCATAATCTTTATCGTTTAAATTTCTAATGAGTTTATCAATTGCTAAATATTGAGCTGTTTTATCCTCAGCGGCTCCAGATATAACCAGAGGTGTTCTTGCTTCATCAATCAGACAAGAATCTATCTCATCTACTATTGAAAAACTATGTTCTCTCTGAACCATTTGTTCCTCGGAGAATTTCATGTTGTCTCTCAGGTAATCAAAACCTAATTCACTGTTAGTTGCATATGTAATATCACATTGATAATTTTTTTTACGCTCAGTATCATCTTGATAATTATTAATAAATCCAGAAGTTAGACCTAGAAAATTATATATCTCCCCCATTTCTATAGAGTCCCTTTTTGCAAGATAATCATTAACAGTAACTATATGAACACCTTTTTCACTTAAGGCATTTAAGTAAGCAGCTAATGTGATTGTTAAAGTTTTTCCTTCTCCAGTTCTCATTTCAGCAATTTTACCTTCATGCAAAGCAACACCTCCAATTAATTGAACATTAAAGTGTCTCTCGTTACGTGTTCTTTTGGCAGCTTCTCTAACTAAAGCAAAAGCTACAGGAAGTAACTCGTCTAAAGTTTTTCCATCTTTTAACTGATTTCTAAATTCATTAGTTTTTTTTGGAAAGTCGTCGTCATTTAAATTTTTAAAATCTTCCTCGTGTGAGTTTATTTTTTCAACAATTTTACCAATTCTATCTAGCTCTTTTTGATTACTAGATTTAATAAGTTTTGATATTAAATTTAATGGGTTAAACATTACTATTTGATTTATTCTTTACTTATATTGTTTAATATATGTATTAAATAAATAATTTAAACAATATGGGAATTAATTTAACAAATTTTTTATCATCTCAATCAAAAAATACTAAAATGATTGATTTTCAAGACCTTGATCATTTAGATGGTCTTTCAATTTCAGTTGTTTCTGCAAATTTATATAAAGATATCAGAGATGATTTAACAATGTTCTATTTCAGAGAAGGCGCGAATTATGCTTCTGTTTATACTCAGTCAAAAATAGTATCTGAAAATATAAAATGGAATATTAACCAAAGACCGAAAAAAATATATTCCCTTATCGTAAATACAAGAAATGCAAATGCTTTCACAGGAAGGCAAGGTTATGAAAGTTTAAAAAAAATAGCAGATCAAACAGCAAAACAATTAAATAAAAAACAAGAGGAGGATGAGGAAAATCCTAAGAAAATTTCTACAAAAAATATAATTTTTGGTTGCACTGGCACTATTGGAGAAATCTTTCCATATGAAAAAATTTCTAAAAATATTCCAAATTTAATAAATAAAATTCGTTACACCCAAAATAAATTTATTTGGATGAAGGCAGCACTTGCAATCATGACCACGGATACAAAGCCAAAATTAGCTATGGAGGAATGTCATATTGGAAGTGAAAAAGTAAAAATATATGGAATAGCCAAAGGATCAGGAATGATATATCCAAATATGGCTACGACTCTTGCATATATATTTACTGATGCAACCTTATCTAATGATATTTTAGGAAAGCTATTAAAAAAAAATATAACTAATACATTTAATGCTATTTCTTGTGACGGTGATACTAGTACCAACGACATGGCAACTATTTTTGCAACTAATGAAGTAAAAAATTACCAAGTGAAAAGTATAAACGAAAATAAAATTAAAAATTTTGACAAAGCTCTAAACAATGTTCTTTTAAATCTAGCTAAAAGAGTTGTTTCAGATGGTGAAGGAGCATTAAAATTTATTTCAATAAATGTTAGTAAGTGCAAAAATGAGATGGATGCAAAAAAAATAGCTTTCTCAGTTGCAAATTCTCCATTAGTAAAAACTGCAATTGCTGGTGAAGACCCAAATTGGGGACGAATAATAATGGCAATTGGCAAAGCAGGACCTAAAATTAATCTAAATAAATTATCAATTAAGTTTGGAGATATAATAATTGTTGAGGATGGAAAATTAAATCAAAGTTATGATGAAAAACAAACAGCAAATTATATGAAAAGAGAAAATA
>CACGJB010000010.1 GCA_902573295.1 uncultured Pelagibacteraceae bacterium | reverse complement strand
AATTGTAGCATTTGCATCATCCCTAGATCAAGCTGGTCCAATGGCGCAAAATGTTAAAGATTGTGCATTGTTGCAGGAAGTTATTAGCACTTATGATGAAAAAGATTCTACATCAATAAACTTTAAAAGAAACGAGTACAGCAAAGAATTAACAAAAGATATAAAAGGTAAAAAAATAGGAATACCCAAAGAATATAGAGTAGATGGTATGCCTAAAGAAATAGAAGACCTATGGAAAAAAGGTATTGAATACGCAAAAGATTGTGGTGCTGAGATTATCGACATATCTCTACCTCATACTAATTATGCACTACCAACTTATTACATAGTGGCACCAGCAGAGGCCTCATCTAATTTGGCTAGATACGACGGTGTTAAATACGGTTTTAGAGCTGAAGGAGAAAATCTTATTGATATGTATGAAAAAACTAGATCTGAAGGATTTGGTGCTGAGGTTCAAAGAAGAATAATGATTGGAACTTATGTTTTATCTTCAGGATATTATGATGCTTATTATCTTAAAGCACAAAAAGTAAGAAAACTTATTAAAAATGATTTTGATGATGCTTATAAAAAAGTTGATGCAATTCTAACCCACTCCAAGTTCTGCGTTTAAAATTGGTGAAAAAACAAATGACCCGGTTTCAATGTATTTAAATGATATTTTTACTGTTCCTGTAAATTTAGCAGGTTTACCTGGAATTTCTATACCTGCAGGCCATGATGCTAAAGGGTATCCATTAGGATTACAGATAATTGGTAAAGCTTTTGATGAACAAAATATTTTAAACATTGCATATGCTATGGAAGAAAAAATTAATTTTAAAAACAATATTACTGATTGGTGGATTAAGTGAGTAAGAGCAAATCTGAATATCTAATTAATAGACATGATAATCAATATGAAGTTGTCATTGGTTTAGAAGTTCATGCACAAGTCACATCGGAGTCAAAATTATTCTCAACATCAGCGACTAAATTTGGAGCTGAGCCAAATACTCAAGTAAGTTTAGTTGATGCAGCATTTCCAGGAATGTTACCAGTAATAAACGAGTATTGCGTAAAACAAGCTATCAAAACAGGAATTGGTTTAAAAGCTAAAATCAATAAGAGATCAGTCTTTGATAGAAAAAATTATTTTTATGCTGACTTACCTCAGGGTTATCAAATCTCACAATTCAAAGATCCAATTGTAGGTGAGGGTAAAGTAATACTTGATATGCCAGATGGTCAAAAAGAGGTAGGTATAGAAAGATTACACTTAGAGCAAGATGCTGGTAAAAGCATTCATGATTTAGATCCTAAAAATACTTTTGTAGATTTAAATAGATCAGGTGTGGCTTTAATGGAAATTGTAAGTAAACCTGACCTAAGGTCCCCAGATGAAGTAAATGCATATATTAAAAAATTAAGATCTATAATGAGATATTTAGGCACCTGTGATGGAAACATGCAGGAAGGATCTTTGAGAGCAGATGTAAATGTTTCTGTTAGAAAAAAAGGTTCAAAAGACTTTGGAACTCGATGTGAGATCAAAAATGTTAACTCAATAAAGTTCATGCAGATGGCAATTGAATACGAAGCTAATAGACAAGTTGATTTAATTGAGGATGGTCAAACGATTGATCAAGAAACAAGACTTTTTGATACCAAAAAGAATGAAACCAGATCAATGAGATCAAAAGAGGATGCTCATGATTATAGATATTTTCCAGATCCAGACTTATTGCCATTAGAAGTTTCAGATGATTTTATTGAAAACTTAAAATCAGAAATTCCAGAGCTACCAGATGAAAAGAAAAAAAGGTTTATAGAAAAATTCAAACTATCACCTTACGAAGCAAATATTTTAGTTTCTGATATTGAAACGTCAAATTACTTTGAAAATGTAATTAAGAAATCGGATGTAAAACTTGCAACAAATTGGATAATTGGAGAATTATTTGCAGCATTAAATGAAAAAAATTTAGAAATAACTGAAAGCCCTATAAGTGCAGGCAACTTATCAAAATTAATTAATTTAATTAAAGATGGAACAATTTCTGGAAAAATTGCAAAAACAGTTTTCGAACAAATGATGGAAGGTGACAAAGATCCTCAAAAAATTGTTGAAGAAAAAGGTTTAAAACAAGAGAGTGATCCAAAAGCACTTGAGGCACTGATAGATAAGGTTATTGATGATAACAGAGACAAAGCTACCGAATATAAATCAGGTAAAGTTAAATTATTTGGTTTTTTTGTAGGTCAAGTAATGAAAGTTTCTGGTGGAAAAGCAAATCCTCAATTAGTTAATGAGATTTTAAAGAAAAAACTTTAGAATTTATGGGTTCAGACCTAAATATAACTAAAGAACTCCAAGAGTATATTTTAAGTCATGGATTTAATTTACATCCAGTCCAAATGGAAATAATTGATTACAACACTTCTCTTGGCGATATCAAAAGAATGCAAATATCAATTTCACAAAGTCAATTTCTGCATTTAATTATAAAAATTTCAAATATCAAAAAAATTTTAGAGATAGGTACATTTACAGGATTAAGTACGTTATCTATGGCTTTGGCATTATCAGATGACGGCAAAATAATTGCTTTAGATAAAAATGAAGAAACTAATAAAGTTGCAATAGATTTTTTTAAAAAAGCTAATCAAGATCATAAAATAAAAACATTAATTAAACCTGCTTTAGAAAGTTTAGATGAAATTAAAAATGAAAAGTTTGATTTAGTTTTTATTGATGCTGATAAAATGAATTACATTGAATACTATGAACGTTCTTTACAATTATTGAACAAAAATGGTCTAATAATCATTGATAATGTTTTATGGTATGGAGAAGTTGTGAATGAAAACAATAATGATAAATTTACTAAAAATATTAAAGAGTTTAATAGACATATCTCAAAGGATACAAGGGTTGAAAAGTTAATAATTCCTCTTGGTGATGGTATGACTGTTTGTAGAAAATTATAATGTTTGAGGTAGTTGGTTTTTATAAATTTGTCAAAGTTTCTTATCTAAAGAAAAATCAAAAAGTTTTGCTTGAAACTTTAAAAAAGAAAAACATTAGAGGTACGATAATTATCTCTAAAGAAGGGGTAAATGGAACTATCTCTGGTAAAGCTGCAGACATTAAATTCACAATTAACAATTTAAAAAGAACTCTTAAATTTAAAGAATTTAATAGCAGTAATGTCTCCAAAAGTTTATTCCAACCGTTTCACAAACCTAAAGTTAAAGTTAAAAATGAAGTTGTTCCTATGAATTTAATTTTAAACAAAAGAATAAAGAAAAAAGATAGCCATGTAGATCCAATCAAATGGAATAAGCTGATTAAAGAAAAGGATACTGTTCTTATAGATGCGAGAAAACCATTTGAGTATGATGTTGGAACATTTAAGGGAGCAATCAATCCTGATGTTGATAACTTTAGAGATTTTCCAAAATATCTAAAAAAATTAAAAAAAAATCAACCTATAGCAATGTTTTGTACTGGTGGTATTCGTTGTGAAAAGGCATCTGTATATTTGGAGAATAAAGGGTTTAATAACATTTACCAGTTAAATGGTGGAATTTTAAATTATCTTAAAAAAACAAATAAGAAAAAAAGTTTATGGAAAGGTGAATGCTTTGTTTTTGATAACAGGATTAGTTTAAAACACGGTCTAAAAATTGGTTCTTACTCAATGTGTAGCGGTTGTAGGAAGCCTGTATCTCGTAAGGATAAAAAATCAAAAAAATATGAAGAGGGTGTTTCATGTCCAAATTGTCACGATAATCTAACAGATCATCAAAAATCAAGATTTAGGATGAGACAAAAACAAATTAATCTTGCTAAAGAAGCAGGAAAAAGACATATCTTCCAAAAAGAGTATTAACAAATCTTAAATTAATGAATTTATTAAAAGATGAAGTTTCTTTGTTAGTAAGAAAACTTGCTGTACCAGCAAGTGTAGGAACCTTATTCCAAACACTCTATACAATCGTAGATACTTTTTATGCAGGAAAAATATCACCAGAGGCCTTATCTGCTTTGAGCAAGTCTTTTCCGATATATTTTTTGATTATTGCGACATCCATTGGAGTTACCGTAGCGGGAACATCATTGATTGGCAGCAGTATTGGAGAAAAAAAACGAAAAAAATGTATTAAGTTATTTTGGAAATGTAATCATTTATTCGATTATAATATCGGTAGTTGTATCTATTTTAGGATTTACTTTTGGAGAAAAGATATTCTTATTAATGAATTCCTCTCAAGAAGTAACAATTCTTGGACTCGAATATATAAATGTAATTTTTCTAGGTACGATATTATTTATTTTAGTAGTAGCATTAAATTCATTCTTACATGCAGAAGGAGATACTAAAACTTACAGAAATGTTCTAATATTTTCTTTTTTCTTAAACATTATTTTAAATCCAATTTTTATTTTTGGTTTTTTATTTATACCACCATTAGGAATAACTGGTATTGGGATAGCAACTTTAATTGCTCAATTTGTATCTTTGTTGGTTATTCTGATAAAAATATTAAATAATCAAAGAATTAAACAAATAACTTTAGACCATTTCAAAGCTAAATTTTTTTTCTTAAAAAATATTTTTTTTCAATCAATGCCAATTACAATTGCCATATTAGGGTATTCTATTGCTGCAACAATTGTTTTTACATATGTTGGGTTATTTGGTGAATATGCTGTAGCAGGGTATGGATCTGCAACAAGAATTGAGCAAGTAGTTTTGTTACCAATATTAGGAATTAATACAGCAATAATTTCTATAATAGCGCAAAATATTGGAGCAAAATATTACGATAGAGTGGAGCAATCCTATTTTACCTCAATAAAATACGGTCTATTTATAATGTTAATCGCTGGTGTAGTTATTTTTATAAGTGCTGACATTGTTCCTAAATTCTTTTCTTCAAATCCAGATGTAATTATGCATGGATCGATGTACCTTAAGATTTCTGCATTTATTTTACCTGCTTATCCAATATTTTTCTTATCAAATGGATTTTTTATGGCATTAAAAAAATCTGAGAAAGCTATGGTTAATAACATTGCCAGAAATGTTATAGTGCCAGTTTTATCCTTTTACATTGCAAAGTATTTAAATGCAGATTTTAAAACTTTTTTTTATATTTGGGCTATCTTTCAATGGTTGATATCATTGATGTTACTATTTTATGTTAAATATTATATTAAACATAAATTAGCTAATATTTAAAATTTTTTAAATATGTTTTTTACAAAAAGGAAAGCAATAATTTTAATTATAATCTGTTCTATTTTTTTTATTCTCACATATAAAGATGTCAGGTCTGAAGAGATTAAAGAAATTTCTGGAAATGCTCAAATTATTGATGGTGATACAATAAAAATAAATTCAAAAAAGATAAGATTGCATGGAATTGATGCACCTGAATTCAAGCAAATGTGTAAAAAACCATATTTAACAATAATTTTTTTTACTTTTACTAAAGATTATCCATGTGGAAAAATTTCAACTCAAAAATTACAAAAAAAAATAAATAACAAAGTAATAACTTGTAAAATTTTGGATATTGACAGATATAAAAGATTAATTGGAGAGTGCTATAAAAGAAATTTAAATCTGAATTCTTGGCTAGTTTCAAACGGTTATGCAGTAGCTTATAGAAAATACTCAAAAAAATATATATCAAACGAAATTAATGCTAAAAATGAAAAATTAGGTATCTGGCAAGGTAAATTTGAAATGCCATGGGACTATAGAAGAAAAAATAGGTAATCAATGAAAAAATTCATTTCATTTTTATTTATTCCAATCTTATTTATTATGATGGATTTCGCTTTTGCTCATCATGCTAATGAAAAATACTGTTTTGATTGTATGCATAAATATAAAATAGGTGATAAGAAAAATGATACGTATGAGTTTGAGTTTGATTTACAAACTACAATTTTCGTTAATTACAGAAACAGTATCGGAAGAATACAGACTAACGATTTATCTAAATTAGTTGAAGAACAACTTAAAGATAAAAAAACTGGTTTAGTTTCTTACATCTTATTTGAAAACAATAAAATTTTAGTTGATCAAAATAGAAAAAGTAAATATCGGGGACCATATCCTTCACATTCTGTGGGTAAAAGTTTAGTAAGTCTTGTGACTGGTTATGCTCTATGTGGCGGTTATATCAATCATACAGTTTTTGACAGAATAGATTATCCAACTGTTGTTGGCACTTTATATGAAAACCAAAAGTTAATAGATTTACTTAATATGCAAGCAGGTGACGACGAAATAATTGGTGATAGACTTTATGGTAAAGATAATCCTATTAGAGGTAAAAGTCCAAATACTAATACTATTCCAATTAAAAAAGTTATGAAGAAATACTTTAAAGATAAAGATGGTTTAGAACCAGGTAAGTTTTTCAATTATAGTGCTTTAACAACCAATGTTATCATGAACTATGTTATTTACAAAACTGGTGATGATTGGAAAAAATTACTTCATAAAATATTTGTTGAAGACGCTAAAGTTGCAAAAAGAGTTTATTTCGGCAAGACTTTAAATAAACAAAAAGTTGGCAATAGAAAATCTGGTGAATACGGAAGATATTCTTTCTATGCTGACAGATACGATTATTTAAGAATTGCTAACATGATTATGAATCATTGGAAGAATGATACTTGCGTTGGAAAGTATTTAAAAACAATGTATGAAAATAGAGTTGATAGACAACATGGTGAGTACAGAAATAATGATGGTAACCATAACGCTGCACAAACTTATGGTGGTCAGTTTCTATGGGACGCTATTGGTTTAGAGGACAGACCTATTTTAATGATGGATGGTTTTGCTGGTCAACAAGTAGTAATAGATTTTAATAATAATAGAATAATTACTATTCACTCAACCGACAGACACTACGACTATTACAGTTTAGTATATCTACCATTGGGTGCTGATGGTACTTATACAGATAAGAACTCTAAACAATCTAATACATCTGTACTTGAAAGTTTAGACCCTGCCAGAGAAATAACACAAGATAATAAAAAGAAATGCAGGGAATACGTTAACGAAACAGGATTTGTTTTAAAGTCTTGTTAACTAATTATAAAAATTTTTATAATCTGAAAGAGCAGTCTTCAATCCAAGAACAAAGATGTTCAGTAAAAGATCTTCTAACAAACAGATTTACAATATTTTCATCTTTATGGTGCAGAATTACATCTACATGATTTAAAACTGTTTGTGTTGTTGATCCTTTTTTTTCTTTAAATTCATTAAAATTAAAGGGGGATCCTGCTGAAAAGATTTCATAGACATTTTCACCTTTAAGTTCTAATTGAACAAACTGATCTGTTACATCTATAACAGCACCTAAATTTGTTTTTGAAATACTATTAAATAATATTTCATATAAATCGGATTTATTAGTGTCTTTACTTGTCAGCTCATTTGAGATTATCATCCATTCGTCTGGACTAAGCCATATTGCTGTTAATTTATCACTCGTTGTTGAAGTGTTTGCTTCTGTAGGTAAGATCATGTTAAGATTTTTACCAACATTTGTTAAAAATTCTCTTTTTTTACCTCTCAAATTAATTTTTATTACTGGGGAGATTTCCTTTACAGAAATACTTTCTTGCTTAATTTCATTTTTAATAACTGAATTATAGTTAAGCATTTAACCTCTCATTTTTCTCATCATAAAATACTGGATTCGCAACAGTGACATTAATATTTTTATTTTCCATGGGCACAAAAAGTTTTTTTCCCATCATATCTTTTCCACCTCTAACTACCGCAAGTGCTATTGATTTCTTTAGGTTTGGACTGAAATAACTTGAAGTTACATGTCCAAGCATTTTTACTGGATTTTGATTTAACTCAGAAACTATTTGTGCTCCTTCTTCTAAAACAATATTTGGATCATCAGTTAATAAACCTACTAATTGCTTTCTATCTTCTCTCATTGTATCAGATCTATAAAGAGATCTTTTTCCTATGAAATCGTATTTCTTCTTGCTTACTATCCAATCCATTTGAAGATCGATAGGAGTCATTGTTCCATCTGTATCTTGACCAACAATGATGAAACCTTTTTCTGCTCTTAATAAGTGCATTGTTTCAGTTCCATAAGGAGTAATGTTAAACTCTTTACCTGCCTCTATACACTTTTCCCATAAATCTTTTCCATAACTTGCTTGAACATTTATTTCGTAACTGTGTTCACCAGTAAAACTAATTCTCATTATTCTGCATTTAATATTGCCAATTTTCGCCTCTTTGAATGACATATGAGGAAAATTTTCATCTGATAAATCTAAATCAGGAATTATTTTTTTAAGAATTTTTTTACTATTAGGTCCGCATAAACTAGCTGTAGCATAATGATCTGTTACAGAGGTTAAATAAACATCAAGCTCAGGCCATTCGGTTTGAAGATAGTCTTCAAGTTTACCTAAAACATTTGCTGCTCCACCAGTTGTTGTGGTCATGATGTAATGATTTTCACCTAATCTTGTTGTAACTCCATCATCATAAACCATACCATCCTCATTTAGCATTAGGCCATATCTACATTTTCCTATAGCTAATTTTGACCAAGCATTTGTATAGACTCTATTTAAAAATTCAGAAGCATCACTTCCTTGAATATCAATTTTACCAAGAGTAGAGGCATCCAGTATACCAGCACTTTCTCTTGCAGCTTTACTTTCTCTTTGAACTGCTTGATGCATAGTTTCTCCGTTAATAGGGTAGTACCATGCTCTCTTCCATTGACCAACATTTTCAAATTCAGCTTTATTTTCAACATGCCAATCATTCATTGGTGTTCTCCTAAAAATATCAAAAAACTTTCCTACATTTCGACCTACAATAGTCCCAAATGTTAATGGAGTATAAGGAGGTCTAAATGTAGTAGTTCCTAATTCTCCCATTTTAACACCTGCTGTATCTGCAATTATGCCTAACGCATGCATATTTCCTAGTTTACCTTGATCAGTTCCCATACCTGTGGTCGTGTATCTCTTAACATGTTCAATAGATCTAAAACCTTCTCTCAATGCCAATTTTATATCTTTAGCAGTTGCATCGTTTTGATAATCTACGAATGGTTTAGTTTTTCCTAAAGGTTTATCAGAGGGAAGCAACCAAATATTTCTTTTTGAATTTTCCTGATCAATCTCAACTTTAATAGTATCTAAATCCGTTTCTTTAATATTTAGATTATCTTTTAGCTTTTGATTTAAATTTTTAATGATTTCATCAAGTTTAAAATCTCCATCGCAAGCTCCTACACTTATTTGTTCAGATTTATTTTGGCTTGGTAAGAAAACTTTTTTTTCTTCATCAAACTTCAGTTTACTACCTGATTGTGTATATAAATGTACAGCAGGTGTCCAACCACCAGCAACACCTAAGCAATCACATGAAATAGAAATTTTACTTCCAGTGACTGATGTTCCATCATTAGATAGTTTCATGATCGAAACACTATTTAATCTTTTGTATCCAGCTGTATCAACAACTGTATGTGACCAGTAAATTTTAATACCTGCTTCTTTTACTTTTTTAACAATTTTACTTTCGGATTGATCTCTAATATCAATTATTGCTTCAATATTGATACCCTTGTTGTATAGTGACATAGCACTTTCGTAAGCAGTATCATTGTTAGTAAAAAATACATTTTTACTACCACAAGCAACACCATAAAATTCACTGTATTTTTTTATAGCAGAAGAAAGCATTATTCCTGGTCTATCATTATTGTTAAATATCAAAGGTCTTTCTAATGCACCTGTGGCTAAAATAACTTTCTTAGCTCTAATTTTAAGAAGTCTTTGTCTGATTTTATGTGTTTTATCTTTTGTCTCTAAATGATCAGTAAGATTTTCTCTTGCTAAGAGATAATTATATTGGTGATAAGCAGCTACACTTGTTCTAGTCTTTATTTCAAGATTTTTAATACCTTTAATCTCCTCTATTTCTTTTTTTAACCATTCAGAAGGAGTTTTATTATCAATTTTGTTAAATTCATTATTTTCAAAAATAGTTGAGCCACCAAGTTCATTTTTTTCATCAACTAACAACGTTTTAAAATTATTTTTAGCTGCATTTTTTGCTGCTAATATTCCAGATATACCTGCACCTACAACCAATACATCACAGTGAATATTTCGGTGGTCATAAATGTCAGGGTCATTTGATGTCGGTGATTTTCCTAAACCGGCGGAGTGTCGTATGAAAAATTCATATTTTTCCCAGAAACTAGCAGGCCACATAAATGTTTTGTAATAAAAACCTGCTGGAAAAAAAGGGGAGAGAAAATTGTTTATTCCACCAATATCAAATTCTACACTTGGCCAGCAATTTTGACTGGACGCTTCTAAACCGTTGTAAATCTCAACTTCTGTTGCTCTAACATTAGGTTCTGTTCTGTTTGTACCAGGATTTACTTGAACTATGGCATTTGGTTCTTCAGAACCAGACGTCATAATTCCTCTAGGTCTATGATATTTAAAACTTCTTCCAACTAAATGAACATCGTTTGCAAGTAATGCTGATGCTAAAGTATCGCCTTTAAATCCATGGTAAGTTTTGCCATTAAATTTAAAGGAAATTCTATTGGTTTCATCAATATACTCACTAGATTTTACTCTTAAGTTTTTAGTCATTTTATTGAGAAGGTGGTTTTTCACCCATTTTATAAATTGCTTTTATTTCATCGTTAGAAGTATCTCTAACCATATTAAACCATTTACGACAACCATGTGCATGGTTCCATCTTTCAAATTGAACACCTTTAATATTTTTTCTCATAAATAAATATTCTGCCCACTCGTCATCACTTAATTCTGTTGGTTGCTTAGGTCTCTCGATATGAGCTTCACCACCAGCCTTAAATTCTTGCTGATCTCGTTCTCCACAGTACGGACAGTTTATTAAAAACATTAATGAGCAACCGCTGCAGCACCATGTTCGTCTACAAGGTCTCCGCTTACAAATCTATTTAAATTAAATGCAGCATTAAGTTTATGTGGTTCATCATTTGCAATGGTATGTGCAAACAAATCTCCAGACCCAGGAGTTGCTTTAAATCCTCCAGTACCCCAACCACAATTAAAGTATAATCCTTTAATTGAAGTTTTACTTAAAATTGGGCTAGCATCAGGACAAATATCTACTATTCCTCCCCATTGTCTTAACATTCTCATTCTACTGAAAATTGGATATAATTCTAAGATAGCATTCAATGTACCCTCAACTATTTGATGACTACCTTTTTGACTATAAGAAACATAATCGTCAGTTCCAGCACCGATTACCAGTTCTCCTTTATCAGATTGACTAACATATGCATGTACTGCATTAGACATTACAACAGTATCAATAATTGGTTTTACTGGCTCAGAAACTAATGCTTGTAAAGGTTTACTTTCAAGTGGAAGTCTTAGACCCGCCATATTAGCTATCACACTAGAATGACCAGCTGCTACAACACCAACCTTTTTGGTTTTAATAAATCCCTTTGTTGTTTCTATTCCTTCTACACTATCTCCATTTCTTTTAATTCCTTTAACTTCGCAATTTTGTATAATATCAACACCCATTGCATCAGCTCCTCTAGCATATCCCCAAGCAACAGCATCATGTCTTGCTGTACCAGCTCTACGTTGTAAAGTTCCTCCTAAAACAGGGTATCTAATGTCCGGTGATGTGTTTATAATTGGGCAAAACTTTTTAACTTCTTCAGTACTCAAGTAAACTGCATCAATTCCATTTAGTCTATTTGCATGTGTTCGTCTTTTTAAATCTCTAACATCTTGTAAATTATGCGCAAGGTTCATTACACCTCTTTGACTAAACATTACGTTGTAGTTTAGTTCTTGAGATAATCCCTCCCAAATTTTTAATGCATGATCATATAGTCCCGCACTAGCGTCCCATAAATAATTCGATCTAATAATTGTTGTATTACGTCCAGTATTTCCTCCACCAATCCAACCTTTCTCAACTACAGCAATATTATTCATATTGTGTTTTTTTGCTAAATAGTAGGCTGTTGCCAATCCATGGCCACCACCACCAACAATAACAGCTTCGTACTCTTTTTTAGGAGCAGGGTCATTCCATGCTCTTTGCCAATTTTCATGATATGAAAGAGCATTTTTGATTAACGAAAATACTGAGTACTTATTTCTCATAATAATTGAATAAATACTTTATATATATTGAATTTTCAATACAATCGCTTAATACACAATGTCATACGGAAGAGTGGGTGAGAGGCTGAAACCAGTCGTTTGCTAAATGACCGTGCGAGGAAACTTGTACCGAGGGTTCGAATCCCTCCTCTTCCGCCACTAAAATAGAGGCTGATCTATAAAAAAGTTTTTCATAGTTACAGGACGCTGTTCCAAAATATATCTATAGACATTATAATTTTCCATTACTCGTTGAACGTAATTTCTTGTTTCTCTAAATTTTATCAACTCAACCCAATCAACATAATCTACTTGTTTTTTTTGTGGATCTTTATTTATTTTTTTCCAATATTTAACTCTGTTTGGTCCCGCATTATATGCTGCTACTGCAAAAGGATAAGCACCATCATATTGCAGAATTAAACCTGCAATATAATGTGAACCTAAATTAATATTATATTCTGGATCAGTGGTTAATCTTGATTTTGAATAAGGAAGTTTAGCTTGTTTTGAAACTAATTTTGCTGTGTAGGGCATCAATTGCATTAATCCTTTTGCACCAGCATGGCTATTAGCCTCTAAGTCAAATTCACTTTCTTGTCTAATTATAGATAAGATCAAAGCACTTTCTGGAATTTTTCTTTTATTAATATATTTTGGAGTGCTAATTATTGGGTAGTTGAATTTATTATGGAATCGTTTTTGATAAGACGCAATTTTTGAAACTTGAATAGCAAAATCATATCTGTTTATGCTTGTAGCTAATTCTGCAGCCAAAACTTCACTGCCCTTAGCTATATTATCGTTAGCTAAATGTCTTAAAATATGTTTTGTATATTTGTCTTTCTTTAATTCATCTAGAAGATAAGAAATTTTTACAAGCTCTTTATTAAAAAATTGAATTCTATATTTTGGATCAATTTCCATATCTTTTTCTAACTCAAATTTCCCATTTGGATTTAATTTTAAAAAAGCTAGCTGACCATAGTAAGTAGTAAGATATTTTGTGGATTCTCTGTACCAATTATTTGATTGCTCTCTTTCGCCTATTTTCTCATATGCTCTTCCAAGCCAATAGGCACCCCTAGACAAGCTTATTGGATAACTAACATTTTCATAAAAATTTTTAAAATGATCTTTAGCAGTTATTGGATCATTTAAAAAACTTAAAGATATCCATCCACTCATCCATTCAGCAGCTGCATATTCAGATCCTTCAGTCATTCCATGATTGCTTGAAATTTTATATGAAATTTCATATTTCTTTTTATAAAGCAATGCTCTTGAGATAATTTCTCTCTCTTTCCACCATTTATCAGGCCTAACTAAATACTCTTTATCATTTTTTATTTTCAATAAGATTTCTGTTGAAGAATCTATACGTCCTTTTTTTCTTCTCCATTTCAATCGATCATAGTTTAACCCAGCATCATTCTTAAATTTTTGAGGAACATTTGCTATGGCTTGGTCAACCCCATAACCTTTACTCATTAAAAGATGTCTTGCATTATATAAAAGTTCGTAATCTTTTGGCAGATACCTTATTAATCTTCGTAAATCCCAACGATCCCCGTTCCAAGCTAAATAATCAGCTCGTTTAATATAGTCATCTGCATTTAAATATTTTTTATATCTTTTTCTAAAATACTTTAATTCATTTTTGGATAAATCTGCTGTGACCCAACCTTCTTTAATAAGTTTTGTACCTTTATTTTTGTCTCCAATTAAAATATGACTTTCTCCAAGTATCATTTTTCCATAACCACTTAATGGATCATTTTCTCCAAACCATTTTATTATTTTTTTAGGCGAAACCCTTTCTGTGGATAGTTTATGCTCAGCAAGATATTTAACTCTGCTTATTCTAGGATAATCTGAATTTTTATTTAAAAAAACTTGATAATCATAAAAGGACGCCTGGTTACCCGACGTTAAAAGATGTCTCCATTGTATAAAATTATAAATAGATTTATCTTTTGCTTTTTTTGCTATGTTAAGTGCAGATGACCATTTGCTTTTCTGCATTTCTGAAATGGCCTTTTTAGCTAACCCAAAGTCTTTTTTACTATAATATCTTGAAATCTTAATATTTTTAGCTGTGCCAGTGCCTGCTATAGTTGGTTTTTTCTTTGGTATTTTAAAACTCAATTTTTTTTCTTTTAAAACCAACTCCTTTTTAACAATCATTTCTTCGATTTTAATTTCTTTTGTTTTCGTGGGCTTCTTTAATGGCTTAAGGATATTTATAGATATTTTCTTTTGAATTTCTTCTTTACTTAAAAAAGGTTTTTTTAATGGTACAACTGAATTGATTTCAGCAAAGAGATTATTTGAAAATATTAATATTGATACGGTGAAACCTAAAAATAATATTTTTTTGAGCATAATCTTTTAGTATATGAATCTTTAAACTATGTTATAAGTATTTATGTTCAAAGGATCAAATGTTGCTTTAATTACACCATTTAAAAATAATGGTCTAGATGAGGAAGCATATATAAAATTAATCCATTTCCACATCGATAATGGTACCAATGGACTTGTGCCGGCTGGTACAACAGGTGAATCCCCTACGTTAAGTCATGATGAGCATCAAAGAGTAATAGATTTATGTATAAAAGAAAGTAATGGAAAAATTCCTGTTATTGCTGGAACGGGGTCAAACTCAACAGAAGAAGCAATTTCTCTAACCACACATGCAGAAAAAGCAGGAGCCAATGGAGCTTTGATAGTTACACCTTATTACAATAAACCAACTCAAGAAGGGTTGTATCAACATTATAAAGCAATTAATGACAAGTGTGGCATTCCAATTATAATTTATAATATTCCTGGTAGATCTGTGATTGATATGTCAGTGGACACAATGGCTAGACTATATGAATTAAAAAATATAGTTGGTGTTAAAGATGCAACGGGTAATTTAGATAGAGTTGATCAGACACTTGAAAAAATGGGTAAAGATTTTATTCAATTAACAGGTAATGATGATAATGCTTTTGAATTTAATAAACGTGGTGGGGTAGGTACTATTAGTGTAACAGCTAATATTGCACCTAAACTTTGTTCAAATTTTCAAAAATTTTCCAAATCAAACACTGATAACGAAATGAAAGAAGCAGAAAGATTAGATAAAATATTACAACCAGTTCATCACTCAATGTTTGTTGAGAGCAATCCTAGTCCTGTAAAATATGCTGCAAAACTTTTAGGACTTTGTGATGACAACGTAAGACTACCACTTGTAAAAGTAACAGACACAACAAAAGAAATTGTAAAAAAAGCTCTTCAGTCTGCTAATTTAATTTAATGAACAAAAAAACCAATCCTGGTTTGAAAATGATTTGTTTAAATAGAAAAGCTAGTTTTAACTATTTTTTTGAAGATCTTTTTGAAGCTGGAATTGTTTTAAAGGGATCAGAGATTAAATCAGTAAGAGAAGGTAAGGTTAACATCGCTGAGTCTTATGCTGTTGAAAAGGGAGGTGAAATTGTTTTAATTAATTCACATATATCTTCATACAAGCAAGCCAGTTACTCTAATCATAACCCAACAGATGATAGAAAATTGCTTCTTAATAAAAAAGAAATAAATAAATTGATAGGTAAAATGCAAAGAGATGGTTTCACATTAGTTCCAACAAAAATGTATTTTAAAAAAGGAAAGGCTAAAATAGAACTAGCTGTTGCAAAAGGAAAAAAACAATATGATAAAAGAGCAACAAAAAAAAGTAGAGATTGGAACCGTGAAAAGGCAAGATATATTAGAAAATCAAGCTAAAATTGTTTTTTTAGGAATAGGTTCAAATTTAGGTATAAGAAAAAGAAATATAGAAAAAGCAAAATTTTTATTAGCAGAACATAACTTAGATTTTCTCTCAGTATCCAGTTATTATGAAACCCCTTCTTGGCCTGATCCACGTAAACCTAAGTTCTTAAATATAATTTTAAAATTAAAATGTTATTACAGTCCTGAAGAATTATTAAAAATATGTAAATCTATAGAAAATAAATTAGGTAGAAAAAAAGCAAAAAAAAATGCACCTCGTACATGTGATTTAGATATAATCGATTTTAATAATTTGATATCAAAAAAAAATTCTAAAATTAATTTACCCCATAAAATGATGCACAAAAGAAACTTTGTATTATTTCCATTATTTGAGATTCAAAAGAATTGGACCCATCCAGATAAACAAATTGATGTTAAAACCTTGATTTCTCTGCTTCCTGAGAGAGACATTAGATCTATTAAACAAATTAGATAAAATGCTATAATATCAACTATGCTTAATTCAAATGATCTTATAAATAAAGTTAAGAATTATAATAAATTTCTTAATCCTGAAAAATTGGATAAAGCATATAATTTTGCTGTTAAAGCACATCAGAGCCAAAAAAGAGCTTCGGGTGATCCTTATTCTGTTCACCCAATTGAGGTTGCAAATATTTTAACTGAATTAAAATTAGATAGCGCTACAATTACAACAGGTCTATTGCATGACACTATAGAAGATACTTTTGCAACTTATGAGACTATCAAACAAGAATTTGGAGATGAGGTTGCTGATTTAGTAGAGGGTGTAACAAAAATTTCAGTGTTTGAAAATTCAGCTGGAGCTAATTCTAAAGTTGAGAATTTCAGAAAATTAATTTTAGCAACATCAAAAGACATTAGAGTTCTGCTAGTTAAAATTGCTGATCGATTACATAACATGAGGACTATTAAAGCGATTACTAAAGAAGAAAAAAGAAAAAGGATAGCTCAAGAAACTATGGAAATTTATGCGCCATTAGCTGATAGAATGGGGATGCATAGAATAAGAGATGAGCTTGAGGATTTGTCTTTTGAAATTTTAAATAACGATGCAAGAAAATTAATCAAAAAAAAACTTGATGAAATAAAGTTAGATAGAAAAGATATATTCGAAGAACAGTCTTTTAAGTTAAGTGAAATCTTGAATGATAATGAAATTAATGCTGAGATACATGGTAGAGAAAAAACACCTTTTTCAATTTGGAGAAAGGTCCAAAAAAAAAGAGTTTCACTTGAGCAAATAACAGACATTATAGGATTTAGAATAATTTTAAAAAATGTAGATGATTGTTACAAAACGCTTGGTATTTTTCATAAAAAATGGAATTGTATACCTGGAAAATTTAAAGATTATATTTCATCTCCAAAAATCAATGGCTACAAATCTATTCATACTTCTGTAATTGGCTCAAATAAAAAACCAATAGAAATTCAAATAAGAACACAAGAAATGCACGAATTTGCAGAAAGAGGCGTTGCATCTCATTGGCAGTATAAATCTTCTGAAAAATTTAATTCTTTAAGCTGGAAGGAGTATGATTGGTTAAAAGATCTTGTTGAGATTATAGAAAAAAATGAAAACCCTGAGGACTCATATGAGTATACAAAATTACAAATGTTTCAAGAAAACGTATTTTGTTTCACACCAAAAGGTTCAGTAATCAAATTACCAAAAGATGCAACGGCTATAGATTTTGCATATGCAGTTCATACCAAAATTGGTAATTCAGCAGTAGGTTGTGAAATTAATGGAAACAAAAAAGAACTACAAACTATTTTAAGAAATGGTGATCGTGTAAATATTATAACATCTAAAAATAATTCACCGTCACTCCACTGGATACCAACAACTAAAACAGGTAAAGCTAGAGCCGCAATAAGAAGATATTGGCATGATAAAGGAGAGCAAAAAGAAGAAAAAACAAAAAAATATAATACCACTTTATGGATGTCATTACCTGATAAGCCAGGTCAATTAGGAGATATAAGCTCACTTATTGGAAGTCATAAATTAAATATATCGAGCTTAGAAATGGTTGGTAAAAATCCCAATTATATTAATTTTAAATTTAAATTAATTATCAGAAACCTTAAGAATTTTACTAATTTTATTGCAGAGCTAAAACAAAAGAGTATAAAATTTAAGATAATTAGACACGAAGAAAAAAGAAATGCTTTCACTCAAAAAATCCTTAAATATTTTAAAAAAAACTAATGCATTATTAGAAGGTCACTTTGTTCTATCCTCAGGTCTACATTCTTCAAAATACATTCAATGTGCAAAACTTTTAAGTTACCCTAATTTAGCTGATAAAATTTGTAAATCCTTAGCAAATAAAATTAAAAAAAAATTTAAAAAAATTGATTTAATATTAGCTCCTGCAATGGGGGGAGTAATTATTGGATATGAAATAGGAAAATTGCTTAAAAAGGAAACAATTTTTTGTGAAAGGGTAAATGGTAAATTTACTCTCAGAAGAGGTTTTAATATTAAAAAAGGTGCAAGAGTATTAATTATAGAAGATGTAATAACTACAGGAAAATCAAGTTTGGAGTGTGTTAAATTGATTAAAAAATCAAAAGCAAAATTAATTGGATTTGCATCTATTATAGATCGATCAACTAAACAATCTTTAAAAATAAAAACTGGAATAACATCTCATTTAAAAATTAATGTTCCAACTTATAAAGCAAATAAATTACCACCAGAACTTAAATTTATACCAATAACAACCCCAGGAAGTAGATTTATTAAGTGAAAAGGTTAGGTGTAAATATAGATCATATCGCAACTTTACGAAACGCTCGTGGAGAGAAGCATCCAGATCCACTATACGCAGCTAAAAAAGTTATTAGATATGGAGCCGATTCTGTAACAATTCATTTAAGAGAAGATAGAAGACATATAAATGATATTGATGCAAAAAAAATCTGTGGTTTAAGAAATGTACCTGTAAACCTTGAAATTTCTATGAATAAAGAAATTGCTAATAAAGCACTAAAGATAAAACCAAATTTTATCTGTTTAGTTCCAGAAAATAGAAAAGAAATTACTACCGAGGGAGGTTTAAATATAAAGAACAATTTTAATAAATTGGAGAAAATAATTAAAAAATTTAAAAAAGCAAAGATAAGAACAAGTTTATTCATTAATCCCTCTCCAAATGACATTAGACTTGCTAAAAAATTAAATGCTGATTGTGTTGAGATACATACTGGAAAACTAGCAAACATGGTTAAATCAAATAAAAATTTTTCTAGTGAATTAAAGAGAATTAAAAAAAAGTACAAAATTAGCATCAAGTTTAAATATAGAAGTTCATGCTGGTCATGGTTTAGACTATAAAACCACCAAAATGTTAACCAAAATAATAGAAATAGATGAGTATAACATTGGACACTTTATAATCGGGGAGTCGATATTTGATGGACTTTCAAAAGTAATTAAAAACTTTAAAAAAATTATAAAAAAATAAATGAAAATTCTTGGTATTGGTGTTGATATTGTTGAAAATAAAAGAATTCAAAAATCGATTAAAAACCCTTTATTTAAAAAAAGAATCTATACATCTAAAGAATTAGAACAATCTAATGCTGCAAACAATAAAGTAGCTTATTTTTCGAAGAGATTTGCTGCAAAGGAAGCATTTTCCAAAGCTCTTGGCACAGGTTTTCGTATGAATTTAAATTTTAAAGATATAGAAGTTGTTAATGACAAAATGGGAAAGCCTTATTATGTTAAAAATAAAAAAATTACAAAAACTGTACAAAAGAATTTTAAAATCAAAAATTTTAAGTGTTTTCTGTCAATTTCAGATGAAAAAAATTACTCAACTGCATTTGCAATTATCCAAACGTCATGAAATTAGATAAAAATTTTTTTTCAGAAAATATAAAAACTTTAATTTATGCATTGATAATAGCAGTTATAATTAGATCGCTTTTAGTACAACCATTTTATATTCCATCTTCATCTATGGAACCAACTTTATTAGTAGGTGATAGATTGTTTGTAACAAAATATACCTATGGATATAGTAAGCACTCTTTTCCTTTTAGCCCGCCAATATTAAGCAAAAGAATTATGTTTAGTAGTCCTGATAGGGGAGATGTTATTGTGTTTAAAACTCCTGCGGATAATAGAACAGATTACATTAAAAGATTAATAGGATTACCTGGTGATAAAATTCAATTTATAGATTCTAATTTATATTTAAATAATTCCGAAATTCTTAAATCCAAAATTACCAACAAAACAACTATTTTTTGTGGAAATAATAGTATTGATGTTTATAAATTTGAAGAAAAACTTTCAAATGGTAAAAAATTTCATACTGTTTATTTAAAAGATTATACTTATCAAAATTCCGATGTGTTTACTGTACCAAAAGATCATTATTTTTTTTTAGGTGACAACAGAGATTGTTCTAAAGATAGCAGGTACCTAACAAGTGTTGGATATGTGCATAAAGATAATTTAGTAGGAAAAGCTCAATTTATTTTTTTCTCTTCAGATAAAAGAATAGGAAGTTTTTTTGAATTTTGGAAATGGCATAAGTCAATAAGATTTAATAGAACTTTTAATAAAATTAATTAATGAAAATTAACTATCAGAGTTTAGAAAAAAAAATTGAAATAAAATTTAAAAATAAAGATCTACTTATCCAAGCCCTTACACATAAAAGCTTTAATCCAAATGAAAATAATGAAAAGATTGAGTTTCTTGGCGATAGAGTTCTTGGTTTAGTAATAGCAAAAAAACTTTTGGAAATTTATCCTGAGGAAAAAGAAGGTATTCTTGATAAAAAATTTGCTTCGTTGGTTAATAAAAAAACTTGTCTGGATATAGCAAAAAAAATTAATCTATCTAGTTACGTTAAAACATTTAATCCTAAAAACAAAAAAATAAAAATAGAGGATAAAATTATATCTGATAGCTGTGAAGCATTAATTGGTGCTATTTATCTTGATAAAGGTTTTACAATTGTTGAAAAAACAATTTTAAACTTGTGGCAAGATCATATTGAAAAAAGTGTAGTTACAGAAATAGATGCAAAAACAAAGTTGCAGGAACTAACTTTAAAAAAATTTAAAAAATTACCTATTTACAAATTAATTTCAAACACAGGACCAAGACATAAACCTATATTCAAAGTTGGAGTAAAATTACCTAATACAAAATATTTCATAGCTACTGGAAAATCAAAAAAAGAAGCTGAACAAAATGCTGCTATAGAATGTTTAAAAATTACAAATAAAAAATGAATTGGTCAGACGAAGGATTTTTAATAAGCAAAACAAGATATAATGAAAATTCATTAATTGCAGAATTATTTACAAAAGATAAAGGAAAAATATTTGGAATTGTATTTGGTGGTACTTCAAAAAAAATTAAAAATTATCTTCAAGTTGGTAACAAGCTCCATGTTAATTACAACTCTAAAAATGAAAATAGAATAGGTAATTTTAAAATTGAAATTTTAAATGCCTATACCCCATTATATTTTGATCACAAACAAAAGTTATCTTGTATTACATCTGCAATGAATTTGATTAAAATATTAACAGCAGAGTCTCAATCTAATGATAAAGTTTATTTTATAATTCAAAATTTATTTTTAATTTTAAAAGAAAAAGATTGGTTAAAAAAATATATATTTTGGGAATTGGAGTTACTTAAAATATTAGGATATGACTTGGCGCTCGAAAATTTAGTTGAAAAAGATTTAGAAGGTAACAAAACTGTATATTACGCTAGTTCTTTAAATGAAAAAAAATATGTACCAAATTTTTTGATTGAAAAGGATATGGAAGTTAATGATCTCGGCACTTTATTGAACGGTTTGAAATTAGTAGGTGATTATTTGGATAAAACTATATTAAGACCAAATAATTTAAATTACCCAAATAGCAGGTTGCTATTCTTAAATACGCTAAAATAATTATTTAATTATTTTATCGATTCTATCAGCATAATAACTTACTATAGCATTGGCACCAGCTCTCTTAAACGCAACTAAGCTTTCATATATAGCATCTTTATTAATCAATTTTTTCTTTATAGCTGTTTCAATTAAGCTGTATTCTCCTGATACTTGATAGGCAAATACAGGTAATTTAAATTTTTCTTTTATTGATTTTATTATGTCTAAGTAGGGCATGCCTGGTTTAACCATTACCATATCAGCACCTTCTTTAATATCTAATGCAACTTCTCTTAAAGCTTCATCAGAATTTCTATAATCCATTTGATAAGTTTTTTTATCTCCTTTTAACGAACCTTTAGAACCAACTGCATCTCTAAAAGGTCCATAAAAACTTGAGGCATATTTTGCAGCATAAGATAATATTTGAACGTTTTGGAATTTATTTTTATCTAGAGCTTTTCTTATTTTTCCTATTCTGCCATCCATCATATCTGACGGAGCTAGAACATCACAACCCATTTCAGCCTGAAGTAATGATTGATTGATTAAAACCTCAATTGTTTCGTCATTTAGTATAGTGCTAGATTTGATTAAACCATCATGACCATGCGATGTGTAAGGATCTAAAGCTACATCACACATTATGCCGATTTGATTTTTGTATCTTTTTTTTATTTCCTGAATTGCCCTACAAACTAAATTTTTTTCATTAAGTGATTCTGTCCCCAATTCATCTTTATGTGCATTTTGGGTTTTTGGAAATAGTGCAACCATTGGTATCTTCTTTTTTAATGCTCTGTCTATAACTTGATTCAATCTATTTATAGTATATCTGTATACTCCAGGCATAGATGAAATAGCTTGCCGTTTATTAGACCCTTCAATTAAAAAAATAGGTAGTATAAAGTCATTTGGACTTAAAGTGTTTTCTTGGATCAGTCTTCTTGACCAAGATTCTTTTCTACCTCTTCTAAGTCTAAGACTGGGGTATTTACCTATAATCATCTTTTAATTTACTTTTAAATTGCGACAAATGTAATATACACATATACAAAAAAAAGGGTAGAAAGCAATCAAGATGACAGCAGAAAATTCAAAAGTAATAAATTTAAATATTAAGCAAGAAGATAGAGTTTTAGACTTTAGCGATTTTCAAAAACAAGAAATTAAATTTGATATAGAAAAATTACAAGAGGCCTATCAACAAATAGTAAAGATTAAAAAATTTGAAGATGCTGGTGTAACTCATTTTGGAGCCATATCATTAACCCAAATACCTGGTGATCCAGACTCAATTAAAGGTAACAAGGCTAGAGGTGTATACTGGACAAAACCTGATAAATCAGGAAAAGAAGTGATTAGAGACGAGTCTCTTGATGAGTCGCAATATTCAGAATTTATAAAAGATTATGAAAATACCTATTTTAAAGAAGTATATGACATTCTTTCATCAAAATATAAACTTGGAAGAATAAGAATTCTTTTAAAAGAACCAAGATCAACTTTAAGTTGGCACAGAGATCCTGAGCCAAGATTACATATACCAATAATTACTAACCCCGGCTGCATCATGGTTATTGATAATGTTGCAAAGCATATGCCTGCCGACGGTTCTGTGTGGATTACAAATAACACCAAATATCACAATGCATTTAATGGTGGAGAAGAAAATAGAATACACTTGGTTGCTTGTGTTTTGGATTACAAATTTAATTAATTTGAAAAAAATATTTATTTCATCAGATCATGCTGGATTTAAATTAAAAGAAACAATCAAAGATTATTTAACAAATAAAAAAGTGAAATTTGTCGACCTTGGTCCTAAAGATGATGACAGAGTCGATTATCCTGACTATGCACATAAAGTAGCCAGAAGAGTTAAGTTAAATAAGAATAATGTTGGCATTTTAGTATGTGGATCTGGTACTGGTATGAATATTGCGGCAAATAAGCATAAAAATATTCGCGCTGCACAATGTTTTAATCTAAAATCAACAAAATTATCCAGATTGCATAACGATGCAAATATCATTACATTAGGATCAAGGTTGATAACTAAAAAAAATGCGTTAAAATTTGTAAGTGTTTTTTTAGACACAAAATTTGATGGTGGTAGACACTTAAAAAGAATTAAAAAAATATAATTATGTCGAGTGAAAAAAATTATTTAAATGATAGTTATAAAAGCTTCTTTGAGGATAGTTTGTCTGTAAAAGATCCAGAACTTTACAAAGCTATTAAAGATGAATTAATAAGACAACAACAACATATTGAGTTGATAGCCTCTGAAAACATAGTTTCACAAGCAGTATTAGAAGCTCAAGGTTCCGTTTTAACAAATAAGTATGCCGAAGGTTATCCAGGAAAAAGATACTATAACGGTTGTGAGCATGTTGATGTAGCTGAAAATCTTGCCATTGAAAGGTTAAAAAAATTATTTAATTGTAAATTTGCAAACGCACAACCACACTCAGGTGCTCAAGCAAATGGTGCAGTATTCTTAGCTTTGTTAAGCCCGGGTGATACTTTTATGGGAATGAGCTTAAATTCAGGAGGTCACATAACTCATGGATTAAAAATCTCAATGTCTGGTAAGTGGTTTAATGCAGTAGGTTATGATGTTGATAAGGAGTCCGAACTAATTGATTATGATAATGTTGAAAAGCTTGCTTTAGAACATAAGCCTAAACTTATAATAGCTGGTGGAAGCGCTTATTCTAGAGTAATTGATTTTAAAAGATTTAGAGAGATAGCGGATAAAGTTGGAGCATATTTAATGGTTGATATGGCACACTTTTCAGGTTTAGTTGCAGGTAAAGGTTATCCTAATCCTTGTGACTATGCACATGTTGTTACCTCAACAACTCACAAAGTATTTAGAAGTGCTAGAGGAGGTATAATTTTAACTAATCACGAAGATCTTGCTAAAAAATTTAATACTGCAGTATTTCCTGGTTATCAGGGAGGACCTTTGATGCACATCATTGCAGCTAAGGCAGCTGGATTTTTGGAGGCCTTACAGCCAGAATTTCAAGATTATATTAAATCTGTTTTAGCAAATGCTAAGATACTTGCAGAAACTTTAAAAAATAATGGATTTAAAATTTATTCAGATGGAACAGATACTCATTTGATGTTGGTAGATTTAAGACCTTATAAAGTGAAAGGCAATCTTGCAGCTGAGAGTTTATCAAGAGCAAATATTACATGTAATAAAAATGGTATTCCTTTTGATACAGAAAAACCTATGATTACTTCAGGAATTAGATTAGGTACACAAGCAGCTACAACACGAGGTTTTGGATTAAGTGAGTTTAAAACAGTAGGTGAGTTGATAACAAAAACTTTAAAAGGTCTATCTGAAAACCCATCAGATAACAGCAAAATAGAAGAAGAAGTAAAAAATGAAGTTATTTCTTTAACTTCGTCATTTCCGATATATAAGAACTTGTAGTAAATGATTTGTTCAATATGTAAAAAGGGGGAGACATCCGTTGTCGACTCTAGACCTACAGAAGATGGTACGGCTATAAGAAGACGAAGACTTTGTGTTTGTGGAGCTCGTTTTACAACTTTTGAAAGAGTTCAGTTTAGAGAATTGATGGTAGTGAAAAAAAATGGGAGAAAATCTACATTTGATAGAGATAAGCTATCTAAATCTATTTATATTGCTCTTAAGAAAAGACCGATAGACACTGAAACAATAGAAAAATTTATAAGTCAAATTTCAAGATCTCTAGAGGAACTTGGTCAAAGTGAAATATCCACTAACACAATTGGAACTATGGTTATGGAGGGTTTAAAAGATTTAGATCCAGTTGGATATGTGAGATTTGCATCTGTATATAGAAATTTTAGAGAAGAAAAAGATTTCGTACAATTCGTGGACAAGCTAGATGTCTACAAAAAAAGATAATTTTACATTAAAAGATAAATTTTACATGGAGATAGCCTTAGATCTGGCTAGATCTCGTCACGGTCTTACTGGATCAAATCCTTCAGTAGGGTGTGTAATTGTTAAAAATGACAAAATAATTTCTATAGGTCAAACCTCATTTAATGGAAGACCACACGCCGAATCTAATGCAATTAAAAATAGTTTCGAAGATTTAAAAGGCGCAAAAATGTATGTTACCCTAGAACCATGTTGTCATTATGGAATAACACCACCATGTACTGACTTAATAATTAAATCAAAAATTTCTGAGGTCATATATTCTGTTACAGATATAGACAAAAGAGTAAGAAATAAAAGTTCTAAAATTTTAAATTCAAAAAAAATAATTGTAAAAAAAGGTTTGTTAAAAAATAAAATTGAAAACTTTTATTATCCTTATTTTTTTAATAGAAAGAAAAAATTACCTTATGTAACTGGCAAAATAGCTGTTTCAAAAAACAATATTATTTACACTAAGTATCAAAAAAAAATTACAAATATTTATTCAGATCAGTTTTCACATCTTTTGAGATATCAAAACGATGGCTTGATGATTACATACAAAACACTTAACAAAGATAATCCAAGATTAAATTGTCGTTTAAAAGGTGTGAAAAATTTTTCTCCTAAAAGAATTATTTTAGATAATAATTTAAATACTAAAATAAACAGCCATATAATAAAATCCTCTAATAAAAAAAATACTTTAATATTTTATAACAAAGCTGATAAATCAAAAATTTCTAAATTTAAAAGAAAAGGCATTATTCTTGTTAAATCTAAAGTTTATAGAGATAACAGATTTGATATGAGAGAAATTTTAAAAAAACTATATAATTTTGGCTGCAGGAATTTATTAATAGAGGGTGGAAATGAACTAACTAATTCTCTGCTCAAAAATAAATTTTTTAATAAATTTTATTTATTCAAAAGCCCTAAAAATCTATCTAAAAGCTCAGAATATTTAAAATTTAGTGGTCTGAACACATTAAATCAAAAGTATCAAACAAAAATTAATTTAAATCTGAATTTGCGAAAAGACAGAATAACAC
>CACGJB010000009.1 GCA_902573295.1 uncultured Pelagibacteraceae bacterium | reverse complement strand
CTGAAATTAAAGAAAAACTAAAAACAGAATTTTTCTGGAATCGTCTTATATTAGACAAATTTAATAAACAGGTAAAAATTGATGAAGAAAAACTAAAAATAAAAATCAGTAAATTTGAAAAGAAATTCAAAAAACAATATTTGTTATCAGAGATATTTTTTCAAGTTGATCAAAACACAACAGCAGAAAAAAAAATAAGCAAAATTAAACATAGTATAACCAAAGAAGGTTTTAGAAATACTGCAAATATTTTTAGTATTAGCGAAACAGCTAAATTTGGTGGTAAGATAGGATGGGTAGATGAAGAAAGCCTTTCAAAAAAAATTTTAGATGAACTTAAAAAAATTAAAGTTGGTGAATTCACAAGATCAATAAAAGTTAACAACAATTATATAATTTTAAAAATCGATGACTTAAAATTAATTGAAGTTAAAAGTGACAAAAAAAACCTACTTCAAAGAATGATAGATTTTGAGAGAAATAAACAACTTAATCAATATTCAAAAATATACTTCAATAAAATTAAAATTAATTATTCAATAAATGAGAAATAAACCAATTATTTTAGTTGCTGGAGAACCAAATAGTATTTTTTTAGAAATTTTTTTTAAAACACTAAAAAAAAAAAAATTTAGAAGTCCTTTAATTTTGATCTGCTCCTTAAGTGTCCTCAAACTTCACATGAAAAAATTAAATTTTAAAAAGAAAATAAATATTATTAATATTTCAGATATTAACAATATTATTTTAAATAGTCAGAGTATTAACCTTATAAACGTTCCTTATATACAAAAACCCAAACTTGGAAAGATTACTAGTAAATCAAATAATTATATAAAAAAATCATTTGAAATTGCATTAAAAATTATTAAATCAGGGTCTTCATCTAAACTGATTAACGGGCCTATCTCAAAAAAAACTTTTTTAAAAAATAAATTTTTAGGAGTTACTGAATATATTTCTAAAAAGACTTCAACAAAAAAAAAGGCAATGTTAATTTATAATAAAAAACTTTCTGTTTGTCCCGTAACAACACATTTGCCAATAAATGAAGTTGCAAAAAAAATAAATAAAAAAATAATATTCGAAAAAGCAATGCTAATTAGTAATTTTTATAAAAATCACTTTGGGTATAAACCTAAAATTGCTATAACTGGTTTGAACCCTCATTGTGAAAGTTTTTCAAAGAAAGAGGATGAAAAAATAATTAAACCTGCAATAAATCAATTATTAAAATCTGGATACAGAGTGTCTGGACCCTATGCTGCAGATACAATATTTTTAAATAATAACCGTAAAAAATTTAATGTAATCATTGGTATGTATCATGACCAAGTATTAGGACCATTAAAATCGATATATGAGTTCGATGCAATAAATATTACTGTTGGACTTCCATTCATTAGAATTTCTCCTGATCACGGACCAAATGAAAATATGATAGGTAAAAATAAATCAAATCCACTCAGTTTAATTAAAGCAATAACCTTTTTGGACAAAAATTGATTAAAACAAAAAGAAGTCTAGGTCAAAATTTTCTGACTGATAAAAATATTTTAGAAAAAATTGTTAACATAGTACCAATTAAGGGAAAAACAGTTTTAGAGGTTGGGCCAGGAAGTGGTAATCTAACTTCATTTATACTTAATAAAAATCCAAAAAGATTTATTGTAATAGAAAAAGATAATGATTTGGTTAGATATCTTGACGAAATTTTTAACAATCAAATTGAAATTATAAATGAGGATATTTTAGATATTGATGAAAACATCATATCAAAAGAAAAAATAACAGTTTTTGGTAATTTACCCTATTACATATCCACAGAGATCTTGAGTAAATGGATTGTAAATTTAAAAAATAATTTCTGGTTTGATCACTTAATATTAATGTTTCAAAAAGAAGTTGCTGATAGAATTCTTGCAAAATACAATACTTCACAATATGGCAGGTTATCAATTTTAGCTAATTGGAAACTAGATATTAAAAAAATATCTGATGTAAAGCCACAATCATTTTTACCAAAACCAAAAATAGATAGCACTATTTTATATTTTAGTCCGAAAAAAAAATATCATGAGCTTGTGGATCCAAGAAATCTTGAAAAAGTTACAAGAGTTTTTTTTAATCACAGAAGAAAAATGTTAAAAAAACCTTTTAATCAAATTTTTAATGGTAATAAAAATGTGTTAAATAAATTAAAAATTGACTTAAATTTAAGACCACAAAACTTGAATTATGAAATGTATTATAAATTAACCAGTGAATATGAAAAATTAACTTGTTAACTTATTTATATGATTTCTTACAAATTCTAAATCATAATCTTTTGAACCATCATTTATTTCTGCATTGATCAAGTTATTAATTTTTTCAAAACATGAGTCTAATTGATCGTTTATAATTACATAATCATAATTTATCCAATGAAGAACATCTCTCTCAAATTGTTTCATTCTCTCAGTAACAATCATTTTATCTTTCATGTCTCTATTTTGAAGTCTATCGTATAAAACTTCTTTGCTTGGTGGCAAAATAAAAAAAGTTATTAATTTATAATCTAATTTTTTGTTTTTGATTTGATCTGCGCCTTGCCAATCAATATCAAACAATACATTTTTTCCTTTATCTAATTTTTCAATAACTGGTGTACGTGTAGTTCCATAAAAATTATTAAAAACTTTGGCATACTCAAGAAATTCTTGATTTTTAATCAATCTTTGAAATTCAATAACATCAACAAAAAAGTAATCTTTTCCTGGATCTTCATTTGGTCTTGGAGATCGGGTTGTGTGTGAAATAGAAATATCAAAGTTATCTATTTTAGATAACATTTTTACTAAAGTTGTTTTACCAGCTCCTGACGGAGAAGATAATACTATCATTACCCCATGTTTGTTTGAGGGCATTTATTTTTTAATTTGCTTTTCCTTCGATAAATTTAATAGCATCACCAACTGTTAAAATTTTTTCAGCTTCACTATCTGAAATTTCAGAGCCAAATTCTTCCTCAAAGGCCATTACTAATTCTACTGTATCTAAACTATCAGCCCCTAGATCATCAGTAAAACTTGACTCCTCAGTTACCTTTGACTCATCAATTCCTAAATGGTCTGCTACAATTTTTTTAACTTTGCTTGAAACGTCTTCTGACATATTGATCCTTTTTGTTATAAATTCTTAATAGTTTAAAAACCTGTTTTGTCAAGCCATATACATGCCTCCATTAACATGTAAGGTTTCACCATTTATATAACTTGATTGATTTGAGCATAAAAAAAGCACTGCATTTGCGATGTCATCTGGTTCTCCTAGCCTTGCTGAAGGAATTTTTGATATTATAGCCTCTTTAAATTTATCGTCTAATTTATCAGTCATTGCTGTTTTAATAAACCCAGGAGATATACAATTAATATTAATATTTTTCTTTGCATATTCTATTGCCAAACTCTTGGACATCGCAATTATACCTGCTTTAGATGCTGTGTAATTAGCCTGTCCTAGGTTGCCTGTATGACCAACAACTGATGTGATATTAACAATCTTTCCAGATTTATTTTTAAGCATTTTTTTTATTGCTGACTTGCTCATTAAAAAAGTTGACGTTAAATTAATGTCAATTACTTTTTGCCATTCCTCCAAACTCATTCTTATTGCTAAATTGTCTTGAGTGATACCTGCATTGTTAACCATACAATCTAAACTGCCACCAAGTTCTTTAGTTGCGTTTTCAACAAATTCCTCAATTTTTTCACTTTGAGAGATATCAAACTTTAATATTTTAATATTTTCATATTTACTTTTTAGCTCCTCAAGTTTTTCTTTTTTTGTGCCTGTAGCTAAAATATTTGCACCTGCTTGATTTAATTTTTCAATTATTGAATTTCCAATTCCACCCGAGGCACCTGTAACAATAATATTTTTACCTTTTAAATCCATCATATTTTTAGACTTTCAATATCACTTTGACCATTAATTGTATCAATTTTTACATTTCTATTAATTCTTTTTACTAAACCTGACAAAACTTTCCCAGGTCCAATTTCTATAAAATGATCTACATTATTTTCTATCATATTAATCACACTTTCTCTCCATCTAACTCTATTTTCTATTTGCTTAATCAATAGATTTTTAAGCTCATCTGGATCTTTAATTTCATTAGCAGTAACGTTTGAAATTAATTTATTTTGACCGTTTTTAAAATTAAGTTTATTTAACTCTTCAGTCATAATTTTTGTTGCATTATTCATCAAATCACAATGGAAAGGTGCACTTACTGGAAGTTTGATATTTTTTATTGAATTATTTTTTAAAATTATAATTAACTTTTCTAAATCCTCTGTTTTTCCACTCAAAACTATTTGACCTTCGGAATTATCATTCGCAATCTGTACTTTTAAATTTTCTTTAGATTCTGTCAAAATCTTTTCAATTTCACTAACAGTTGAGCCTAATACCGCGACCATACCTCCCTGCCCTTTAGGCACAGAGTTTTGCATGGCATCTCCTCTAATTCTTAATATTTTTAAAGTATCTGAAAAATCCAAATATCCTGCACATGATAAAGCTGAATATTCACCTAAAGAATGTCCAGCAAAGTATTTCGCTTTATTTAAATCTAGTTTGAATTCATTTTTTGCTACATTAAATATTGAGTAGCTTATTAAAAATATTGCTGGCTGAGTGTTAGTTGTTAAATCTAACTCTTCCTTTGGCCCTTCTAAAATAAGCTTAGAAATAGAAAAATTTAGCGCATCATCTGCCTGCTTAAACAGGTCTTTAACTATATTAAATTTATCATAAAACTCTTTTCCCATTCCCACTATTTGAGATCCCTGACCTGGAAAAATTACTGAAAACATATAAAAAAAACTATTATTTTTGCCTTTTTAACTATTGTAATTGAACTTTTATAATAGTATATCCTCACTTTTTATTAAAGAACTTAAATGAATTTATACGAACATACTATTATTGCTAGGCAAGATACTTCACCAAGTGAATTAAAGCAACTAACAGAAAAATATTCTAAAATTATTGAAAAAAATGATGGTGAAGTTGTTAAAACTGAAAACTGGGGATTACTTAACTTATCTTATCTTATTAAAAAGAATAAAAAAGGAAGCTACATACACTTTAAATTAAAAGGTAAAGGAAGTGTAATAGATGAATTAGAGAAAAATGAATCTATAGATAAAAAATTACTAAGATATTTAACAGTTAGAGTAAAAAAATTTGATCTAGAAACAAACTATTTTGGAAAAAAAGAAGATAGTGAAAAAAGAGAAAGCACTAAAAACTAATGCCAAAAAGACAAAGTGGAAATAAAAAAGGTAAACAAAGTAATTTTGCAAAATTAAGTATTTTTCAACCTAATAAATATAAATTTAAAAAAACTTGCCCTTTATCAGTAAAAGGAGCTCCAGAGGTAGACTATAAAAATATTAAACTACTAAAAAAATACGTGTCTGAGAATGGTAAAATTTTACCTTCAAGAATTACAAATGTATCTCAAAAGAAACAAAGAGAGCTCTCTCTTTCAATTAAAAGAGCTAGAAACTTAGCTCTAATATAAAATGAAAGTAATTTTATTAGAAAATGTGAAAAGAATTGGATCTATTGGTGAAGTAATAGATGTAAAAAGAGGTTTTGCAAGAAACTTTTTAATAGCTAATAAAAAAGCTCTTTATGCTTCAAAAGAAAACATAAAAGAAGTTGAAAAAATTAAAGCAGAATTATCTAAAAAAGATAATGAAAAGAAAAAAGAAGCATCTCAAATTGCTGAACAAATTAATGGCAAAGAATATTCAGTAAAAAAACTAAGTACAGAAAATAATGAATTATATGGTTCAGTTAAACCAACTGAAATTTCAAAACTTATTCAAGAAGAAAACGAAATTGATATTAAACCTTCAATGATACAACCAGTTGAAGAAATAAAAGCCTTAGGAAAATTTAAAGTAAAAATTTCTTTACACTCAGAAGTTGATGCTGAGATTACAATCAGTGTTTCTTCGGCTGATACAATCCAATAATTATACATTCTTTTCCCCAACTTTAATTAATAATTTGATTTAGTTAATTTTCATGTAAATTTATTTTCATGGAAAACAATTTGAGTATAGTCAAAGATCAATTTAAAGAGTTACCAAATAATATTGAGGCAGAGCAAGCTGTTATAGGGTCTATTCTTGTTAGTAATGAAATGTTTGACGAAATTAATACTATAATTGAAGGTTCTAATTTCTATGATCCTATGCACCAGAAAATTTTTGGGTCTATTTCAAATTTAATTTATAAAGGGTTGTTAGCAAATCCAATTACTCTTAAAAATTATTTTGAAGATGAGAAAGATGATTTAAATGTTCCTGAATACTTAGTAAAGATAACTAAATTTTCTACTTCAGTTAGGCAAACAATAGAATATTCCAAAATTATTTACGATATGTTCGTTCGGAGAGAGTTAATTAAAATTTCTGAACAAACTGTTGATGACGTTAAAGTAAACGACCTTGAAACAAATGGACAAAATATTATTGAGAAAACTGAAAAATCATTATTTGATTTAGCAGAAAAAGGTTCGTTTAATTCTAACATAATCAAATTTGATGAAGCAATGAAACAGACTATTGATATGGCTTCAGCAGCTTATAAAAATGAAGGAGGTATAGTAGGTGTCCCAACTGGACTTCGAGATTTAGATTATAAACTTGGGGGTTTACACCAATCTGATTTGATTATTATAGCTGGACGTCCCTCTATGGGTAAAACATCTTTAGCAACCAATATAGCATTTAATGCAGCTAAAAATTTACAGGATAGTGGAAAAGAGTCTTCAATTGCTTTTTTTTCGCTAGAGATGTCCTCTGAACAATTGTCTACAAGAATTATTTCTGAACAAGCAAGAATTAGCTCAAACGATATTAGACAAGGAAGAATTACCGATGAACAATTTGATAAATTCTTAGAAACCTCTAAAGATATTGCTGACCTACCTTTATTTATAGATGAAACACCTGCAATAAGTATTGCTGCTATGAGCAATAGAGCAAGAAGAATTAAAAGACGAAGTGGTCTAGATATGATTGTGGTTGATTACATTCAATTAATGAGAGGAACTACTTTTAATAAAGATGGAAGAGTGCAAGAAATCTCTCAGATTACTCAAGGGCTTAAGGCTATAGCTAAAGAGCTTTCTGTTCCCGTGGTAGCTCTTTCGCAATTATCTAGACAAGTAGAACAAAGAGATGATCATAAGCCTCAATTAGCAGATCTAAGAGAGTCTGGTTCCATTGAGCAAGATGCAGATGTTGTAATGTTTGTTTACAGAGAGGGGTATTATTTACAAAGAAAAGAGCCAAGGGAGGCGACAGTTGAACATGCAGAGTGGCAAGCAAAAATGAATGAAGTTGCACATTTAGCCGAAATTATAATTGGAAAACAAAGACATGGTCCTATTGGTAAAGTAACTCTAGAATTTGAGGAAAGATTTACAAAATTTAAGGATACTCAATTAAGTTAAATTCCAATATAAAGAGCTTGAATGATGGCTCATTTTTATCAAAACTTTATCCTTAAAAATCCCAAAGCAATATTTATTTTGTTAATTATTGCTATTTTAAGTTTTGGATACTATTCAAAAAATTTTAGGCTAGATGCTTCATCAGAAACTCTATTAATAGAAGATGACCCAGATTTAGCATATTTGAAAGAAGTCTCTGAAAGATATGGATCTAAAGAATTTTTAATTCTTACCTATACACCAAATGAGGGAATGGCAACTGACTCTTCAATTAATAATTTATTAAGTTTAAAATATAAAATTCAGAGCCTAAATTGGGTCCATAGTGTAATTACATTATTAGACATTCCGCTTTTAAATAATTCAGAAGCTCCCCTTCAAGAAAGACTAGAAAGCTTTAAAACATTAAAAGATGAAGATGTTGATAGAGATCGAGGTTTCAAAGAAATTTTAAATAGTCCTGTTTTTCGAAATTTTGTCATTAGCGAAGATGGTAAAACTAGTGGAATTATTGTTAACATTAAACAGCCTCAAAAATTAAAATATATAGAAAATAAATCAAAAGAAGAAGCTGAACTAATTAAAGATCAAATCAAAAAACAAAACCACCAGAATATTTTAGAAATTAGACAAGTTATTCAAAGTTATGGTGATGTTGGAAAGATTTATCTAGGCGGTATACCAATGATTGCTGATGATATGATGACTTTTATCAAAAGCGACATAATTGTTTTTGGTTTGGGAGTTCTATTATTCATAATTGCCACTTTATGGTTTGTTTTTAGAAACCTTCTTTGGATTGTAGTTCCTATAAGTAGTTGTCTTTTTTCTGTGATAATTATGATGGGGTTACTTGGACTGCTCGGATGGAAAGTTACAGTTATCTCATCAAATTTTATTGCACTGATGTTAATATTAACTATGGCAATGAATATTCATATGAGCACTAGGTTTCTTCAGCTTAAAAATGATTCTCCGTCAAAAAATAATTTTGAAATTATTTCCTTAACTACTTCAAAAATGTTTTGGCCAATTCTTTATACTGTCCTAACTACAATTTTTGCATTCTTATCTTTAATTTTTAGTGAAATAAAACCCATTATTGATTTTGGTTGGATGATGACTTTAGGATTAATTACATCATTTATCATTACATTTACTATGCTACCTACTCTTTTAAACTTTGCACCGACAAATAATATTACAGTCAAGAAACAGCAAAAATCAAAATTTACAAATTTACTTGGTCTAATTTCTATAGATAATAAAAACTCTATCTTCTTAGCAACCGGACTAATTGTAATTTTAAGTGTTGTTGGAATAAGTAAGTTAGAAGTTGAAAATAGTTTTATAAATTACTTTGACAAGAATACTGAAATTTATAAAGGTATGAAGCTTATAGATGAAGAGCTAGGTGGAACCACGCCTTTGGAGGTTATTATAAAGTTTCCAAAGAAAGAAAAACTAAAAAAATCTGAAGAAGATGATGAGTTTGATGATTGGGGTGATGAAGAGGAAGATAATAATGATGAAAAATATTGGTTTACCAAAGATAAAATTGATCTAATTACATCTGTTCATAATTACTTAGATGGCTTACCTGAAATTGGTAAAGTTCTATCTTTTTCATCTATTATTCAAGTTGCTACTCAATTGAACAATAATAAGCCTTTGGGCACTTTAGAAATGGGCGTGCTTTATTCTAAAATTCCAGAGAGTATTAAAACTCAAATCATTGATCCTTATCTTTCAATTAAAAATAATGAGGCTCGAATTAGTTTACGAATTATAGACTCACAAAAAGATTTAAGAAGAAATGATTTAATTAACAAAATCAATTTTGATTTAAAAGATAAATTTGGTTTAGAAGAAAAAGATTACAAATTAGCAGGTGTATTAATATTATTTAATAATCTATTACAAAGCTTGTTTAAATCTCAAATTTTAACATTGGGACTAGTCATGATTGGTATTTTTTCAATGTTCATAATCTTATTTAGAAATATTAAACTTTCATTGATTGGAGTTGTTCCAAATTTTATTGCAGCTTTTTTTATACTAGGAATAATTGGAATGTTAGGAATACCTTTGGATATGATGACTATAACTATTGCAGCAATTACAATAGGAATTGCAGTGGATAACAGTATTCACTATATTTACAGATTTAAAGAAGAGTTTAATAAAATAAAGGATTACAACAAGACATTAAAAACTTGTCATTCAACTGTTGGTGTAGCCATACTAAACACTTCAATTACGATTGTTTTTGGATTTTCAATTTTAGTATTATCAAAGTTTATACCAACAATTTATTTTGGTGTGTTTACTGGGCTTGCTATGTTATTAGCTATGGTATCTGTATTAACTTTACTTCCTGCGTTAATCTTAATTGTTAAACCTTTTGGCAAGTAATCTTAATGTTAGAAATTATAAAAGATTTTTATAAAGCAATATCAATAATTGATTTAGTTTATTTAATTCTAACAATCCTTTCTTTAGTAAATTGTTATAAAAAAGGTTTCATTTTAAGTATTCTCTCGATGGCTAAATGGTTACTTGCATACATAATTACATTAATTCTATTTCCAAAAATTAAACCTTATGTAAAAGATGTAATTGATAATGAGTATGTGCTCGATGTTGGTTTGGGGGTAGTAATATTTGTGATTGTTATCTTTTTGGTTTTGTTGATTAATAAAGGAATCAGCAAAGCAGTTAGGTATACGGGAATCGGTGGCTTAGATACGACATTTGGATTCTTTTTTGGTTTTATAAGAGCTTATATTATATCTGTTTGTCTTTTTTCAGGTATTCATATCGTTTATAATTATGATAAATGGCCAATAAATTTTGACAAATCATACGTCTTTCCATATTTAGAAAAAGGTAGTAGTTATCTGATAAAAGTATTTCCTAATGAAAAAACATATCAAGATTCTAAAGAAAAAATTAAAGAACTATAATCCAAGATTAAAAGAAGAATGTGGAGTTTTTGGCATTACCAACGCAAAGGATGCTTCGGCTCTGACTGCACTTGGCCTACACGCTCTTCAACACAGGGGTCAGGAAGGCTGCGGAATAGTTACTTTTGATGGAGAAAAATATTATTCTGAAAAAAGATTTGGTTTAGTTGGTGATAATTTCAATAAAGAAAAGGTACTCAATAATCTTAAAGGAAATTATGCAATTGGCCATAATAGATACAGTACTACTGGAAATAATATATTAAGAAATATACAGCCTTTTTTTGCTGACACCAATGCAGGTGGAATTGGAGTTGCACATAATGGAAATCTTACTAATTCAATAGCTTTAAGAAATAAACTAGTTGAAGATGGGGCTATATTTTACACTACTTCAGACACTGAAACGATTGTTCAATTAATTGCTAAATCAAAAAGATCAAAAACAATTGACAAAGTGATTGATGCAATTTTTCAAATTCAAGGTGGTTATGCATTAGTAATGTTAACTCAAAACTCACTAATTGGAGTAAGAGATCCTTATGGAATTAGACCTCTAGTAATCGGCAAACTTGGTAATAGTTATGTTCTAGCCTCTGAAACCTGTGCATTTGATATTATTGGTGCAAAATTTGTCAGAGAAGTTGAAAATGGTGAGATAGTTTTAATTGAAAATAATGAACTGAAAAGTATTAAACCCTTCCATGCAAAAAAAGTTAGGCCTTGTGTATTTGAATATATTTATTTTTCAAGACCAGACAGTCTTATTGGAGGAAAAACAGCGTATGAGCATAGAAAAAATATCGGTAGAGAACTTGCAAAGGAAAATGATACTGATGCTGATATAGTGGTTCCAGTGCCAGACTCTGGAAATGCAGCTGCAATGGGGTTTGCTCAAGAATTAAAAATGAATTTTGAACATGGATTGATTCGAAACCATTATGTTGGAAGAACTTTTATTGAACCAAGCCAGAAAATTAGAAGCTTGGGTGTTAAATTAAAATTAAATGCTAATCAAACAACAATTAGAAATAAAAAAATTATTTTAATTGATGACTCTCTTGTCCGAGGAACAACATCTTATAAAATTGTTAAAATGCTTTACGATGCTGGTGCAAAGGAGGTTCATGTTAAAATTGCATGCCCTGAAATAAGATATCCAGATTTCTATGGTGTAGACACCCCTACAAAAAAGGAATTGTTAGCAGCAAATAAAACGAATGATGAAATTTGTGAATATATTGGAGCTAAATCTTTAAGATTTTTATCAATTGAAGGATTGTATAAAGCAATTGGTTTTGAAAAAAGAAACGAAACGTATCCTCAATTAACAGACCATTATTTCACAGGTGAATATCCTGTTAAATTAGTAGATGAATTAGGTGATAATAAAATAACTCAGTTATCTTTACTAAGCACTGGGTCAGATAATTAAAATATGAAAACAGTAAAATTTACTGAAATGAAAAATGGAACTAAGGAAGATTATGAGCTTCTTGAAAAATTAGAGAAAAAATTTGAGAGACAAACAGCTGACAGAATTTTAGATTATTTATCTAAACAAACTTCTACTTTAGAAGGTTATAAAATCACCAGATTAGAACACTCTTTGCAAGCTGCAACAAGAGCATTTAAAAATAAAGAAAGTGATGAAATGGTTGTAGCAACTTTATTGCATGATATTGGAGATGATCTTGCACCAATGAATCATTCTCAATATGCTGCATCCATTCTAAGACCTTATGTTTCAGAAAGAACTTATTGGATTATTCTACATCATGGTCTTTTTCAGACCTACTATAGTGCTGATCATTTAGGTGGTGATAAAAATGCTAGAGACCAATTCAAAAACCACAAATACTATCAAGACACAATAGATTTTTGTGAAAAATACGATCAATGTTCTTTTGATCCTGATTACAAAAGTATGACTTTGAATGATTTTAAGCCATTAGTTAAAAAAATATTTGCAAAAGAGCCTTATTATCATCTTTAAATTTACATATAAATCAGTACTTAAAGCCCATGATCGATACAAAAGATAAAATTATAGAATATTTTTCATCAGGTATCAAAGATACAAAAAATTTTAGAATTGGAATTGAGCATGAGAAGTTTCTTTTTAATACAAATAATAATAAGAGAGTCGATTATCCAAAAATAAAAGAAATGTTTCAAGCTCTTCAAGAGTTTGGTTGGAAGCCAGTATTTGAAAATAAAAATATTATCGGATTAAATAAAGGAGGAAAAAATATTACTCTTGAACCAGGAAATCAGATTGAACTTTCTGGAGATAAATTAAATCATATGCACGAGGCATGTGCTGAGTCACAAGATTATCTTTTCGAACTTGAGCAAGTAACAAAGAAACTGAGTATTAAAATTGTGAGCTTAGGTTTTGATCCTATCTCTAAATTAGAAGAAATTCCAAATAATCCAAAGGAAAGATACAAGCTAATGACTAAAAGTATGCCTTTGGGTGGCGAATTGAGTTTGGATATGATGTACAGAACATGCGGAACTCAAGTGAATATAGATTATAAATCTGAGGATGATTTCAAAAAAAAATTTTTGATAACAAATTCATTAGTTCCAATTACAATAGCTCTATTTGCTAACTCATCTATAGTTGAAAAAAAAAATAGTAGTTATTTATCTTATAGATCAAAAGTATGGCAAAGCACTTCCAGAGGTGGGCTTCCGAAATTATTCTTTGAGGATTTAAATTTTGAAAAATATGCTGAATTTGTAATGGACTTTCCAATTCTATTTATTCAACATAAAGGCAAATATATATCTGGATCCAAATATAAATTTAGTGATTTTATGAGTGGTAAAATCAATGAAATAGAAAATAGATTGCCGACAGAAAATGACTTGATGACCCATTTGAGCACTATATTTACAGAGAATAGATTAAAAAAATATATAGAATTAAGGTCTATGGATACTTGTGGGTGGGATTGTCTTTGCTCTGGTCCTGCTTTTTTTATTGGAATGCTTTATGGTAATTTAGAAGAAGTATATGAATTAATAAAAAAATGGGATAAAAATAAAATTATTAATGCATATCTCGAATCTCCAAAAAAAGGTTTTAATACAGAACTTATGGGAAAAGATTTGCATTATTGGGCTTCAACGCTATTAGATCTTTCACGAAAAGGACTTAATAATAGAGATATCTTAAGCAAAAAAGGGAAAAACGAAACTTTATTTTTAAATCATTTAAGAAAAGTAGTTTTTAACAAGTCAACTAATGCAGATTATATGATTAATAAATTTTCAAATAATGAAAATTTAGAAGAATTATATGACCAGTAAAATTATCGCGATACAAGGAAACGATCCTTCAAAATTAAACCCGATAACTGATACTAGTATTTTTCTAGCAAACGAAATACAGAATAAGAAATATAAGATTTTCTATTATGATCCAAAAAATCTTTCGATTATAAATTCAAAAATTATAGCTAAAGGTTTTTTTATTAAATTTAACTATAAAAATAAAAATTTTTTTAAAATATTAAAAAGACAAGCTCTAGATCTAACAAAATGTAAGTTTATTTTAATTCGTCAGGATCCACCTTTTAATCTTGAATATATATCTACTACTTACATTTTAGATAGAATTAAAAATAAAGTTAAAATAGTAAATAATCCAACTTCTATAAGAAATATATCTGAAAAATTATATTCAGCAAAATATCAAAGATTTATGCCTAGTACGATTTTTACTCAGGATTTAAGTGAAATAAAAAGTTTTATTAAGAAACATAAAAAAATAATATTAAAACCTATTCATAGCTACAGTGGTAACGATATTCACTTACTAAAAAGTTTTAATTCAAAATTAATAAATAAATTCATTAATAAACATGACCATATAATGTGTCAAAAATTTCTTCCTAAAATAATAAACGGAGATAAAAGAGTTTTTATTATTAATGGAATAGTATGTGGAGCAATCTCAAGAGTTCCAAAAAAAGGTTCATTTTTAAGTAATATGAGCAAAGGGGCTAAACCAATTAATATTAAATTAACAAATATGGAAAATAAAATTTCAAAATTAATTGCAAAAGATTTAAAAAAAGAAAATATTTTTTTTGCTGGAATTGATTTTATTGATCAAAAACTCAATGGAGATATAAATGTTACATCTCCAACTGGACTTAAAACATACTTTGATCTATCAGGAAAAAATCTAGCAAAAACTTTTTGGAAAGAACTCAGAGCGTGAATAATTTAACTAATCAACAAAAAGGCTCTTTAATGGCATTTGTTGCAATTATGTTTATAACGCCTGACTCTTTACTTATTAGATTATCAAATATTGAAACTTGGGGAATGCTTTTCTATAGGGGCGCAATACCATTTGTTGTTGTTCTTATTGGTCTTATTTTATTTTATAAAAATAAATTTTTTACAGCTTTGTTTAAAATTGGTTACCCTGGTGTTTTTTATGTAATTAGTTTCTCTATTTGTAATATTACTTTTATTATATCAATACAAAATACTAATGTAGCAAACACATTGCTAATGGTGGCACTTGCTCCAATGCTTTCAGCTATATTGGGTGCTATTTTCTTAAAAGAAAAACCAGATAATAAGACTTGGGTTGCTATAATTATTACATTTATTTCTTGCGTTTATATTTTTTACGACTCTTTAAGTCTTGGTAATTTTTATGGAGATTTGTTTGGATTGATCACCTCTTTTGGATTAGCCTGTAATGCTAACATCGCAAGATATGCGAAATCAACTGATTTAGTTCCCTCTGCTGTAATAGGAAAATTATGTGTTGCAATCTTTGCTTTTTTCTTTGTAAAGGACTTCTCTTTAGCAGGTAATGATCTTTTCTATGTGCCATTAATGTGTGTAATGTGTGTAGCTATACCATTTGTTTTAGTGACTATAGCTCCTAGATTTATAACTGCAGCCGAAGTAAATCTGTTTTTTCTTCTAGAGACAATTCTTGGACCATTATGGGTTTGGATGGTTATAAAAGAGCAACCTTCTAATGAGACTATTTATGGAGGTGTGGTTATCATTATTACGATAGCAATTCATTCTTTGCTAGCCATAAAAAAAACACAAACCAAAACTACCTAGCCAACTATTATAAAAACTTAAAAATTCAAAATGCAAAAAGAAGTAAAAAAATCTTGGGCTCTATTTATTGGGATAGGAGTAATGATGATTGCTCATGGATTACAAATGCAAGTTATGGGTATCAGATCAGTTCTTGAGGATTTTAGTGTTTTTACAACTGGTATCTTTATGTCTGGATACTATGTAGGTTATTTTGTTGGTTCAAGAACTACACCTAATTTTGTTTCAAAAGTTGGTCATATAAGAGTATTTGCTGCATTTGCTTCACTAGCATCTTTAAGCGCATTAGTTGCTGTAGTTTATGTAAATCCTTTTATGTGGACAGTAAGTAGATTTATAACAGGTATAAGTTTAGTTAGTTGTTATGTGGTCACAGAAAGCTGGTTAAACGATAGAGCTACAAATAAAAATAGGGGGCAACTATTGTCTGCTTATATGATGGTAATCTATTTTGGTTTAGCTATTGGTATGTTGCTACTTAATATTAGTAAGCCAGATGATTATGAACCATTTATTCTTGTTTCTATTTTGCTTTCTGTTGCACTTGTTCCTATTTTATTAACTAAAAGACCTGCCCCTAAATTTAAAAAAATAGAAACAATAAGTATTAAAGAATTATATAAAATTTCTCCTTTAGGTTCGCTAAGTTCATTTTTTACAGGTATTATTCATGCAGCATTCTTCTCTTTAATATCTGTATACGCAACACTTGCAAAATTTACATTACTTGAAACATCAATACTTTTATTTGTAGCAACAATTGCAGGAGTAATTGGTCAGGGACCAATAGGTTATTTTTCAGATACATTTGATAGAAGAAAAGTAATAGTAATAACAACTTTTGGTAGTTCCTTTTTAGCTTTTATTTCTATTCTAACTTCGAACGATCCTATTCAAAATATTTATTACATGGATGAATTTGCTTTAAGAAAAATTATATTTTTTATTGCTGTAGGATTGTATTCAAGTTTATGCCTTCCTTTATTTTCACTTAACCTTGCTCACACAAATGATTTTGTTCCTAAATCAAAATTCGTAGCAGCTGGAGGTGGTTTGCAGTTTATCTTTGGTGTAGGTGCAATTAGTGGTCCTGTTTTGTGTTCTATATTTATGGAATGGTTTGGTTTAAATGGTTTATTTGTATTTTTAATTATTGCACATGCAATTATTGGAAGTTTCGGTTTATATAGAATGAGAGTGAGAGATACTGTAGAAAATCCAGACTCAACTTTTACACCGGTCCCAGCTACAATAACACCAGCTGGATTGGAACTAGATCCTGATACAAAATCAATTGAAGAACCAAATTATCAACAACAAAATAATTAATTTATATTATTCAAACTGTCTATATAACTGGACATTTTTGATAGAACTTGTTTTTTTGTCAGCTGATCTGATCTAATTAAAATAGAGTCTTTAACTCTAATTAATGGACTGTGTTTTCTGTTTTTGTCAGTTAAAGTACGTTTTTTTAAAGACTTTTTTACCTCTTTTAATGGTAATTTCTTTTCAATATCTAACCATCTTCTATAGCTTGCAACATCTAAACTACATTTAAAATAAAATGCTAAATCATACTTAGGGTTTTTTGACAATATTTTACTGGCAATATCTCTCCCCTCAACACATATTCTTTTATTTTTCCTAATTATGGAAATTTGTACTTTGTTAACAATTTCTCTAATTTTTTTTATCTTCGCCAAGCCAGCTACATGATTACTGATTTGCTCTGAATGTAAATTTTGTTTTGAGATTTTTTTATAAGAAATATTTTTAAATTTATTTTTTATAAAGGTAATTTGATTTTTAGGCTTGTGTTTGATTATTAACTTACTAGCATACCTGTATAAAAGTCCTGAATTAATTAGAAGTAATTTGTATTTTTTAGATATAAGTTTTGCAGCTGTACTTTTACCACTTGCTGATTCTCCATCACAAGCAATGATTAGTTTTTTTTGTCTGGTCATTTAGTCTTATGCATATATAGAATTTGATATGACTTGTCTAATCTAACAAATTAATTTTATCCCCTAAGGTAATTTTTGAAGATGATAATATTTGACATCTAAGTCCACCTTTTCTCATAAATTCTTTAAGAATATTTTTTTGATCAAGCATTTCAGTCAGATGTCTACAAGGACGGCATAATTCAATACCCTCCAATTCAACATTTCCCACTTTTAATCTTTTTCCAATTAAATCATTTAATTGAATACCTTTTGTAACAATATTCCGTCTAAATTCGATGTATGGTATATTCAGCCCAAATTTAATATTATATTCATCTATTTTCTCAGACTCTATTAAAGATAATTGGTTGTAAGGATCATTAAAATCATGAAAATGTCGATCGCCTACTATTCCCTTATTCGCTAAAACCTCAATTGAATTTACTTCCTTGATTGGTTGATTGTTATTAGTAGCAATTCCTAATTTAAATACTTCGGCCATAAATTATTGAAGAAATAGTTGAGCTCATATAATCTTTTAAAATAATATGACTTATCTATCATCAAATCAACTTAAACAGTATGAAGATCAAGGTTATTTATCCCCTATTGAAGTTTTGTCTAGAAGTGAAGCCTTAGAGGCAAGAAAAGAAATAGAATTAATTGAAAAAAAAATGCCAAATGAAATAGATAAGTCAGGAAGATATAATGTTCATTTAATTTCTCCAAAACTTGATTTGATTGTTCATAATTCAAAAATTTTAGATGCAGTAGAAAGTATTATTGGAAAAAATATCTTAGTTTGTAGCACTACTTTATTTATTAAAAATCCTAACGAGCAAGGTTTTGTAAGCTATCACCAAGATGCAAAATACATAGGATTAGAACCACACAATTGGGTTACAGCATGGGTAGCATTAACAGATTCGAACGAAAACAATGGATGTATGAAAATGTGGCCTAAATCTCATATAAATATTAAAGATCACAATGAAAAATTTAATGAAGGAAATTTACTTACCAGAGGACAAACAGTAGAGAATGTGCCTGAAGACGAAGTTAAGTCTATAGAACTAAAAGCTGGTCAAATGTCTTTGCATCATCCAAGAGTAGTGCATGGATCAGGAATAAATAAGAGTAATGATAGAAGAATAGGATTTGTTATTCAAAGTTATATAAGTACAAACGTAAAACAAACCTTAGGTAAAAATGGTGTTCAAGTTGCAAGAGGGGAGGATAAATACCATCATCATGAAATTATAAATAGAACTAATGCTTTAATGAGTGAAGAAAGTATTTTACTTCGAAAAAAAGAAAATGATTATTTGCAGGAAATTTTTTATAAAGGTGCAAAACAAAAAGGATCTTATTAATTATTAAATATGGGAGATTTAAATAAAGCACCAAACGATTTTTTTGATAATTGGAATAAGATCAAATCAATGTCATATAAAAATGTCATTGAACTACTCGTTAAGAGAAGTAGTGAAAAAAAGATATTAGCTTTAATTCAATTTGAATTAGATCAATTTTCAGAAAATGTTCAAAAGGATTTGACTATTTTAGAAACAAGTTCTTTCTATCAAGAAATATCTAATCTTTTCATAGATTCTAACTGGTGGTCAACTGCTACAGTAACAGATGCTTGTAAATATTATTTAAAATGTGCAAGAAATAATATTTCTTATTTTGAAAACTATATAGAGGCAGATAGTGATTTATCCCAAAACGAAAAAAATGAGATATTTGCCTTATATCAATTATGTACTTTATTTGTCTCTTGGAATGCTATTAAAGAAAAAAAAATAAGAGAAGTTATAGATATTAGAAAAAGTTTTTTTTTTAGATAAAATTTGTCAACACAACATGAATAAAGAAAAAGAAAAGTAAACTCTAGTGATATATTATTTATTATCGAATAAATTAATATTTTTAACAAATATCATATAGTTTTATAAGTACATTTTATTATTCCGAAAACAAATTATAAAAAACTATGCATCTAATAGCACTTATTCCATCTTTCCACGTAATTTTTTTTCCTTCTGCATATTTTCTACCATAATACTTTACCCCTACTTCAAATATTCTAATATTTTTCTTTGAAATTTTTGCTGTTATCTCTGGTTCAAAGCCAAAACGATTTTCTTTTAAGATTATATTTTTAATTATTTCAGATTTAAAAACTTTATAGCAGTTTTCCATATCGGTTAAATTTAAATTAGTAAACATGTTTGAAAAAAGAGTTAGTATTTTATTTCCCAGGCTATGCCAGAAAAATAATACTCTTTTTTCCTCAGATCCTATAAATCTTGAGCCAAATACAACATCAGCTTTATCGTTTTTAATAGGCTCTATTAGCTTTGGATAATCTGTCGGATCGTACTCTAAATCAGCATCTTGTATTAATATAATAGAACCGGTTGCTTCTATTATACCTCTTCTAACTGAATACCCTTTTCCAAAATTTTTTTCATTTAAGATTAGTTTAGAAATTTTTTTTGAAATTTCAGATTTCAATAATTCTCTACTTCCGTCTGTTGAGAAGTCATCAATAACAATTATTTCTTTATCATAAGACTTTTCTTGATCAATCTTTTCAATAATTTTTTGAATAGTTTTAATCTCATTATAACAAGGTATTATGATGCTAACTTTCATTTTTTAAATAAAACTTTATACAAATTAAATTGTATTATAAAAATTATTTATGAGTAGTAAGAAAATTTATAATATTGTTAGAATTTTACTTATTTTAATCACTATTTTGTTATTAAACTACTTAATTAATATAAGCCACTTTAAATTAGACATTCTAAAAAATTTATTTAATAAAGAATGGGAGCCTAAATATTCAATATATAGACCTGAGGTTTTTGAAATTAAAAAAATATTAACTAACAATAAGATAATAGATTTTAGGTTTACAGATAATTTTTTGAATAAAAACTATAGATTTAATTTAGACGGCCAAAACAAATATATATACTATAGAGTAATTGCTTACGTATATCCAATTAAACACATTAAAGAATCTAATAATTTTATAATTTTCAAAAATATAGATGAATCTCATAACTCATGCAAAATAATTGATGAAACAAGTTATGTTAAATTAGTGAAATGTTAAAATTTATTGATATTAAAAATGAACTTCTTTCTGCACTTTTGTGTTTAACAATCATATTAAATTATGTGCTCATGTTCGTTAATTATAATAGTTTCACTGGAAAAATTTTTGTATCAATTTATTTTCTAATATTATTTATTTTTTTGATTAAAAACCCAATAGATGATCTCTGGCCAAAATTTGTAATATTTTGTTTAACTTTAATTGCAGCAGGAACACCTCTGGCTGCAGAGCACTGGGACGCCTGGGCTATTTGGTTGTTTAATACCAAAAGAATTTATACAGATGCAAATTTTTTTATTTATCATGACAATTATACTCTTTCAGGATCAGGATATCCTTTAATGATGCCTTCATTTGGTGCAGCATTTGCGCAGTTTTTGAGTAATTGGAATTTAATTTTTCCAAAAATTTCAATATTTTTTATATTTTTACCAATATTTATTTATTCAATTGGTATTTTTAATCAATTATTTTTGAAAATTTTTTTTATTTTTAATATTTTAATTTTAAATAAATTTTTATTTAACGGATATCTGGATGGATTAATTGCAATTTATTTTTCTTTTTCAGTTTTTTTATCTTATGAAATTTTTATAAAAAAAAAAGATAATATATTGAATGTTTTAAATTGTTTTTCTTTTTTAGTAATATTATCAAATCTTAAAAATGAGGGCTTTGTATTATCAATTATTTTAATAGGTTTTATTTTAATTTTTGAATTATTTAAATCTACAAGAATGAAAATTTATAAAATTCGGAATATAATTTTTTTTTCTCCAATTACTTACTTTATTTGGAAAATTTATACTGTTGGCTTTGTTAATCAAAATACAATTGTATATGGAGCAAACTTTGAAAGATTTTCATCATTAAAAGATTTTATTTATAATTTTTCTATAATTTTAAAATCACTAATGCTAAATAATTTTTTTTTAGTAAGTATAATTCTATTTTTAACCACTTTTTCGTATTTTAAAAATAAATCATTATTTATATTTGTGACTTGTTGTTCTGTAGCATATTTTATAGTATTGTGTTTCATATATCTAACAACACCTTTAGATCTGAATTGGCAATTGTTAACGAGTGGTTCAAGAACAATGCTAACTATTAATTATTTATTTTGTTTTAGCTCAATTCTAACTCTTTCAAAAAAAATTAATTTTATTAAAATTAAATGAACAAAGAAAACGCAAGTAAACTCTGGAAAATTATTCAGGAAGCCGGCGATTATTTGGTGGGGCAATTACCTGACCATCCAAATCACCCTAAAGGAAGAAACCCCTATGCTCATGTTGCGATTTGTGTGAAAAGTAAATTCAATGCAAGTTATAAGGACATTCCTGACGAACAGTTTGATGAAGTTGTAAAGTATATTGAGTTTTTAAAAGAAAATCCTAGTTAGCTTTAATTGTATTTAACAATTCATCAACATCACTATCTTTGGTGTTCCAAGCAGCAACTAATCTTACCGCTTTTCCATCTAACTCTTCTTCGTTCATTTTATAACCTTCAGAATTAAGATGTTCTATTTTTTCCCTTGGAAACTTTACAAAAACTTCATTTGCTTCTGTTGGATAAGCAATTTCAATATCATTATGCTTACTTAAACCATCACTTAACTTTTTACCCATTGCATTAGCTTGTTTTGCATTTCTCAGCCAAACATCATTTGAAATATAAGCATCAAGTTGAGCAGAGACAAAACGCATTTTAGATAACAAGTGCCCTGCTCTTTTCATTAAAAAAGCGATATCCCCTACTAATTCTTTCTTAAAAAATATAATTGCTTCAGCTGCTAAACATCCATTTTTAGTTGCGCCAAATGACAATACATCAACCCCAGATTTCCATGTCATTTCTGCAGGAGTTACATCTAAAGATACCAATGCATTAGCAAATCTAGCACCATCCATATGTAAATTTAGATTATGTTTATGAGTAACTTCTGCAATTTTTTTAATTTCATCTAATTGATAAACTTCACCTGTTTCACACACTTGAGTGATACTGACTGATGAAGGTTGGGTATGATGAACAATTCCTTTTCCACCAATAGATTGGTGTAATTCTTCTGCAGTTATTTTTCCCATTATTCCATTTAAAGGAACCAACTTTCCTCCTCCTGTATAAAATTCAGGTGCACCACATTCATCGGTATTTATATGAGACATCTTATGACAATAAATATTTCCATATGAAGGTGTCATTGTCGATAATGCTAAAGCATTAGCTGCAGTACCTGAGGCAGTAGGAAAAACAATTACTTCTTTTTCAAAGATTTCTGAAAACTTATCTTGTAATTCAGTTGATATTGGGTCATTCCCATAAGGAGTGCTATCTCCATCATTGGCTTTTAAAATTGCATCTAATACCTCGGGACAAGCACCAGCAACATTATCAGAAGCGAATTTAACTCGCTCTCTTTTTATTTTAATTTTTGCCATAATTATTGTTTCGGAAAGTAATCTTTAAGTTCACCCTCTCGGTAAACATCTGCAGTACAACAATGTAAACCTCCACCAAAAGCGTAGGCATCTCTAAGTTCTACTGGTATAACTTCCATTCCTAATTTATCTAATTGTTCAGCTTGATAAATTTCACTTTTTTCGACACATACAGTTTTAGGATCTAAAACTAAAACATTCATTGATAGCCAAGTTGATGAATAACATAATGGTGGTGGTTCGTTATGTGCTGGCTGTGCGCTGTCTACGATTTCCCAGCCATTGTCTTCAAATAATTTTCTTTGTTCCTTTGGAAGTCTTCTTTGTGGGTTATTGATAATTAAACCTTCTTTAATTGGAGTAAAAGTTGCATCAATATGAATTGGATAAGGATCACCTGGGAAGTTAACTGCATGTACTCTGTGATCTTTATAATGTCTCTTTAGCCAATCAATTCCTTTTAAATTTGTTGTAAAACCATGTTGAACAACCAAGTCTTTCCCAAATCTCAATACATCTGCTGCATCAAATAATGGTTCTTCTTCAGTAGTTACAAAATATTTTTTTTCAGTCCACTCTAATCTTTTTTGAACACCTATTTTGTCTGATAAATAATCTTTTCTATAATCTGCATCTGTTAATCTTGGCTTTGGAGCAGACTCGTGCCTCATATTTGGATCTTGATTATAATAATCTTTTAGAAGTGGTCGGTAACATAAATATTCAAACCAACGACAACGATAACTCATTGTAGCTTCTAAGATTTCATTGCCCACTGTTAACAAAACATCTCTTGGAGGCATGCAGCCAAACATTGTTTCAGCCTCCCAATCTGGTGTGGATGTTTTTTGATTAAAATCTATTGGTGTTGGTCGATCAACTTTAATACCTCTTTTTTGAAGCATACTTGAAAAATCATCTAATAATTCATTTGCTTTATCGACAGTGTCTTTAGTTCTTGGACCAAACTGACCTCGCATATCACTATCTTCAGGAACTTTTGCATCTAATGCTGGCTCTGGTGCTGGTATACAAGTCCCATCCGCTCTTCCAACTATAACGTGCTTTAACGGATCCCACTCATTCCAACTATTAACAATAGTTTTGTTTTCACTCATAAAGATTAGTTTTTTATAATATTATACTCAGGGCCGAAAGGGAATTTTGTAATATTTTCTGCTCCATCTTTACCAATCACCAAAATATCGTGTTCTCTATATCCACCTGCACCAGGATTACCTTCTGGGATCATAATCATTGGCTCCATAGACACCACCATATTTTCTTCAAGAACAGTATCAATATCTTCTCTTAATTCTAATCCAGCTTCTCTTCCATAAAAGTGTGAAAGCATACCAAATGAATGTCCATAACCAAACGTTCGGTATTGAAGATAACCAAGCTCAGCAAAAAGTTCGTTAAGCTCATGACAAATATCAGAACACTTAACGCCTGGTTTAATTAATTCTAATCCTCTTTTATGAACTTCAACATTTGCCTCCCATGCTTTTAGTGAAGCATCATCAGCATGATCTAAAAATAAAGTTCGTTCTAGTGCAGTGTAGTATCCTGAGATCATTGGAAAAGTATTTAAAGATAAAATATCTCCTTTAACTAATTTTCTATTAGTCTTTGGATTGTGAGCTCCATCTGTATTGATACCGGATTGAAACCATACCCATGTGTCCATGTACTCTGCACTTGGATAGCTTTTAACAATCTCTCTTTCCATTCTATCTCTTGCTGCTATTGCTACTTCGATCTCTGTATTGCCTTCTCTAATATTTTTAACTATTTCCGCACCACCAATGTCAGCAATTCTTGCACCATTTCTAATGATCTCAATTTCTTCGTTAGATTTAATCATTCTAAGTTTCATTAAATCTTTTGAAACATCACTAAACACAGAAAAAGTAAAAATAGACCCTATTTTTTCTCGCATATCTAAGGTGACATGATCATTTTCAATTCCAATATTTTTTGGAGGTTCGTCTCTTCCAATAATTGAGACAATAGCTCTTAAAAAATTATCTCTTTTCCAATCAGTATAAATAACGTTATCACAATGGGATCTACGCCATGGTTGACTTGAATCAATGTTAGCTGAAATTGTTGAGATTTTATTTTGAGTGATCACACATCCGTATGGTCTACCAAAAGAGCAATAAATAAAACCTGTGTAATATGCAACGTTATGCATTGAGGTTAAGATGACCATATCAAGACCATTTTGGTCCATAACTGATCTAAGTTTGCTTACTCGATCGTTATATTCTTTATCTGTAAATGGTAATTTTACTTTTTCACCATTTTTAAGTTCAAAAAAATCTGGTCGTTCCATATTAATTTAATGCTATATATCTTTTGTTCCATCTCATTATTAAACTGTAATAAAATATAGATACAAAAAGAAAAAAACCGCCGATTATAGTATTTGTGGATGGTACTTCATTAATACCAAACAATGGTAACCAAACCCAAAAAATTCCACCTACAACTTCAGTTAAAGATAAAAGTGTCAATTCTGCTGCTGGTATCGCTTTAGATCCAATTGAATATAAAATTAAACCAAAACAAACTAGTGTCCCATGCAAAGAAAATAAAGCTCCGTTATAGCTAGATGAAAAAAAAACTAAGTTGTTTGATAAAATCATAATTGTTGCAAACACAAAACAAAAGAAACCAGCAAAAGCTACTGTTGTGAATTTTGGTGTTTCTTTTCTCCATCTAAGCGTTACAGAAAAAACTGAGAAACCAATTGAGGAAGTTAAACCAAATACAAAACCAATTAATGATTTTTCACCGGTGTTTCCAAGTGCCATAATAATGATACCAACTGTTGCAATTATTATTGATATCCAAACATTGAGAGAAATTTTTTCTTTTAAAAATAAAAATGCTAATAATGCTGTAAAAAAAGGCATTGCTGCCAAACAAAGTAAAGTAACTGCGGCGCTAGTATTTGTAATTGAATAAATAAATGTAATCATAGCGATTCCCAATCCAGATCCACCAATTACCCCTGATAAACCTATTTTATAATAGTTTTTGTAAAAATTTTTTCCTTCCTCGAAAAATAAATAAAGATTTAATAAGATGAAAATTGTTAAACCTCTGCCAAAAATATACTGCCAAGGTACCAGTTGAGGATTATCCATGTATCGAACTACTAATGGGCCAAACGACCATAATAGGCCGGCAAAAAGTACAACGGGAATGGCTATTCTTGGATTTCTCAACTCTAACATATTCGGAAATCTAATTGTAAATAGAATTTTCTACAACAAAAATACGTTTCTAAACTAAATTTTGATTTGAAAGATTGGGGAAAAAACAATCAACGATATCCCCTTTTTTAAATTTTGATTTACCTGCTGGTAACAAAACCCAAATATTTGAATTTACAAATGATTTAATTCTAAAAGACTCTTGACCTTTTAAAATTTCAACATTTAGTTTTCCATTTTTAGTTGTGCTTAATTGGCTCTTTACAAATCTTGTGAAATTCTTTTTTTTATCAAATCCATTCGTCAAAATAGCTTTAATTGATTTTTCTTCTGATAATCCTAAGGCATTTAATATATATGGAATTACAAAAAATCTAAAACATGCGGCTGAAGAAATTGGATTTCCAGGGAGTCCGAATATTGCCTTTTCTTTCCCTTTAATTTTTGCAAACATTATTGGTTTTCCTGGCCTTATTGCAGCACTTTTAAAGTAGCTTGATAATTTAAATTTTTTAACTACATCAGGTATAAAATCAAACTTACCTGCAGAAACTGCACCTGACGTAATAATAATATCATCTTTTGATTTAATTAATTTATTTATTTTTTGTTTAAAAATATTTTGATGATTATCTCTTAATATACTTCCGCTTTTAAAATTAAATAAAAAATTTTGATTTAAGTTTTTAATATAGTGTGTGTTGGAATTTCTTACCATCCAATTTGGAATATTATCTTTGTTTGATATTTCATTTCCAGTTGAAAA
>CACGJB010000008.1 GCA_902573295.1 uncultured Pelagibacteraceae bacterium | reverse complement strand
TAAAAAGAATTATGGAATTAGCAAATAGTGGAAAATACGATAACGTTGTTTTTCACAGAGTTATAGACGGATTCATGGCTCAAACAGGAGATGTTAAATTTGGTAATTCAGAGTCAAAAGATTTTGACCTTGGAAGAGCAGGCATGGGTGGTTCTGACTTCCCAGATTTAAAGCAAGAATTTAATAGTTTACCACATGATAGAGGAACTTTATCAATGGCAAGGGCCCAAGACCCTGATAGTGCAAACAGTCAATTCTTTATTTGTTTTCAGCCAGCTCCATTTTTAGATCGACAATATACAGTATTTGGAAAAGTAATAGAAGGAATGGAATTTGTTGATAAAATTAAAAGAGGTGACCAAAACAATAATGGTGCTGTTACTGATCCAGATAAAATTATTAGTTTCAAATCTCAATAATTTTTTTAATGGCATTAAAAAAATTTGCCTTTAATGTTTTAAAAAAAGACAAATTTGCTAGGTGTGGTTTAATAGAGACTCATCGTGGGAATATACATACTCCAGCATTTATGCCTGTTGGAACACAAGCTACAGTAAAAGCTTGTACGATAGATGATATAAAAAAAACTGGTTCAGAAATAATACTTTCAAACACATATCATTTAATGATACGCCCAGGTGTTGAAAGAATTAAATCTGCTGGTGGTCTCCATGATTTTATGAATTGTGATTTACCTATTTTAACTGACTCTGGTGGATTTCAAGTTATGTCTTTGTCAAAATTAAATAAAATTGATAGAGAGAAGGGTGCCATATTTAACTCTCATGTTGATGGAAAAAAATTTTACTTAAGTCCAGAAGAGAGTATCCGGATTCAATTAGGTTTAAATTCTGATATTGTGATGATTATGGATGAGTGTCCAAAAAAAACTATTGATTATAATGTAATAAAAAAATCTATGGATTTATCACTTTACTGGGCAAAAAGATCCAAAGTGGCATTTGGAAATAATCCACATAAAGCTTTATTTGGTATAGTCCAAGGAGGTCTTTTTAAAGATTTAAGATTAAAATCTCTTCAAGAGTTAATTAAAATTGGTTTTGATGGATATGCACTCGGAGGATTAGCTGTAGGAGAAACTCAACACGAAATGTTTAACGTTTTAGATGATATAAAGGAAAACTTACCTTTTGAAAAACCACACTATTTAATGGGTGTTGGAACACCATCAGATATTTTGGGTGCTGTAAAAAGAGGTATAGATATGTTTGACTGCGTATTGCCAACTAGATCTGGTAGAACAGGTTTGGCTTTTACATGGCAGGGAAGAATCAATATTAAAAATAACAAATATCAAAATGACAACACACCACTTGATCCAAATTGTAAAAATCTTAATTTAAATAAATATTCAAAAAATTATTTAAATCACTTATTTAATACTAATGAAATACTAGCCTCAATGTTATTGACGCTAAATAATATTAATTTTTATCAAGAATTAATGACCTTGATCAGAAAAAATATTAATGAAGGCACATTTGATCAATTTCACGATAAATACATTGATAAGTTGTAGAAGCTTTATAGATTTGGTTAAAATTGTCATTTGAAAAAAAATAATAATTCTGTATATAACAATTATTCAATTTGAATAATTTGGGGGCCCTTAGCTCAGTTGGTAGAGCAATTCCCTTTTAAGGAATGGGTCGATGGTTCGAGTCCATCAGGGCTCACCATTATTTCAATTAACTTAAATTAATCGGTGGATAATCTAAAAAAACCTCATTCATCCATTCGTTGAGTTGCTTTATTCTTGTATCTGAAGAGGGGTGTGTGCTCATAAATTGAGGAGGCTCTTTACCTTTATTAAATTCTTTCATTCTTTCCCAAATTTTAACTGTTTCTCTAATATCATAACCAGATAAAGATGAAAAAATCATACCTAAATAATCAGCTTCGCTTTCTTGTTTTCTGTTGAAAGGATTCATGATTCCTAATTGAGCCAGCATACCAACTGTATCCATGCCAGTAGTTCTGTTAATGTCAGACAAAATACCTCCACTAGCTATATCTATAATTCTAGCACCTGTATTTAACAAAACACCTCTGCTAGCTCTCTCAACTGAATGTTTTGCTACCGCATGAGCAACTTCGTGGCCCATCACTGCAGCTAATCCATTTTTATTTTTTGTAACATCTAATATCCCTGTGTAGACTGCTATTTTACCACCTGGCATACACCATGCATTTCTTACTTTTTTATTATCAATTAAAATATATTCCCAGTCAAAATTTACTGTTGGATCTTCTAAATTAGATCTATAAAAATATTCACTAATCGAATCTTCCATTCTTTTTCCAATTTCTTTTATTTCATTTAATGTTTTTAAATCATCGCTCATCTTTTCTTTTTCTTTAACTTTTTCATAAATTTGAGCTGCCTGTGCATTTAATTTAGCCTCAGGTATAATTTTTAATTGTTTTCGATCAGTTATTGGAGCAGTAGAACAAGAGTGCAAAAGCATACTTCCACATCCACAACCTATATATGTCAAAAATTTTCTTCTATCCATATCTACCTAAAATTGATAATAGTATTTTAACATGAATCTTAATAACAAAATTTTAATTGTATTATTTATCATTGCAATTGTTTTTGTTGTATACGCTAGTTATAGTTAATTTTAAATATGGCAAAAAAGGGCTCAAAAAAATCTTTTTCATTAACATTAAGAAATTATTTTATTACTGGTGTTGTTGTTTTAATACCAATTGGTTTTACACTCTATTTAACTAAAATTTTAATAGGTATTTCATCAAATTTAATTCCTAAAAATATTAATCCAAATAGTTATTTGCCATTTAATATTCCTGGTGTTGAAATTATTATTTCAATATTATTAATAACCATTGTTGGCGGACTTTCTTTATCATTTTTTGGAAGACGAATTCTTAAACTGATAGATGATTTATTCAAAAGAATTCCATTTTTAAGAACAGTTTATTCTGCGATTGTTCAAATGACAGAAACTTTTTCAAAAAAAGATGATGGAAAAAAAAGTGTAGTTTTAATTGAATATCCAAGAAAAGGAGTTTGGGCTGTTGGTTTTGCTACTAAAGAAAACAAAGGGGAAATGGCTCAAAAAACTGGTAAGAATTTAATTAATGTTTTTGTGCCAACAACACCAAATCCAACTAGTGGTTTTTTATTAATGTTTCCTATGGAAGATGTTATTTACTTAAATATGTCATTTGAGGAGGCATCTAAGTTTATAGTTTCAGCAGGAACCTCTACCAAAAAAAATTAAGCAATATCGTTTATAATATCAGCTCTATCGTACAATTTTATCAAAGGTTTGAATTTACTTATATCTTCATTAGATTTTTCTATTCTTCTCATTTCTTTTTCAGCTAATAAGAAAAGGTCACTATTCTGAATTGGATCTGCTAATTTAAAATTTTTTATGCCACTTTGTTTAAATCCCAAAATATCCCCAAACCCTCGCAATTTCATATCTTCTTCAGATATTAAAAAACCATCATCAGTGTCTTTTAAAATTTTTATTCTTTTTTTTGCGTTTTCGCTTAGATTTGATTTAAACATTAATATACAAGTAGAGTCTTTATCTCCACGACCAACTCTACCTCTTAGTTGATGAAGTTGAGATAAACCAAATTTGTTTGCATTTTCAATTATAATCGTATTTGCATTTGGAAAATCTATACCAACTTCAATAATCGTGGTAGAAACCAATATCTTAAATTTATTATTTAAAAAATTATTTAATATTTTATTTTTTTCATCCACATCAGTTTTTCCATGAAGTAAACTTACTTGATTTGGAAACTTGCTTTCTAAATATTCATATTTTTTTACAGCTGATGAATGATCCAATTTTTTAGATTCCTCAATTAATGGACAAACCCAAAAAATTTGATTTCCAATATTAATTTCTTTTTTTATAAATTTTAAAACATCCTCAATTTTATCCTCTAATTTACTGTACGTCATAATTGGTTTTCTATTTTTAGGTTTTTCTCTAATTATTGAAATATCCATATCACCATAAATTGTCATTGTTAGAGTTCTGGGTATAGGTGTTGCTGTCATTAATAATACGTCACAATTTGGTCCACCTTTGTCTGACAATCTTTTTCTTTGATTCACTCCAAACTTATGTTGTTCATCTATAATTATTAATCCTAATTTTTTAAAAATTACTTTTTTTTGAAATATAGCATGTGTTCCAAAGATAATATCAATTTTATGATTTTCTAATTTTTTATGAATTTCTTTTTTTAATTTATATTCAGATTTTCCAGAAATAAGATCTATATTTATATTTTTAGGAAATATTTTTTTTGCAAGATTAAAATGTTGTCTTGCTAGAATTTCTGTAGGAGCCATAAAAGCAATTTGGAAACCAGAATTTATGCTATTTATTGCCGCTAAAAGAGATACTATTGTTTTTCCACTACCAACGTCTCCTTGCAAAAGTCTAAACATTTTATTTGGTGAACTTAAATCTTTGTTTATTTCTTTAAGTGATTTTTGTTGATCGTCGGTAAGAGAGAAATCTAATTTATCAATTATAGAGTTTTGTTTATTTAAATTAATAACTTTATTTTTTTTTTTTATTTTTCTTATTTTTTTTCTTATTTCAGAATTAACAAGAAACGTTGAAAATATTTCATCAAAAGCAAGTCTTTGATAGAAATTTGATTTATAATTTCCGATATTTTCAGGTTTGTGCAATTCTTTAATTGAGCTATTCCAACTTATGTTTTTAAATTTAGATATAATATTTTTAGAGTGCCATTCATTAAAAACTGGTAAATTATTGACTATTTGATTTAAGATTTTATTATATATTTTTTCAGAAATACCTTCAGTTAATGAGTATTTATTATGAGTTTGCTTGATTAAAGAAGAATCCTCAGAAACATATTTTGGATTTGTAATTTGATATTTATTCCTAAAATGACCTATTTTACCACTAACAGTAATTTCTTTTCCTAACGGAAGTATTTTTTTTATGTATCCTTCATAACTATTAAAAAAAACACAATCTATTTCACCAGTTTCATCACTACATAAAACTCTATTTGGTAATTTCCTTATACGAGGAAAGTTATACTTTTGAGGAATTATAGTTACTGTTTGTATTTCACCAATTTTTAAATCTTTTATTTCTGATGACAAGCTTCTATCTGTATAAGATTTTGGAAGTTTCCATAGTAAATCAAATAAATTGTTAATATTTTTCTTCTTTAATAAATTTTTGGTTTTAGTTCCTACACCTTTTAAAGAACTTAAATCTGACAATAAATATTCATAATTTGTTTTATTATTCATTAACTACTAATATATTCTAATTATTATGATCAACATAGATGAATTAAAAAAAAAAATTATTTACCGATCTAATTATAGAGGCACAAAAGAAATGGATAATCTTTTGGGCGCATTTACAAAAAAATATATAAATGATTTAAATGAAAATGATCTTCTTGAATTAGAAAAACTACTCAATATAGATGACACTAATTTGTATAATTTTTACAATGGTTTTAAAACCGATTTTGAATTTGAAAATAATTATATCAATTTTTTATATAAAAATTTTAACTATACACAAAAATGATGGCGGAGAGACTGGGATTCGAACCCAGGAAAGAGTTGCCCCTTTGCCGGTTTTCAAGACCGGTGCTTTCAACCACTCAGCCATCTCTCCGTGAGCAAGGTTTTATAATTATAATTATTTAATTCAACCATAAAATAGTCTAATAAACTTATTAATTATAAGCATCAGGCTTTCCTATGAATAAAGAATTTAACAAAGGCTTATTACTTGCAGGATTTGGTTCTTTTTGGTGGGGATTTTTTGGTGTAATTTATTTTAAATATATCGCTTATATTGGGTATATTGAATTAGTAGTTCATAGATGCTTATGGACAGCCTTTACATTAATTCTTACTACTTTTTTTTTCTCTAAATGGAATATTTTTTTTAAAATCTTAAAAAATAAATCAAATTTATTTTATTTATTTATTTCGGGTTTTTTAATTTTTATAAATTGGGGTGTATGGATATATGCTATAGCAACAAATAGAATTATAGATGCAAGTTTTGGTTATTTTATAATGCCCATTTTAAGTGTAATGCTTGGTTATCTTTTTTTTAATGAAAAACTTAATAAAAGAAGAGTTTTTTCAATCCTGTTAGTTATTCTATCCATCCTTTTTTTAATAATAGTAAGTATTAAATCATTGCCTTGGGTTGGTTTAATTGTTGCTTTAAGTTGGGGATTTTACAATCTTGTTAGAAAAAAAATAAACGTTGATACAGACATAGGCCTTCTAATAGAAAGTTTATTTATATTACCATTTGCACTGTTAGCTTTTTATTTAATATCAAGCAAAGGATATAATGATTTTCGATTATCTGATCCATCGATGATGTTATTTATTTATCTTGCTGGACCTATGACTGTTATACCTTTATTTTTATATGTTAGGGGAGTCGAACTCTGTGGTTTAGGACCAGCTGGTATGATATTTTATATAACTCCTACTTTTCAGTTTTTATTAGGGTATTTTTATTACAACGAGCCTTTTTCAATAACAAAATTAGTTAGTTTTATTTTTATTTGGATTGCTGTAATTATATATTTGAAAGATTTACATGAAACTAATTAATTTTTTTTTATTTTTTATTTTTATTTTTATTAATTTCTCATTTGCTGACATCAATAAAGATTTTGAAAATTGGAAATTAAATTTTAAAAGAATAGCTTTAGAAAACAATATTTCAGAAAAAACGTTCGATAGAGTTATGTCTGATACTAAATTTTTATCAGATGTAATAAAATATGACAGGTATCAACCGGAATTTTATGAGGATACTAAAACTTATATTTCAAAAAGAACATCTTCAAAAAAAGTTACGTTAGGAAAAAAATTCTATGAAAAAAATTCAACGTTAATAAATACTGTTGAAAACGAATTTAATATAGAGAGAGAGTTGCTATTAGCTCTAATGGGAATAGAAACCAATTTTGGAACATATGTTGGTAAAATGGATATTTTATCCTCTTTGGCAACTTTAAGTTTTGATAAAAGAAGATCAGAATTTTTTACAAATGAATTATTAATACTTCTGCGATTAATTGAAAATGAACAAATAGATTACAAAACCTTATATGGATCTTGGGCAGGTGCTTTTGGTTTTTTTCAATTTATGCCTTCAACAATGAAAAATTATGCAATTGACCATGATGGGAACGGATATATAGATTTAAAAAATAATAATGATGCATATGCTTCAGCATCAAACTATTTAAATAAAATAGGTTGGAAAAGTGAAAATCCTTGTTTTTATAGAATCGATTTATCAGACAATATACCAAGTAAATATTTAAATATTTCTGCAAAAAGACTTCATGACAAAAAAAAATTAAAATATTTTAGAAAATTTATTAAAAATAATGATGAAATAGATAGCAAGTATAACGCTTTAAAAGTAGCCATTATAACTCCCGATAAAGATATCATACCTGATGCTGAAACTCTAAATCCAGCTTATATCGTATTTGATAACTATGAGATAATATTACAATGGAATAGATCATTGCGATTTGCTTTAGCCGTTTGTACATTAAAAGATAAATTTAAAAATGAACTTTAAAAAAATCATATTAATTATTTCTATACTTTTTTTATCTGCATGTAATCAATTTGATCAAAATAATAAAAACTTAGTTTATATTAGTGATCAAAAGTATAGCAATACTGGTTTTGCTTTAATTTATGATGATGAATTAAAAAAAGAAAAAAAAATATCAAAAAAAATTGATAATAGATCTCTTTTAATTTTCCATGATAAAATAAAAAAAAATTCATTTGTTAAAATTACTAATCCTGTTAACGATAAATCAATTATAGCAGAAGTAATCTCTAATAATGTTAAATTCTCTTCTTTTTATAATTCTGTAATTACTAAGCGAATTGCTGAGGAGTTATCACTTGACCCAAAAGAACCTTATATTGATCTTGTTTTAATCTCAAAAAGTTCAACATTTGTAGCTAAAAAAGCAAAGACTTTTGATGAAGAGAAAAGTGTAGCCGAAAAAGCTCCTGTTGACGGAATTACTATAGATAATCTAGGTAAAGAAAAAAATAAAGAAGTCAAAATAAAAAAACATAAATTTTTATATTCAATAAAGATTGCAGATTTTTATTATAGGGAGTCTGCAGAAAATATGGTTGATAGAATAAAAGATGAGACAAATATAAAAAAATCCGTAATTAAGAAATTATCTAAAACCAAATATAGGGTATTATTGGGTCCATTTAATGATATAAAAAAACTAGAAAAATCATTTAATGAAATAAAAGTATTAAATTTTGAAAATATAGAAATATTAAAAAATGTTTAGATTATTATTAATTTTATTTTTTTTTAGCTTTTCATTAGTAAATGTTTCAAAAGCTAATTTTGATGTAAAGGCAAGAACTGCAATATTACAAGATTATCATTCTGGAGAAATTCTCTATGAAAAAGAGCCAGATATTTCAATTTATCCAGCTTCTATGACAAAAATAATGACAGCAATTATTGCTTTTGATCTAATAAAATCAGGCGATCTTACTTTAGATGAAAAATTTATAATATCAGAGAGAGCCTGGAGATTATCTACATCTGGATATTCATCGATGTTTATAATGGTAGGTGATCAGGTCTCAGTAGAAAATTTATTAAAAGGTATTGTAGTTGCTTCTGGTAATGACGCATGTATTGCATTAGCTGAAGGTATAGCGGGCACCGAAGAAGAATTTGCAATTTTAATGACTGCTAAAGCAAAAGAATTAGGTATGAATAATACAAACTTTTCTAATTCATCAGGAATAAATGACCCCGACAATTACTCAACTGTTAGAGATATTTTAAAAATGTCTAGATATTTAATTAAAGAACATCCTGAATTTTACAAAATGTTTGCCGAAAAAAAATTTACGTGGGATAGAACAGGGGGTGATCCAATAACACAAGGAAATAGAAATCCTTTGCTTTATAAAAATCTTGGAGCAGATGGAATAAAAACTGGTTATTTAGCTGTAGAAAAATATTCTTTAGCATCATCAATAAATAGAAATGGTAGAAGATTGATTGCTGTTGGAAGCGGTTTTAATTCAAAAAATGCTAGATCTAAAGAAAGTACAAAATTAATTACATTTGGTCTTACCAACTATGATCTAGTAGAAATAGCTAAAGCCAATAAACCATTACACAAAATTGATGTTTGGTTAGGAAAAGAAAATAGTGTGGAGGCATACACAAGTGAAGATATTTATAAAACAATCAAAAAAGCGAAAAAAAAACTTTTAAAAGTTACTGTTAAGTATGATGGACCAGTCGAGGCACCAATTAAAAAAGATCAAAAAATAGCTACTTTAAGAGTTGTTTATGATCAAGAACTTGTCGGAGAGTATGATTTACTTTCATCGAAAGAAATTAAAAAAGTTAATTTTTTTACAAGATTAATTAAATCAATAAATTATTTAGTTTGGGGTGATGTCTAAAAAACCCATCATTGTTTTTGAGGGCATTGAGGGTAGTGGCAAAAGTCATCATATTAATAAAGTATCAAAATATTTAGATAAAAATAAAATTAATTATATAAAGATACGTGAACCAGGTGGAAGTCTTAATTCAGAAAAAATAAGAAGATTAATTTTAAATAAAAAATCTAATTTTAACATATATACTGATTTACTTTTATATTTAGCAGCTCGTAGTGAAAACATAAATATTATAAAAAAATCATACAAAAAAAAAATTATTTTGATTGATAGATTCATAGACTCAACTATTGCATATCAGCATTACGGCATGGGTGTTGATTTAAAAATTATAAACATCATTAATAAATTTTTATTAAAAAAAATTAAAGCCAACTTTACTTTTCTTAATGTTGTAAATAAAAAAAATCTATTTCAAAGACTAAAAAATAGAAAATCTTTAAATAGATATGATCAGTTTGATATGAATTTTTATAATAAAGTTCAAAAAGGTTTTTTAAAATTAGCTAAATCGAATAAAAAATCATACAAAATAGTGGATTCTAATTTAGATATAAAAAACAATGAAGATTTAATAATAAATCAAATAAAAAAATTAATTAAATGAATTTAAATCCCTTAACTCAAATAAGTTTATTTGAGCACAAAGAAATTTTTAATCAATTATGCAAATTATCTAAAAATGACACTTTGCCTAATAAAATTCTTTTATCTGGTGAAAAAGGTATTGGAAAATCAACATTAGCATATCATTTAATTAATTTTGTATTGTCAGAAAATGAAGATCATTCTTATGATTATGAAAATAATAGAATTAATTCAGATAATAAGTCATACAAACTTATACAGAATAAATCTAGTCCAAATTTTTACTTAATTGATGTCTTAGAAGAAAAGAAAAATATTGATATAAATCAGATTAGAGAATTGATATCAAATCTAAACAAATCTTCATTTAATAATAAAAAAAGATTTGTTTTAATTGATAATATTGAATTATTAAACTTAAATTCTATTAATGCTTTGTTAAAAATATTAGAAGAACCTAATGAAAATATAAATTTTATTTTAATAAATAATAATAAAAGAGTGCTACCAACCCTTAAATCCAGATGTTTAAATTTCAAAGTTTTTTTAACAAAAGATCAATCTCTTAGTATTGTTAATCAATTACTAAACGATGACATAAATACTATAATCAACAGTAACTTATTAGATTATTATGCAACTCCTGGAAAATTATTTAAATTAATTAAGTTATCTGAAGAATATGACTTAGATCTTGTTAATTTTGATTTAAACACAACTCTCACAACTATAATTAAAAATAAGTTTTATAAAAAAGACAAATCAATAATTGAAATTATTTATTCTTTTATTGAACTTTATTTTAGAAACAATATATCTATTGAAAATATTAGTTTACTAAAGTCATACAATTATTTTTTAAATAAAATTAATAATACTAGAACTTATAATTTAGATGAGGAAACATTGTTTATGGAATTTGAGGATAAAATATTAAATGGATAAAACTTATTATATTACCACGCCTATTTACTACCCATCAGCAAAGCCTCATATGGGTCATGCATATTCAAGTATTATCGCAGATTTTTTTGCAAGATTTAAAAAAATTGATAATTATCAGGTTCATTTTCTTACTGGTACAGACGAACATGGATTAAAAATCCAAAGATCTGCGGAAAAAGCGGGGAAGGAGCCGCTCTTATTTTGTGATCAAATTAGTCAAACTTTTAGAGATCTTTCGGATACTTTGAATTTATCAAATACTGATTTTATAAGAACTACAGAAACTAGACATAAAAAAACAGTTCAACATCTTTGGAATGAACTTGAGAAAAATGATGATATATACTTATCAAATTATTCTGGATGGTATTCAGTATCTGATGAAGCCTTTTATAATGAAGACGAAATTGAGGAATTAGATGGAAAAAAAATTGCTATATTGTCAAAATCTCCTGTTGAATGGATTGAAGAAGAATCTTATTTTTTTAGACTTTCAAAGTGGGAAAAACCGTTATTAGAATATTATGAAGCTAATCCAGATTTTATAGCTCCACAATCTAGGAAAAATGAAGTTATTAGTTTTGTAAAAAGTGGTCTTAAAGATCTTTCTGTTAGTAGAAAAAGTTTTTCATGGGGCATACCTGTTCCAAATAATAAAAACCACGTGATATATGTTTGGCTCGATGCTTTAACAAATTATTTGAGTGCATTAAGCTATCCTAATACAAATGATGATTTGTTTAAAAAATTTTGGCCAGCCTCGATCCATTTAATTGGAAAAGATATACTTAGATTCCATGCTGTTTATTGGCCTGCTTTTTTATTAGCGGCAAAAATTAATTTACCAAAGAGAGTTTACGGACATGGATGGATATTGTCAGGGGAAGAAAAAATGTCTAAATCTAAAGGAAATATTCTTGATCCACTTGAAATAATTAAAAAGTATGGTCTAGATCCTTTAAGATACTACTTAATTAAAGAAGTTTCTTTTGGTAATGATGGAAATATATCTCAAGAAAGACTAGAAGATTGTATTAATAGTGATCTAGCTAACAATTATGGAAATTTATGCCAGCGTGTAACCGCTTTTGCAATAAAAAATTGTAATGGAAAAATTCCATTAGAAGTTAAATTTCATGAAGAAGATTTACTAATACTAAATAAGTATAAAGATAATTTAGATAATATCAGGTCACAAATTGACAATCAAAATATTAATTTTTACATTGATTATATTGTAAATTCACTTTTTGAAGCTAACAAATATTTTAATGACCAAGAACCATGGAAAAAGAAAGATGATATAATTAGGTTAAATACTATTGTTTATACTACCTTAGAAATTGTAAGAAAAATAAGTTTTTTACTATATCCAATTATTCCTGAATCTTCTTTAAAGGCATTAAAGATTTTTGACATCAAAGAAAAAAATATAAAATTAGATTCAGTTTCTAATAATGAGTATTTAACAAAAGGTAATAATATTAATAAAATAGACATACTTTTTAAAAAAATAGAGAAAAATAATGATTGATTCACACTGTCATCTAGATCATGAACCATTATTAAGTGATTTAGCTAACGTAATACAAAGATCAAAAGAAGTTGGTATAGAAAAATTACTTACTATCTCAACTTCGTTTGAAAGTTTTTCTAGAGTAAAAGATTTAATTAATAAAGATGAAATGATCTATGGTACTATTGGCATTCATCCTCATGAAAGCTCCACAGATATTATCACTTCAAAGCAGATCATTGAAAGTCTAAATGAAAACTCAAAAATTATTGGAATTGGAGAAACTGGGTTAGATTTTTATTATAATAATAGTAAAAAAGATAAGCAGATAGCAAGTTTTAAAGAACATATAGATGCATCCATAAAAACCAATATTCCATTAATTGTTCATTCAAGAGATGCAGAAAAAGAAACTTTTGAGATTTTAAATGAATATAAAAATGAAAACCTTAAAATTTTGATGCATTGCTTTACTGGGTCTAAAGAATTTTCAGAAAAACTAATGACTTTAAATTCATTCTTTTCAGCAAGTGGCATCATTACATTTAAAAACTCATTGGATTTACAAGATACGTTCAAATCTATTCCTATGGATAATATATTAATTGAGACTGATAGTCCTTTTTTAGCACCTGTTCCTAAAAGAGGAAAAAAAAATGAACCATCATTCATTGATTTTACTGCTGCAAAATTAGCTGAAATTAAAAATATATCCAAAGAAGATCTTAAAAAAAAAACTACAGATAACTTTAATAAACTGTTTTTTAATTGAAATTAATGAAATTTATTATTTTAGGCTGTGGCAGTTCAATGGGAGTACCAAGACCAGATGGTTTCTTTGGAAATTGTGATCCTAATTATAAAAAAAATTATAGAACAAGATGTTCAGCTTTAATAAAAACCACAGATGAAAATATTCTTATAGATACATCTCCTGATTTACGACAACAACTTTTAAAACATAAAATAAAAAAAATTAATAAAGTATTATATTCTCACATGCATGGTGATCAAACTCATGGAATAAATGATTTGAGATCTTTTTATATAAACAGCAAAAAACAGATTGATGTTTACGCTGATAAATATACCTCTAAATATCTCAATTCTACATTTTCTTATATATTTAAAAGCTATTCAAAAGAATATCCAGCAACACTAAAACTTAACAAACTGCCAAAAAAAATATTTACAAAAAATAATGATAAAAAAATTGGTATTCAATCAATTATGGTTGAACATGGTAAAGTAAAATCAAATTGCTTTATAATTAATAAAAAATTAGCTTATATAAGTGATGTAAGTAAAATTTATAGAAAAGATTATAAATATTTTGAAAATCTTCAATATCTAATTGTCGATTGTTTGTGGTACAATTTTCATCCATCACACTTTAATTTAGATACTTCACTAGATATAATTAAAAAATTCAAACCCAAAAAAGCTATTCTTACAAACTTATCACCAGTACTAGATTATAAAGCACTTAAAAAAATAATACCAAAAAATGTTATTCCAGCACATGATGGATTAACAATAAACTTATAAGATATTTTCTATAGCTTTAATTATTTTTTTTGAGGTTGGTTTTGTAAATGATGCAAATGTGTCTTGTACTTTACCTTCTTTATTAATCAAGATTTTATGAAAATTCCATTTTGGCTCCGCTGATTTACCATGATTTTCTTTTGCCCATTTAAAAAGTTCATGAGCATTTTTACCTTTAACTTCAGTTAATGCTGTTAGAGGAAAGTTAATATTAAAATTTACTTCACAAAATTCTTTAATATCTGCATTGTTGTTCTTTTCTTGATTAAATGAATTAGATGGGACACCAAGGACAATTAAATTTTTTTCTTTATATAAATCCCACAATTCTTGTAATTGATCATATTGTTTTGTAAATCCACAATAACTTGCGGTATTTACAACTAAAATAACTTTGTTTTTGTAATCTTTAAAATTAATTGTTTCACCAGTTATACTCTCCATACTGAAATCATAAAATTTTTTTTCGTAGCTTGCTGTAGCCGAAGTTTTAAAAAAAATCATAACAATTGATAATAGATATATTACTTTTCTCATTTATTCGGTTTATTTGGCGTAAGTAATATTAAAAAATAACCAAATAAAGTTGATAACAAAGATCCAGTTAATACTCCAATTTTTACACCATCCATATATTGCATATTTTCAACAAAAGCTAAATTTCCAACAAATAAACTCATTGTGAAACCAATTCCAGTAAGAACTCCTACGCCATAAAAATTGTACCAACTTGTATCGTTTGGCATTTGAGCTACTTTCAATTTTATAGATACAAAAGAGAACACAAAAACACCTAATTGTTTACCAAGGAATAATCCTAATACGATACCTAGGGGAACCTTATCAAGTAACGAAGCGAATGATAAACCTTCTAGAGATACTCCTGCGTTTGCAAACGCAAATAATGGCATTATTCCAAAAGCAACATATGGGCTAATTGAATGTTCAATTTTTATTAATAAAGAAAAATCTTTTTCTTTTTTTCTATGTGGAATTGTCATAGCTAACAAAACCCCTGCAATAGTAGCATGGATCCCTGAATTATGAGTGAAATCCCAAAGGAAGAGACCAACAACTAAATAAGGTAAGAACTTTTTAATATTGAATTTGTTAATTAATAACAAAACAATAAAAGCTAATAACATTAAAGTTAAATACTTAATGCTCAAATCTCCGGAGTAGAATAGGGCGATAATTACTATTGCTCCTAAATCATCAATTATAGCTAAAGCGGTTAAAAATACTTTTAATGATAAAGGAACTCTTTTACCTAATAAAGATAAAACTCCTAAAGAAAAAGCAATGTCTGTAGCTGATGGAATTGCCCATCCATTTAAAGTTTCACTATCACCTAAATTTATAAAAACATAAAACAGTGCAGGAACCAACATGCCACCCACTGCAGCTATTATTGGTAATAAAGCTTGTTTAATATTAGAAAGTTCACCTTGTAAAAATTCCCTTTTAATTTCTAAAGTTACAAAGAAAAAAAAGATTGCCATCAAGGCATCATTGATCCAATGCAATACTGATAATTTTAATCCAAAATTATTAATACCTATAAATAAATACTTATTTAAAGTAGCAAAATATAAATCTGCTAGCCCAGAATTGCTTATAAATAATGCAATTATTGCAGCAAACAACAATACAAGTCCACTTGCAGCTTCTAATTTAAAAAACCATCTAAAAGGCTTAGATATATAATTAATCATAAAAAATTAAATTAGGTCTATAATAAATAGTTTTATATCTTGCAATGTTTCAAAAAGGTTAAATAGTATAATTTCTAATCCTGGAAAAACATTAATTAGTGGAGTTTTTAGAGTATCTAGCAAGATAATTAATGCTACAAAAGATATAATAAATACTATTAAATAAGAAAAAAACTTACTTCCCTTATTTTCTGTTTTTTTAAGTGTAGTTGTATTTTTTTGTTTTTCTGAATTTTTTTCTTTTTTTTTATTATTTATTTCAGTTTTAATTATTTCTTCTTGTTGTTGTTTTTCTTCTATTTTATCCTGTTTATTTTCAACTTTTGTTTCAATGTTTTCACTGATAATTTCCTGTTTTAACTCTAGTATTTCATTATTTTTTTCTTGGATATTATAAAACCAAACATGATTACATGATCCGCATTGCAAATCCCTACCTTCATTTGGTATTAAAGAAATATCAATTTTGAATTTCTTGTTACAATTTGGACAAGTAATAATCATGCTTCGTTATATAACAGATTTTAATCAAATTTCTTTTAATTTTGGCTCCTTTATACATTGAAATTATCAATAACTGCTGTATTAGTACTCGGATCGGAGTGTAGCGCAGCCTGGTAGCGCATCTGGTTTGGGACCAGAGGGTCGCAGGTTCGAATCCTGCCACTCCGACCAGCTATTGCTTATTAATTCGCAAAATCGGTAGTGAAATCGGTAGTGTTTGAAGCATTATTTATTTTAAGCTATCTTATTTGGTAGCAATGAATTTAATTAAAAAAATTTTTTCAAATATTCGTGAAATAAATTTAGATAAGGAAGTAAAAGATTCAATTTTAAATATCTATAAAAAAGAAGTTCCTAAAAAAAATCAAGAATTAATCAGAAAATTTGCTGATCATAAAAAAATTAAAGATGACAAGTCTCTTAAAGCAAAGATTAAATCAGACATAGATAGCAATGTTACGAGTAATATTTTTTCTGGTGCTTCAATATTTAAATTTGAGGATCTACCAATGTTAAACTGGGAAGTTTCTTATACAAATGGTTTTAATTTTGGTTGTTATGGTGAAGATTATTTTGAAGGATTTAATTGTGAATATTTTCATAAAGTTGAGCGTTTTCAGTTGTTTTTATCTGACAAAAAAGATCTAGATGGAAGAAAACCTACTGATATGGCAGATGCTCTTTTTTGGGAGTTAGAAGGAGCAAATTATTTAACAAAGAATTATTTTCAAGAACTTTACGGTAAATAATGGAAAAAGAAACTTGGTATTGGATAGTTGCAGTAATAGTTGGATTGGTTTTATATAAAATTTTTGATATGCATACACTTCAATGGTTTGGTGATGAATGGTATATAAAAAGTAGCGGTTCTTCATTTGGCGGTTGGGGTGAAATAATAGGATTTTTCTTTGCTGCTGCATTTTTTTGGAGTTTAGTTGGTATAATTGTTATACCCACGCTACAATTTCTTGGAATAATAAAAAAGTGATACAATAACTAGATGAAAAAAATTCTAATCACATTATTTATTTTTTTAAACTTTACAAATCTTAATGCCTCAATGTCTGGTTTAGAAAAAGTTCAGCTTTTAGTTGAAGACGTTGGTAGTAAACCATGTGGGCTCTCTAGAGATAAAATTATTAAAAGTGCTAAATATATTTTGTTAAATTCTAAGTTAAAATTCACAACTGAATTTGCATCAAAACAACCCTTGCTTTATATTCAGCCAATAATTTTAGGTGGTGATGTAAATTGTACTGGAGTTGTAAAGTTTCAGGTTAAAATGCACTCCCAAAAAGATCCTTTAGATAAATATAATGTTGGTCACTTTTTATATTATGATCAGGCTATTTTAGTCAAAGGTGGACGTACTAATTTTCATAAATATTACCTAGACACCCTAGAGGAATATTTAAAAGAATTCATTATTGAATGGAGTGAATGGAACAATAATTAAAGGGTGACAAGATTCCTTCCTGACACCATTTAAAAAAACCAGGAGTAAAATCGGTAGTGAGAGAAAAGTCATTCTGATATATCTCTTTAAAATCAACCTTATAATCATTGTATTTAGGTCAATATATCTAATGCAATTTAAAAGTTTAATGTTATAAAACAATAATTCTGAGCGGTTTGATTGACGATTTCGAATCCTGCCACTCCGACCATCATTTATGAAAAAAGCTATTATTTACATTCCAAATAAAAATCCGATGCAATCTGGATTAGCAAAAAATGATAAATGGATTTTAGAATTTAAAACAAAAGATCCAACAAAAAATCCTTTAATGGGTTGGGAGAGCTCATCTGATACCTATTCAGAATTAAAATTAGAATTTTCTTCAAAGGAATTAGCTATTAACTATGCAAAAAAAAAGAAGATAGATTTTGAATTAATTGAACCTCGTAAAAGAAAAACTGTAAAGAAATCCTACGCTGATAATTTTTTAAAGTAAATAATGTTTAGATTTTTTACACAACGAAATTGGTTTCTATGGTCATGGTTTGGTTCAGCAATTATTTTATCATCACTTTGGATTCAGGTTAAAATTGATGTTAAAATAAACGAGTGGTTTGGTGAATTTTACGACATGATTCAAAAAGCGTTAGGTGCACCAAATTCAATTACTATAGAAGAGTATTGGGCCAGCCTATTATCATTTATTACACTGGCTGCCATGTATGTTGGAGTTGCTGTCATAGTCAGTTTTTTTACTTCACACTATTTGTTCAGATGGAGAACAGCAATGGTAGAATGGTACCACAGCGTATATGACAAAGCTCGAAAAATAGAAGGAGCCGCACAAAGAGTACAAGAAGATACAATCAAATTTTCAAGAATAATGGAGTCGTTAGGTACAAGTTTAATTGAAGCATTAATGATCTTGATTGAGTTTATGCCTATATTATTTGGTTTAAGTATTGGAATACCTATTTTCTTTTTTGGTGATTGGGATTACGGTCTAATTGTTGGCGCATTGATCTGGTCTGTAGGAGGAACAATATTTTTAATAGTGCTAGGGCTTATCCTGAGATTAGTTGGTGTTGAATACGATTTACAAAAAAAAGAAGCTGCCTATAGAAAAATTCTTGTAATAGCTGAAGATGATGGATCTGTAAGACCAAAAACTATTGAAGAATTATTTAATGGGGTAAGAAATATTCATTTTTTAAGTTATATAAGGTACTTATATTTTAATATTGGGAGAATTGCTTATTTACAAGCTAATGTTTTATCAGCATATGTATTTTTAGCACCTGCAATTGTTGCTGGAGCTGTTACACTTGGTGTAATGCAACAAATAATAAGAGCATTTGGAAGAGTAGAGGGATCAATGCAGTATATTTTAAAAGCATGGCCTACAATCATAGAGCTTGCTAGTGTGTATAAACGTTTAAGAGAATTTGAGTCAAAGATCAATAATCCAGAGTCAATTGAAGAAAAAATTTAATGACCATTGACAAAAGTTTTATAGATCAATTTATAAATGTATCTTCAAAAGCAGCGTTATCTTCTTCATATTTAGTTGGTAAAAAAGATAAAATTGCAGCTGATAAAGCTGCGGTAGATTCCATGAGATCTGAGTTAAATAAAATGAATATTCGGGGAGAAATAGTTATAGGTGAAGGCGAATTAGATGAAGCACCTATGCTTTATATTGGTGAGAAGGTTGGCAATAAAAATGGACCTGAACTAGATATAGCTGTTGATCCTTTGGAAGGCACAAATTTTGCTGCAAATAATCTTCCAGGTGCACTATCAGTAATTGCTATTTCAGAAAAAAATAATTTATTAAATGCACCTGAAACTTACATGGAGAAAATTTCAACTAGAGTAACAGAAAAAAATGTAATTGATTTAGATTACTCAGTTAAAAAAAATATTAGTAATTTAAGTGACTATTTAGATAAAAATCCTGAAAATATTACCGCATGTATTCTTGATCGTCCAAGACATGCTAAAATAATTGATGAACTAAAACAATTAAAAGTAAAGCTAAAATTAATTTCAGATGGTGATGTATCTGGTGCATTATTAGTTACAGATAATAGGCACAATGTTGATATATTTTTGGGAATTGGAGGGGGACCAGAAGGTGTATTAGCTGCCTCAGCTTTAGATGCTTTTGGTTGTAGTTTTCAAGGAAGATTTTTATTTGAAACTGATGAAGATAAATCCAGAGCAAAAAAAATGGGCATAAATGACCTAAAAAAAAAATATGAATTAAATGAAATAGTTTCTGGTGATTCTATTTTCTGTGCAACTGGTGTTACTCCAGGTGACCTGGTTTCAGGAATAGAAATTCAAGGTAACGAATTTATTTCAGAGACTTTAGTGACACATAAATCATCTGGGCTAAAAAAAGTCATAAAACAGAAACAAAATATATAATGATAAGCTTGATTAATTATTTATTTTACAATAAAAAGCAGCAATTCGGTCCCTTCGTCTATCGGTTAGGACACGTGGTTTTCATCCTCGAAAGAGGGGTTCGATTCCCCTAGGGACCGCCAAACAAATGTACCATTATGTATATATCCTCAAAACTTTAGATGGATATTTAAATAAAACATATGTTGGTTATTCACTGAATGTAAATGCAAGATTAAAAAAACATAATTCCTCAAAAGGAGCAAAGGCTACCAGAGGTTATAAATGGAAAATAATTTATAAAAAAAGGTTTTTGTCTAAATCTGAAGCTCTATCCTTTGAATATTTACTTAAAAAGGATAGAAAAAAAAGATCATCCATATTAAAAAGAATAAAAAAGTAGTATATGAAAATAGCAACAATACTTCCGTACAAAGAAAATTACACTATATCTAAAGCGCAAGCAGCAGCAATATGGGTCTGTGATTTTTTTAAGTTTTCAAAATACCAAGATACAAATTATATATTTGGTAATACAAATACAAAAGATTACTTAACAAAAAATTATATAAATATTAATATAAGCAATCTTAAGTCTAAACTATCAAGTACAACTAAAGAATATTGTAAAAATATAATTTCAAAAATTAAAAATGAAAGTTTCGATATTATAGAAATTCATAATAGGCCTTTAATTTTTAATTTTTTAAAAAAAGAAGTTAATTCAAAATATATTTTGTATTTTCATAATGATCCGCTAAGCATGAATGGATCAAAGAGTGCAGGTGAAAGGTTAAATTTACTAATTAATTTAGACAAAATTATTTTTGTAAGTAAATGGGTTCAAGATAGATTTTTTATAGATTTAGATAAAAAACTTTCTGACAAAACTGATATTGTTTATCCAAGTATTCACAAAATAAATAAAGTTAGAAAAAAAGATAAAAAAATTACATTTGTAGGAAAATTAAATACTTCAAAAGGTTATGATATTTACAAAGATGCAATAACTAAAATACTAGATGAATTTAAAGATTGGAAAGCATATTCAATTGGTGATGAAGATAGAAAAAGACCATTTATTGATCATAAAAATCATCAAGAATTGGGTTTTCTTAAACATAGAGAAGTTTTAAATTTTTTAAACAGATCAGAAATAGCAGTTGTTCCATCAAGGTGGGAGGAGCCTTTTGGAAGAACAGCACTTGAATCTTCATCTAGGGCATGCGCAACTATTATTTCAAATAGAGGTGGATTGCCTGAAACAACAGATCACTGCATTGTTTTAAGAAAATTAAATGCGAAAGAACTATATAAAGAAATTAAAAAATTAATTACAAACATTAAATTAAGAAAAAAAATTCAAAAGAATGGTTTTAAAAACATTAAACATTTAGTTAAAAATAATTCTGAATTAATAGATAGAATTCGAGATAGTCTAATCCAAAATTTTAGTCTGAATTATTTAAGAAATAAATTAAGAATAATAAATATTTATAATACGGGACAAAAAAATTTTCATAGACTTTATAATATTTCCTTGGGAAAGAAATTTACTAATGGTTTTATTAGAAATGGTCATGATGTTTTAGAAATTAGTGACAGAGATTTTATTAGACAAAATAGAAATATATTTCAAGCTAAGAATATTAATAAATTTCAAGACTATTTGGTTCAAACTTCAAAAAATTATAATCCAGATTTAATTTTTTTTGGTCATACACAAAATATATCTAAAGAAACCATCAAAGAGTTTAAAAATTTAAATGAAAATGTAATAATTTCTCAATGGAATGAAGACCCTGTCATGAAAAGTTTAAGTTATTCCAAAAAAAATATACAAAATATTACAAATTATTCAAATATAGTTGATCATAATTTTATAACTACTCATCCAAGTGTTTTAAAAAATCAAAATATAATAATTAAAAATCTGCATTTTTTATTTATTCCTGTAGATAAAAACATTGAATGTTTTAATGTTTCAAAAAACCGCCCAATTAAGGACTTATTTTACGCAATGAGCCACGGTGTAAATAGGGCAACTCTCAAAAAGGGTAAAAATGACTCAAGAATTCATTTTTTAAATAGTCTTATAAAAAAATTAGAAAATATAGATTATGATTTTTATGGTTTTCAAAATAAAGAGCCAATATGGGGTAATGATTTTTATCAGGCATTAATCAATTCAAAAATGGGTTTAAACTTAAGCAGAGGATTGCCAACTAAACATTATTCAAGCAACAGAATAGCATCTTTAATGGGAAATGGATTACTAACATTTGTGGATAAAAAAACCCAACTAAGCGATATGTTCAGTAATAACGAAATTGTTATGTATGAAAATATTAAAGATTTAACAAATAAAATTAATTTTTATAAAAAAAATGATCATTTAAGATCTAAAATAGCAGCAGCAGGTCGAAAAAAATATTTTAAATTATTTAACGAACTTAGAACAACTAAATACATTGTAGATAAATCCTTAGGAAAAGATACTGATTTATATTAATTAAAATTTTAACTTGCTTATGAAATTTGATGAAAAATTAAAAAATAAATATTTATTATCAAAAGGGTTAAATTTATTTAAATTATTTTATTTTTTAAATCAAAAAATAAGATCACTTAAAAAGATAAAAAAATCGTATTCAAGTAATTCTGTTGATCTTATTATAAATGAATTATTTAAAAATAAAAAAAAAGGAATTTATATTGATGTTGGATGTAATCATCCTTTTATAGGAAACAATACATACAAATTATTTAAAAAAGGTTGGAGTGGTATCAATATAGATCTTGATTATACATTTATCGACTCATTTAATTTTTACAGACCCGACGATTATAATTTACAAATTGCTGTGTCAGATAAAAATGGTGAACAAGATATGTATTTTCATCACGAAAGATCAGCAATAAATACTTTAGATAGCAAACGTAGCAGTAAATCAATATTAAAAAAAAAAATAAATACGTTAACTTTAAATAATATTATTGAAAACTCTAAATTTAAAAATCAACAAATAGATTATCTAAGTATAGATGTAGAAGGCTACGAATTAAATGTATTAAAGGGTTTTGATCTAAATAAATATAAACCTAAAGCTTTAAGTATAGAATATATTGACCCAGAGATGATTAATGAAGAATATTATCATCAGAATATTAATAATATTTTACACTCAGATCTTTATAAATTATTGACCAACCAAGGATATCATTTTGTTAATTGGTTACATTCAGATTTAATATTTGTATCAAACGAAATATTTACTGGTAAAACTAAAATTATTAATGTCTAATAAATTTTCTATAGTAATACCTACTTTTGAAAATTCAGATTATTTAAATCTTTGTCTAAATTCAATTTTAAAAAATTCTCATTTTTCACATCAGATAATAGTGCACATTAATGGTCATGATGAAAAAACAGAAAAAATTTTGTTAGATAATAAAATTACATATACAAAATCGTTTAAAAATATTGGTTTATGTAGTGGGGTAAACATTGCATCAGAAAAAGTAAGTACGAATTATATATTATATGCTCATGATGATATGTATTTTTTGCCAGAATGGGATTTATTTCTTTATGAAGAAGTTAAAAAAATAAGTCATAAAAACTTTTATTTATCAATGACTCACATATCACACATGAGTGGTGTTAAAGGTGACATGCAACATATTCAGTATAATTGTGGAACAAATATTTATGAATTCGATGAAAATAAACTTTTAGAGAATTTCAAAAATTTTGATTTTAGAAACTTACAGGGTAGTCATTGGGCACCTCATTTGATTCACATTGATTTATGGAAGAAAGTAGGGGGTTTTAGTGAAGAGTTTAATCCTGGTTTTGCATCAGATCCTGACTTAAATATGAAGCTTTGGATGGAAAACGTAAGAATTTTTAAAGGTTTATCCATGTCTAGAGTTTATCATTTTGGCTCATTAACAACACGTAAAAATAAAAAAATAATTCCAAATAAAGGTAAAAAGACTTTTTTATTAAAATGGAAATTTACAGTTGAATTCTTTAACAAACATTATTTAAAAAGAGGTACCATATATGATGGTCCATTGAGTGAACCTAAAAAAAATTTCATTTACTTTATTGATTTATTTTTAAGCAAATTAAAATTTTATATAAACAGATTATTCTAGTGAAAAAGAAAATTATTGTACAAATAGCTGAGGGGTTAGGAAACCAATTATTTATGTATGCACATGCTTATTCTATAGCAAAAAAACTTAATTATGAACTTTTTATAGATAATAAAAGTGGCTATTCCTTTAAAAAGAATACTCTGAGAAAACATCAAAAATACATGTTAGACTCATTCAATATTAAACAAAATTATGCTCCAAATGAATTTGTTTACGATAAATTACATAAAAAAATAAAAAAAAAGTTTTTTACATTAATTGATAAATTCACGAATAAAAAAATTTTTTTTAGTGAGAAATCAATAAAAAAAAATAATTCAAAAATAGTTAGAAATTACACTAATCTGTCAAAAATAAATTTTTCCAATAATATTTATGTTCAAGGAAACTTTGAAAATTATGAATATTTTAAAGAATATAAAAAAGAATTATCAAAACTTTTTATAATAAAAAATGAATTGATTAATCATAAAAACTCAATAGTTGAACAATTAAGTAATAATAATTCAATTTCTATTCATATAAGAAGAAATAGGTTTTCAGAACAAATTGGGCTTACTGATACAGTAGAATACAAAGAAAAATCAGAAGTTTTAACCAACCAAATTATTGATTATATTAACAGATCAATAAATTTTATTGAAAAAAAAGTTCAAAATCCAAAATATTTTATTTGGACAAATGATTATGAAAATTTTGATCAATTATCAAATAGATTAATTTTAAAAAAATATCATTTAATTAATGAAAACGTAATTAACGATTTTGATTTATTTCAATATGCTAAACATTTTATTGTTGGACCTTCTTCATTTCACTGGTGGGGAGCGTGGTTAAATAAAAATTCAGATAAAATTTGTATAAGGCCCTCTAATTTAAATCCATCAAATAATGAAAATTTTTGGCCTAAAGATTGGATATCAATTTAATTTTTCAATATAAACTTTTTGTTTCAAAAATAAATTTTCAATCATATCTTCACTTTATTTAATGCATTATTTTTAAATATATTTGCTTCCCTAATATATCTTCTTACCATTTGTGTTGTTTTATGTCCTGTCATTGCCATTATACTTCTTTCATCTGCCCCAGACTCAGCTGCTACAGTTGCAAAACCTGACCTCAAACTGTGACCTGCGAAATTTTTATTTTCAATACCTGCTAAATTCAAATATTTTTTAATTAATAAAACTACAGATTGATCAGTTAATCTTTGATTGGTTAATGATAAACCTTTAGAAAATCTTTTGAATATGGGCCCTGAATTAATTTTAGAAATTTCTAACCATTTTTTTAAATTAGCAACCGGACAGTAAATATCATTGGTGAAGTAGGGTAGTCCTTTAACCATTCCCTCACCAAATTGATCAGTTTTTGATTTTTTAATAATGATTTTGAGCCCTTCAGGGACAAATTCTAAATCCTCATGATCAATTGAAATCAGTTCAGTTCGTCTAAAACCACCTCCAAAGCCAATCAAGATTAATGATTTATCTCTAAGTTTTTTTATTTCTTCAGTTTTTTGTTGATTTATTGCATTAATAATTAATTTTAAATGATTGATTAATATAGGTTTTTTTCCTTTTTGAATACTGCCTTTAACCCTTCTTATTCCCATTAAATTTTCAACTATAATTGGATGTTTAGTGTCTAGATAATGCCCTTTCAGCTTATGAACCATACTTATTGAAACTAATCTTCTTCTTAAAGTGCTTATTTTAGAATTTTTAGAGAGATGGGTTAAGTATAAAGAAACTATTTTTGGCTCTGTTGGTAATGAATTTAATCCATGTTTTGCACAAAAAGCCCCAAAGTCTTTAAAGTCAGATTTATATGCTCTAAGAGTGTTGTTCGCTTTAGAGCTTTTGAGGTTATTTAAAGTTGCCTCATGAAGCGATTTTAGATCGGTAGTTATTTCACCCATAATATTACTATTGATAACAATTAATTATCATTAGTAATATATCAAGAGTTTTCTAATGTCAAATAAAAAAATAAATAATTTTTAAGGACAATAATGGATATTGCGAACTAAATAAGGATAAAATATAAATTTAAAATGGGCTTAGATGGATTAATTGAACCAATATACTTTCTAATCACTTCGATTGGCTTTGTAATTTTGAGCTTTATTCAGTATAAAAAAACAGGAAAAACCTTAGAAACGATCTATCTCTCTATTTTAGCTATTTTTTTTACAGTATGCTTCATTATTTTAAATTTTTATTAATGAAAGGTACTAAATTTCAATTAAAAGTCTGGGAATACCTTAAAACTATACCAAAAGGTACAGTAAAAACATATAAAGACGTAGCTATTGCTATAAAAAGCCCTAAATCATCCCGTGCTGTAGCTAACGCATGTGGAAAAAACCCATATGCACCCAAAATTCCATGTCATAGAGTAATTCGATCTGATGGAGGCCTAGGTGGATACTCTGGGAGAGGTGGAATTAAGACAAAGCTACGTTTATTGAGATCTGAAAAAGTTGATATTTAGAGGCATTTTAGGGCTATTTTATGGTCAAAAAACCAGTAAAATCAACAATTTTTAGATTTTTAAGCCTATTTTAGAAGAAATAGTGGTTTGCACCCTTCAGTTGTACTATATATCTTAATAAAGCAAAATAATGCCCCTCTATGGCCGTTTAAAACATATATTCTATAACTGCATTGCTCTACTTTTCAATGATATCAGGGCTCATTTAAAACTTAAATTTCAAAGGAATTCTATGAATTTTTAGTCCCCTACTAACTTATTCAGATATAAATTTTGAATTTTTGCTATTATTAGCTTAAAAAACTATTGATATTAAACGCTTTTAACAATTAATGTTAATTTTCTATTTAATTTTTTCAATTTTGTCTTTATGAGTTTTAAATAATAGTTATTAACAGCATATTTTCTTCATAAATAGCAAACTTCATAC
>CACGJB010000007.1 GCA_902573295.1 uncultured Pelagibacteraceae bacterium | reverse complement strand
ATGCTTGAGCTTTCAACATATGAAGGAATTCCACATTTATTATGTCCAGTAATAACAGAAGCTAAAAAAGCTGCGTCTGTTCTTGGTTGGGTAGTAAAAGAAATGGAGAGCAGATATAGACTTATGACTAAAGAAGGAGTCAGAAACATTGATAGCTATAATACAAAACATAAACTACCTATGCCCTACATAGTTGTTGTTGTTGATGAAATGTCAGATTTAATGTTGGTAGCAGGTAAAGAAATTGAGAACTATATCCAAAAATTATCACAAATGGCAAGAGCAGCAGGAATTCACATTATTATGGCCACTCAAAGACCGAGTGTTGATGTAATTACTGGAACAATTAAAGCAAATTTTCCGACAAGGATATCATTTCAAGTTACTTCAAAAATTGATAGTAGAACAATTTTGGGTGAACAAGGGGCAGAGCAATTATTAGGAAAAGGGGATATGCTATACATGTCTTCAGCTAATCGTATCGTAAGAATTCATGCTCCTTTCGTGTCAGATAGTGAAATTGAAGAAATAAACAATTTTCTAAGATCACAGGCTGAGCCTGATTATGTGGATGAAATTTTAAATTTTGCAGATGAAAAAGAAATGGGTGATAATCAAAATCTAGGTGATAAAGACGAACTCTATCAACAGGCTTTAGAAATTATAAGATCAGAGGGAAAAGCTTCAACTTCTTTTTTACAAAGGAAACTCCAAATTGGTTACAATAGGGCTGCAAGAATTATTGACATGATGGAGTCAGATGGAATTGTAAGTAAGGCTAATCATGTTGGTAAAAGAGATGTTCTGTGATGCTAAAATTTTTGTCTATAATTATTTTTTTAATTATTACTTTTAATGCAAATGCAAATAATAACGAGAAAATAATAGAAAACTTAAAAAATACTGACAGCATAGATTTTAGTTTTGAACAAAATACAAATGGAAAAAAAGAAAAAGGTAAATGTACAATTGAATACCCAAAAAAAATATTTTGCCAATATTCAAAGAATAATAACAAAATTTTAGTTTCAAATGGAAAATCTTTGGTAATAAAAACAAAAACAAGTTATTACAGATATCCTTTAAACAAAACTCCATTAAATTTAATTTTAGATAAAAATTACTTAATTAGTAAAATTTTGAATTTAACTGGAAGAACTATTGATAATAATTTAATAACTTATAAAATTCTAGATAATGATAATGAATTGAGTATATTTTTTAATAAAAAAACATATGACCTTGTTGGCTGGCAAAATATAGATCTTTACCAAAACTTTAATATTACGTTTATTTCTATAATTAAAAAAAATAGAGTGCCACCAAAAAATTTATTTAAAATTCCAATTCAAAATTAAATATTAATTATTTCAGTTTTAAATATTTTCATGCCCCTTGAAATATAATTACTTAAAGCATTTTTATGATCTAAAGAACACGTATGTACCCAAACTCTTTTGGTATTATTTATAAAAGATTTTTTAATAGCTTCTGACAATAAAAAAGATCCTAATTTTTTATTTTGATATTCTTCTAAAATTCCAAAATATGCAATTTCTGTTTCATTATTTTCTGAATGAAAAATTAATTCGAAAAATCCTACTAAATCATCCTTATGTTTTAAAACATATGAATTAACATTTTTAGATGAAACATAATTAATCCATTTTTCTTCTGACCAAGCAAGTCTATCTACCCACTTGTGTTTCTTACCAATATTTTTATAAAAAAATTTATTTAATTGAAAATTAATTGGATTTATTAAACTTAAAAAATAATCTTCAGATGGTTTGTTTCCCTCGATTAGATCTTGAACTGAATTAATTTCTAAATAATTTCTTTTAACTTCTTCTGTCACTCTACGATTTTCCCAATTCGTTCTCCTCCAAATAGATGAAAATGCAAATGAGGCACTTCTTGTCCACCATGATCACTTATATTTGCTAAAGCTCTGTAGCCTTTGCCTACTTCTGTTGAAATACCAAGTTTTTTAGCAACTATATTAATACCTTTTAACAATCCAACCATTTCCTCTGGAGAGGCATTAAGACTAAAATCATCTAGGTCAATATACTTTCCTTTAGGGATAACTAAAGCATGAATTTTTTTTTGTGGATTAATATCGTGGAATGACAAAACAAAATTATCCTCATAAATTTTATTACAAGGTATTTCTCCACGTAAAATTTTTGCAAATATATTTTGATCATCATAAGCCATTTAAATTTTTTCAAGCACAGACTTAACCGTATCACCCATTACTGATGGGTTTTTTGAAATAGTAACTCCACACTCTTTTAATATTTCAACTTTTTCTATTGCGCTTTCGCCATAAGCTGAAACGATTGCTCCTGCGTGACCCATTACTCTTCCCTTTGGTGCTGTAAGTCCAGCGATATACCCAATTACAGGTTTTTTCATATTTTCTTTTGCAAATTCACCTGCTGCTACTTCTTGAGGACCTCCAATTTCACCTATCATTAAAATTGCATCAGTTTCGTCATCTGTCTCAAATTTTTCGATTATATCCCTAAATGAACTCCCATTAATTGGATCTCCACCTATTCCAACACTTGTGGAAATTCCAATGCCTAAATTTTTTAGTTGTTCTGCTGCTTCATAACCTAAGGTACCAGATCTGCTTATAATTCCAACTCTACCTTCTTTATAAATATGACCTGGCATAATTCCTAACATTGATTTACCAGGGCTAATGATACCTGCACAATTTGGTCCTACAAGTGTCATTTTTTCATTTCTAGAATACCTTCTCATGTATCTTTTAATTCTAATCATGTCATGTGATGGAATACCATCAACTATAGCTACACAAGTTTTTATACCTGCATCTGCTGCTTCCATTGCAGAATCTGCTGCAAAAGCTGGTGGCACAAATAATATTGATGCTGTCGCCCCAGTGTGTTTTACAGCATCTTTAACAGTGTTAAAGACAGGCCTGTCTAAATGTTTTTGCCCACCTTTTCCTGGTGTGACACCACCTACAACATTTGATCCATACTTTATCATTTCCTCTGCATGGAAAGTTCCCATCTTTCCAGTGAAACCTTGGATTAAAATTTTTGTATCTTTTTCAATTATAACTGCCATTTTTTATTTTAATGCTGCCACTGCCTTATTTGCAGCATCCTCTAATGTATTTGCCTCAATATAATTTAATTTACTATCTCGTAGGATTTTGTTTCCTTTTTCTACATTTGTACCAGCTAATCTAATTACTAGTGGAACCTTAATTTCTATTTTTTCTAATGCCTGAACTATTCCTTCTGCAACCCAATCACATCTATTTATTCCAGCAAAAATATTTACTAAAATCACTTTCACCTTTTTATCCATGGTAATAAGCCTAAAAGCTTTTACAATTTTTTCAGGAGTTGCTCCTCCACCTACATCAAGGAAATTGGCTGGTTCTCCTCCTGCTAATTTGATCATATCCATTGATGCCATTGCTAATCCGGCTCCATTAATAATATTTCCAATATTTCCATCTAAACTTACATAATTAAGTCCTCTATCAGATGCATAAACCTCTTTCTCGTCTTCCTGGGTTTTGTCTCTTAATTCGGAAACTTTATCTCTTCTAAACATCGCATTATTATCAAAACTCATTTTGCAATCTAGTGCTAATATCTGTTTTTGTTTTGAAATTACTAACGGGTTAACTTCAACCATTGTAGCATCTAGCTCACTAAAAGCTTTAGCGCATCCCATAATGGTTTCTGAGGCTCTTCTAATTAATTCTGGTTCAATGCCTAATCCAAATGCTAGTTCTCTTGCTTGAAAACTTTGAATTCCAACTGCAACTTCAATTTTAGATCGAATAATAGAGTCTGGCTTTTCTTTAGCAATTTCTTCAACACTCATTCCTCCCTCTGTTGAGGCTACAACCATTATACTTTCCGATGCTCTATCAAAAACTAATCCTAGATATAATTCTTTTTCTATATCTGTTGCTTCTTCAATATAAATTCTATTTACTATTTTTCCTTCAGGACCTGTTTGATTGGTAACTAGTTTTTTACCTAAAAGTTTATCTGTTGCTTGAGCAACTTCTAAAGGAGAGTTACAAACAATTACTCCCCCAGCTTTACCTCTGGCACCTGAGTGTATTTGTGCTTTTACAACCCATTTTGATCCACCTATTTCTCTGGCTTTATTTTCTGCAGTTTCGGGACTATAAACAATTCCACCTCTTGGAATTGTAACTCCAAAACTTTGTAAAATTTCTTTAGCCTGATACTCGTGAATATCCATAATTATTTACTATTGATTAATTTATCTATGTTTACAATATTTTCTGCCATTCTAGCTGATGCAGCATCGATCATTCTTCCATCAAGTTGCGCAGCTCCTTTTCCTTCTTTAGCAGCCTTATCAAGTTCTTCTAAAATTCTTTTTGCTTTGTTAACCTCCGCCTCTGGTGGAGAAAAAACATTGTTAGCTAGCTCTATTTGTGAAGGGTGTATCGCCCACTTACCTTCTATACCAATTGCAGCTCCTCTTTTCGCTGCAGCAATGTAAGCATCTGGGTCGTTAAAATCTCCAAAAGGTCCATCTATTGCTCTCAAACCATAGGCTCTACAAGTCATAACTAGTTGTGATAAACCGTGATGCCATTGATCACCAGGATAGTCAGGATTTAAACCTCCTATAACAACGGTTCTTGCTCTTAAACTTGCTGCATAATCTGCAACACCAAAATGCAAAGCTTCGAGTCTCTCACTTGATTTTGCAATTTCTTTTATATTAGACATACCTAATGCAGTTTCAATTAAACATTCAATTCCAATTTTATTTTTTAATTTTTTATTTGTTTCAATTTGTGTCAATAAGCAATCAACCATATAAACGTCACTCGCCGTTCCAGCTTTAGGAACTAAAATAGTATCTACATTTTCGCCTGCTTGTTCTACTATCTCAACTAAATCACTATACATATAATGAGTATCAAGACTGTTTATTCTTACTGAAATTGTTTTTCCTTTTTCTCTCCAATTGATTTCATTTAGAGCTTTTATAACATTTGCTCTTGCTGTGATTTTATCATTTGGAGAAACCGCATCTTCCAAATCTAAAAAAATATAATCTGCTGCAGAATTTAAGGCTTTTTCAAACATTTGTGGTGAAGAACCTGGGACTGCTAATTCACTTCTTTGCAATCTTGATCGTGCTGGTTTATAGAATTTGTGGCTCATAAAAAAAGTATATCTTTTCTTAAAGAGAAAAATACTTATAGAATTTATAAGTATTTTGTTTAAGTATTATTTTTTCTGGAAGACAATTCTTCCATAATTTCCTCAGTTTTTATATCATTAGCCTCAAGGTACATCATCAGGTGATAAAGAACATCTGCAGCTTCATGTATCTTATTTGAGTTTTCTTCAACAGCTTCTATTAGTTCATTTACTTCCTCAAGCACTTTTTCCTTAGCTAAATTTTTATCTTCTAAAAGTTTATTTGTATAAGAACCTTCGATAGGATTATTTTTTCTTTCTCTAGCAAGCAAAACAAGTTCTTCTAAAATTTTAAGCATATTAAATTCTAACAGGTATATCTTTTGAAGCCAAATATTGTTTGGCTTCTTTTACTGAGTAAGTTCCATAATGAAAAATTGATGCGGCTAAAACTGCACTCGCACCAGCATTAATTCCTTCGGCCAGATGATCTAGTGTTCCAACACCACCAGATGCAATAACTGGAATATTTACATTCGATGAAATTTTTTTCATTAATTCAATATCATATCCAGATTGAGTTCCATCTTTATCCATAGAAGTTACAAGCAATTCTCCTGCTCCACAATTCTCCATTTTATTTGCAAATTCAATAGCATTAATTCCAGTTGAGTTTCTTCCTCCATGAGTAAATATTTCCCAGGTTTCTCCATTATTTTTTGCATCAATTGCAACAACAATACATTGTGATCCAAACTTTTTTGAACTTTCTTCTACAACTTTAGAGTTTTTAACTGCAGCTGTATTTATAGATACTTTGTCTGCACCACAATTTAGTAATTTATTAATATCCTCGATACTTCTAACTCCTCCGCCAACAGTTAAGGGAACAAAACAATTCTTAGAAGTTCTCTCAATTACGTCGTAAATAGTATCTCTATTTTCATTTGAAGCAGTAATATCTAAAAAACAAATTTCATCAGCTCCTCCGTCTGAATAAATTTTAGCTTGTTCAACAGGATCACCTGCATCTTTCAAATTTACAAAATTTATACCTTTAACTACACGACCATTTTTAACATCTAAGCAAGGTATAATTCTATTCTTAAGCATTTAATTCCTTAACAAGTTCGTCTAATTTAATATCACCATCATAGATAGCTTTTCCCACTATTATACCTTCAATACTATTATTGTTTAATTCCCTGGCTTTTTTAATATCATCTATTGATGAAACTCCACCAGATATAATTACAGGACAGTTTGATGTATCAGCAACCTTTAAGGTTTCTTCAAAGTTAGGACCCTGCTTCATCCCATCTCTATTGATGTCTGTATAGATCAATCTACTTGCACCATAATTATTCACTTCTTTCAAATAATCTAAAATTAATTGATTTGAATTTTCTTTCCAACCAGACACTGATAAATACCCATCTTTAGCATCTAAACCTAAAGCAATTTTATTTGGAAATCTTTCACAAGCTTCTTTTAAAAAATTTTTATCTTTTATAGCCGCACTTCCTAAAATAACTTTTTCAACACCGGCATCAGTATATTTCTGAATACTTTCAAAGTTTCTTACTCCTCCACCAATTTCAATTTTAAGATCAAATTTAGTTACTATTTCTTGAATAATGTCCAAATTAACTGTTTCACCAGTCAAAGCTCCATCTAAATCAACTATGTGTAAGTTTATAAAACCGTAATCTTTATATTTCCCTGCTTGTTCAACTGGAGACATTTTATATTCCGTTTTGTTATCAAAGTTTCCTTTGACTAACCTCACACACTTTTTATCTTTAATATCTATTGCTGGAAAAATTTTCATTTATAATTTAATAAAATTGTCAATTATTTTTAGACCGGTTTTATCACTCTTTTCAGGATGAAATTGCGTTCCAAAAATATTTTCTTTTTCAACAGAACAAACAATATTTGAAGAATACTCTGTTGTCGCTGAAATTACATTTTTATCTTCTGGTACAAATTCATAACTGTGAACAAAATACATGTGAGAATTATTTTCTATATCTTTAAAAATTTTACTGTCTTTAACAAAACTAATTTGGTTCCAGCCAATATGAGGAAGTTTATATTTTCCATTTTGATTATCTATTTTTGATACTTTTCCAGAAATCCAACCAAGACCCTTAGTTTCTGTTTCTTCGAAACCGACGTCTGCAAACATTTGCAATCCAACACAAATACCAAGAAGTGGTTTTTTATTATTTATTACAAAATCATTTAATGTATCAATTAATCCGTTGATATTGTGAAGTGCATCTACACAACTTTTAAACGAACCTTGCCCTGGTAAAACTACTTTATCTGAAGATTTAATCTTATTTAAATCTGAAGTTACCTCGATATTTACTTTATCTTTAGCAACCTCCTTAAAGGAGTTAATTACCGAGCTTATATTGCCTGAATTATAATCAACAATTGTGACGTTCATTAAACTTATAATGAGCCTTTAGTGGATGGGATGCTCTTCTTGTTTCTTGGATCCATCTCTAATGCAGCTCTTAATGATCTTGCTAATGCTTTATAACAAGACTCAATAATGTGATGGCTATTATCACCATAAATATTTTCTACATGCATTGTAATACCAGCAGTTTGTGAAAATGCTTGAAACCATTCTTTAAATAATTCTGTGTCCATTTCCCCAAGTTTCTCAACTTTTAATTTTACTTTCCAAATCAAATAGGGTCTGTTTGAAACATCTATCGCAACCCTCGTTAATGTTTCATCCATTGGAATAACTGTATGAGCATATCTTTTTATGCCTACAAATTTTTTTGCTGCTTTTTTTAAAGCTTCTCCAATTGCAATACCGGTATCTTCAGTTGTGTGGTGAAGATCGATATGAGTATCTCCTTTTGCTTTAACTTTTAAATCAATTAAAGAATGCTTTGATAGCTGCTCAAGCATATGATCTAGAAAACCAATACCTGTATCTATTTGGTATTTTCCCTTGCCATCAATGTTTACTTCAACATTGATACTGGTTTCTTTAGTTTTTCGAGATACTTTTCCTTTTCTAGCCATATATTTTTAATGGTATACATACATAATCCTACTAGATCAATATCAGTCTGAACTCTTGAAGTATCAAAAAAAGTTACCATTTATTAGCTATGACAACAATTGTACTAGTCAGAAAAAATAACGAAGTAGTAGTTGCCGGCGATGGACAAGTCAGTATGGGAAATACTGTTGTTAAAAGCACAGCATCTAAAGTTAGAAAAATTGAAAAAAGAGATGTGGTTGCAGGCTTTGCAGGTTCAACAGCAGATGCTTTAACTTTATTTGAAAGACTAGAGGGTAAACTTGAAAAACATGCAGGAAATTTATCGAGAGCCGCAGTTGAGTTAGCAAAAGATTGGCGAACTGATAAATATTTAAGAAGATTAGAGGCGCTTATGGCCGTTGGAGATAAAAATAACAGTTATATTATTTCTGGAACCGGAGATGTATTAGAGCCAGAAGGAGATGTAATTGGAATTGGCTCTGGAGGTAATTATGCTCTAGCAGCTGGAAAAGTTTTAATGGAAGGAAATATGTCAGCAGAGGAAGTTGCGAAGAAAGCGATTAAGGTTGCAGCAGATATATGCGTTTTCACGAATGACAACGTAAAAATTGAAAAAATATAATGGATAATTCAAACGTAACTAAACTACACCCAAAAGATAAAAATCAAAAAGAGGAGACCTCGTTAGTTAGCTCTCTGTCTCCAAGAGAGATAGTTTCAGAATTAGATAGATTTGTTGTAGGACAAAATAAAGCAAAAAGAGCTGTTGCAGTTGCACTAAGAAATAGATGGAGAAGACAAGCTTTAAAAGGTGAAATGAAAAATGAAGTTTTACCAAAAAATATTTTGATGATTGGACCAACTGGGGTTGGTAAAACAGAAATTTCAAGAAGACTATCAAAACTTGCTGAAGCCCCATTTGTAAAGGTTGAAGCTACAAGATTTACAGAAGTTGGATATGTGGGAAGAGATGTTGAACAAATTGTAAGAGATTTAATTGAAATTGCAATCTCTATGGAAAAAGTAAAAAAAAGAAAAGAAGTTTTTGCACAAGCCCAAAAGGCAGCTGAAGAAAAAGTTTTAGATGCTCTAGTTGGAAAAAAAGCAAGTTTAGCAACAAGAGAAAGTTTTCGAAAAAGATTAAGAAATGGTGATTTGGATGACAATGAAATTGAAATAGCTGTAAGTGATACCGGCTCTGGTGGAGCTTCTTTTGAAATTCCAGGAATGCCTGGTGCAAATGTTGGCATGATCAACATTGGAGAAATGATTGGTAAATCAATGGGAAATAAAGAAAAAAAGAAAAAAATGACAGTAAAAGAATCTCATGAAATTTTAATCAATGACGAGTCAGATAAATTAATCGAACAGGATAAAATCATTAAAGCGGCAAAACTTTCAACTGAAAATAATGGAATAGTTTTCTTGGACGAAATAGACAAGATTTCAGCAAGAACTGACAGAGTTGGAGGGGATGTTTCAAGAGAAGGGGTTCAAAGAGACTTGTTACCCTTAATTGAAGGAACGACTGTAAATACAAAACATGGACCGATAAAAACAGATCATATTTTATTTATCGCTTCTGGAGCATTTCAACTTGCAAAACCATCCGATTTATTGCCTGAGCTACAAGGAAGATTGCCTATTAGAGTTGAATTAGAAGCATTAACAAGTGAGGATTTTAAAAGAATTTTAAGGGAGCCCGATTTTAGTTTAATTAAGCAATATGTGGCCCTTTTAAAAACTGAAAATGTTGATCTTGAATTTTCAGATGATGGTATTGATGCCATTGCTAATATAGCATCAGAGGTAAATGCTACTGTTGAAAATATTGGAGCTAGAAGATTGCATACTATTATTGAAAAAATCTTAGATGAAATAAGCTTTACAGCCACCGATCGTTCAGGGGAAAAAATTGTTATTAATAAGGAATATATTAATAAAAATTTAGATACTTTGGTAAAAGATACAGATCTATCAAAATTTATTTTATAAGTTTATTTTTTTTTAAAAAAATATAAAACGCACCCCCACCACCATCCTCTATCTTGGCATCCGTTATTTCGTTAATCATACTCATTAAACTACTATTATTTGTAATAAACTCTGGAACTGAATATTTCAAAATACCAAGATCCTTTGAGACATATGGGTCTTTTTCGTTTTCAGAATGAAGTCCTTTTCCAGTTACAACAATTAGTTTATTAACATTTTTTAAAAATGCTTCATTTATAAAACTTTCAATAGCTTTGTTAGCTTCATCTAAAGAATAACCATGTAAATCAATTGATCTTGTTTTAATTTTTCCTTTAATTTGAATTTTTGATTCTTTATCGGGTAATTTTTCTTTACTGCTAACAAAATTCTCCCAATCTTTTTTATCTTTATTTGAGATATTATCGTTCAATTATGTTAAAATATTAACAAGCTGCCAATTTGGATTTGTAGAGGTGGTGTCTCTTGAAAAAACCCATGTGTCATAAATCTTTTTAACTTTTTCTGGATCACCAGACACTATTTTTTTATCTTTGTCTCTAATACAAGTAATTACTTCTGCTATAAAATCTACAGTTACATTTAAAATCTTTCCAATTTTTTTATGCTCTTTTATAATTGCAGAATTTACCCCGATAAATGTGATTTCAGCATAGTGTCCTCTTGAGCTTCTTTCTTTGAGTGCTTGATTAAACTGATTATAGATTTCATTGTTCAAAAGTGATTTGCTAGTGGTTATTTTATTATCATTATCACTAAAATCGGTAATAACTGTTTCATATGCTATCTTAGCTCCTTTTAAAAACTCATTCTGAGCCTCATTATCAAATTTTTCATTAATTCTTTTCGTTTGTTCTTGATTTACTTTTTTTAGTACTTCTTTTAACTGAGAAGGAGCTTTTCCTTCAAAGCCAGTTCTTTTACCAAGTATTCCTCTAAGTCTTAGAAAAATGAAGCCGGCGATCATAGCTAACAAAATGATATCTATGTATTCAAAACTATAACTCATAGATATTGATAGTAATTACTCTGTTGATTAATTTCAACCAGCAATTTAGATTAAGGACAAATGAACTCATTTTTTTTTACAATAATATTAGTTCCAATTATAGAAATTTATCTTTTAATTAAGATCGGGTCAAAAATAGGTGCATTATCTACAATTTTATTAATTTTTACTACTGCAGTAGTTGGTGTTTATTATGCTAAATATGAAGGCCTAAATACTCTTAAATCAGGTTTTGCTCAATTGAGCAAAAATGAAACTCCCACATATGAAGTTTTATCAGGCGCAGCAATCGCCTTTGCGGCCTTATTATTAATAATTCCAGGATTTGCAACCGATGTTATAGGCTTTCTTCTTATTTTTCCTTTAAGCAGAAAATTTATTTTTAAAAAATTTTCAAAAAAAATTCCTCCAAAAAAACAGGAAAAAAATAATTTTATTGATGGAGAATTTGAAGATATAGAAGACGATAATGACAAAAAAATATAAAGTTTTAGGAAAATATATAAAAGATTTATCTAGTGAAACAAAAGATGTTGCAACCTACTTATTTGTAAAAGAATATATTTCAAAATATCAGTTAAGTATTGATATAAATTCACGTCCGCTGAAAAACAAACTTATAGAAATAAACACTACTCTAAAATTTGAGGATAAGAGTGAAAATGAAAAGAAATCATATTTTGAGATCGTCTTTGCAACAATAGTTCAAACAAATGAAGAAATAAAAGAAAAAAATGAAATGGAAAAAATTATTCTATGTGATGTGCAAATAGAAATATATCCAGACTTGGAAAAGGCTTTACTAAATCTTCTTCATAATTCAGGATATCCTGATGTAAAGTTTGAAAAGAAAGTTGACTTCGAAAAATTATACAATGAAAGACTAAATTAAAAATAATTTTTTTTTAATTTGCTTTTTAAATATTCTCTATGATCACCAAGTTCCTTTGCATTTGGTTTAATAATTTTTTTATAATACGATTTATCTCCAGAATTCCTATCAATAGTATTTTCATTTTGAATTTGAAAGTTTAAAGTTGGCTCTTTTTGATCAATTAAATTAACATAAACTTTTGCTAACAAATCACAATCCATCAGGGCTGTGTGATTTTTTCTTCTAGAATTATCTACCCCGTATCTTTTACACAAAGCATCGAGACTTACCGACGAACCAGGAAATTTATTTCTTGCTAAAATGAGTGTATCTATTATTTCATTATCTAAATTTTTCTTACCAATTAAACCAAGCTCATTATTCAGGTGCGCAATATCAAATTCGGCATTATGGATGATTAATCTTTTGTTTTTTATAAAATTTAAAAATTCCTCTTTAATTTCGTTAAATTTTTTTTATCTGACAAAAATTCATCTGTGTACCCATGAATTGATAAAGCTTTTTCCGATACTTTTCTGCCCGGGTTTAAGTAACAATGAAATTTGTTTTGTGTTGGCACCAAGTCATCTAGCTCTATACAGCCTATTTCAACAATTCTATGTCCTTCTTTAACTGATATGCCGGTAGTTTCGGTATCTAAAACGATTTCTTTCATTTATTAATTTCTTCTATAACTTTTTTTATACCTATTTTAACAGATGTTTTTGTAAAATCGTTCTTAATTATAAAATGTGCTTTTCTTTTTTTATAATCAATTGGTAATTGAATTTTTTTAAATTTTTTGAAAAGTTTTTTATTAAAATTTACTCTCTTTTTTAAACTTTTCTTTATCTTAGATTTTTGTGATTCCACAAAAACTAGAATGTCTTTTTTATTGTTAATTTTGTTTTCTAGAAGAAGGGGTATGTCTAAAATTATTACTTTTTTATTCTTGTTTTTTATTAAAAATAAATTCATTTTTTTTCTTATCTCTTTGTGAACAATTTTATTTATTTTTGTTAAATTCACTTGATTGGCAAGAATAGCATTGGAAACTTCTTTTTTATCTATGGGGAAAGAAACAATATATTTCGGTATTAATTTATTTAGACTTCTAAAAATTTTTTTATTATTTTTATATAGTTTTGAAACCTCTTGATCAGCATTGAAAACAGGATAGCCAAAACCTTGTGCCACGTAGCTTTTACCAGAGCCTATATCTCCTATAATCCCAATCCTAATCATTTTCCAATAACTTTAATGTTTCTTGATTAATTTTAGGACTGATTCCGTGCCATAATTTGAATGCTTCCGAGGCCTGATAAACAAACATGGTTCTACCATTCGCAGCCATGTTTCCTAATTCTTTACCTTTTTTTAAAAAATTAGTTTCGACTGGATTGTAAATTACATCATAAAATAATTTGTTTTTTCCTGATTTTGAAAAATCTAAATTCATAATTTCATTATTTAAACCTATGCTCGTAGCATTTATGATTACGTCAAAATTTGGCACTTCCCCCCACTCAATAACTTCTAAATCATTAAATAAAATTTTTAAATCTTCTGCTTTTTGTTTGGTTCTGTTGCTTACCATAATTTCTGAAACATCCATCTTTTTTAAAGCAAAAATTATTGAAGGAACTACACCACCAGCTCCCAATATGAAAATATTCTTGTTCCGTACGCTAAATTTTAAGCTTTCGATTGCTTTTCTAAAACCAACAATGTCTGTATTGTGACCTACTAAATTGTTACCATCAAATGTGATTGTGTTTACTGACTGGGTTTTTTCAGCTTCTGTGCTTAATCTGTCTAGGTAAGGAATAACTGTTTTTTTAAACGGCACAGTAACATTACAACCAGCTATTTTTTGAAGTTTAATACTATCAATGAAACTCTCGATCTCATCTACATTAAGTTTAACTTTATCGTAAGATGCTTCTATATTGTTTTCTTTTAACCAGTTGTTATGAAGTTTGGGTGATAGGGAATGAGCAACCGGGTTTCCTATGACTATATATTTTTTCATTCTAGTTCTTATAATTTTTTAAATAATCTTTAATTTTTTTAATTGGCAAGCCCATTATAGTATTTTCATCGCCACTTATGTTTGCAAATAAATTTCTACCCTCTCCTTCAATTTGATAAACATTATAAGCATAGAGAGTCTCATCTGAAATTTTTGACAAATATTGTTTAAGCTCATCCTCAGAAAAGTTTTTCATAGTTAGCTTCGCTTTATCGGTGTAGTTCCAAATCATCGATCCATTTTTTGATATACAAACAGAACTTATTAAGAGATGTGATTTATTATTTAATTTCTTTAAAATCGTCAGTGCTTCCTCTCTATTTTCGGGCTTAGAAATTAATTCCCCATCTAAATCTATAACACTATCAGCCCCCAAAACAATTTGATCTATTTTTTTTGCACTAACCTTGTTTGCTTTTAATTCGGCTAAATTTTTTGAAATAATCTCAGGTGACGCCTGTTCTTTAATTAAACTTAATTTCACCACATCTTCATCAACATTAGATGGCTCGACAATACTATCAATATTGTGTTTATCTAAAATTTCTTTTCTAACTTTGCTTTTTGAAGCAAGAACAATTTTATTTTGCATTATTTAAATATATATCATGAATTTTAATTATAGATGCTGCAGTTTCTTCAACTGACTTTCTTGTTACATCTATAACTGGCCATTTATATTTTTGAAAAGTTTTTTTTGCATTTAAAACCTCTTCTTTAATGTTTTCTAAGTTTGTATATTTTATATTTTCTGTTTCTTTTAAAGAGTTCATTCTGTTTTTCCTTAAATCAGCCAATCTCTCAGGTTCTGTACTTAATCCCACTACACAGGTCATTTGTGGGTTTTGTTTAAGTTTTTCTGGAAGAGAGTTTTCATTTACCAAAGGAATATTTGAAGTTTTAAAACCTTTGTTGGCTAGATAAATGGAGGTTGGTGTTTTGCTTGTTCTACTAACGCCAACAAGGATAATATCTGATTTACTAATTTCGTTGATTAGATTTCCGTCATCATGATTCATGGTAAATTGGATTGCCTCAATTCTATCGTAATATTCTTCGTTTAATATATGCTGGCCGCTTGGTTCATGAGTTGCTTTTTGGTTTAAAATCTTTGAAAAATTCAAAATTAAGTTCCCCAAAATACTAAAACACGGAATGCTTTTGTCCTCACTCACATTCGCTAAATATTTGGCTAAATTGTTATCAACAATTGTATATAAAATAATTGAATTTGTATTTTTTTGAGCATCTTCAAGGATTTTTAAAATTTGATTTTCTGTTCTAGTAAACGAGTATGAATGCACTTTATATTCTATATTTAAAAATTGAGCCTTCAGTGCTAAAAATATTCTATCTAAAGTTTCTCCTGTTGAGTCTGATATTAAATATATTTGATATGTATTGCTCATGAATAAATTGTTAATAAATTTGTATTATTTTAATTGAATTACACAATTTTATTTTTTTTAAATTAACCTTGTAAAAACTGCTATTTATTAACATTAATAATAAATAGGGTAAAACAATCCACAAAAATTAATATGATAAAAAAGCTTCATTTTAAACAATTTTAGTCACATAAGATGTTGGTAAATAGTGAATATAATGTTTATAAAAAATAATCACCTTTATTCACAGGATATATTACAACTACAATAATTAATAATACTTATTTATGAAACCTTTAAACAAAGTAATAACTAATAAAGACACTTCATTTAATCCTATATGGATTATGAGGCAGGCTGGTAGGTATTTACCAGAGTTTAGAGAAATAAGAAAAGAAAATCCCAATTTTATTAATTTGTGTTTAAATGAAAATCTTTCTTCAGAAATAACTCTACAACCATTAAAAAGATTTGATCTCGACGCCGCAATAATATTTTCAGATATCTTAATGCTTCCTTATGGATTAGGTCAAAAAGTAGAATTTGAAAAAAACTTTGGACCGAAATTAGGGGAACTAAATCTAAATGAAATTGCTAAGACTGATGAAATTGACTTTGTAGAGAAAATACACCGTGTATATAAAGCATTAAAAAAAGTTAGCTCTGACTCTACTTTAAAAAATAAAAATACTATTGGATTTACTGGTGCTCCATGGACATTATTAGTTTATATGATTAATAAACAATCACCCAAAAAAAATTTGAAAAAAGATTTTTTTAAAGATGAATTTTTAATAAATAGAATTTTATTAATTATAGAAAAATTTTTAAAAGTACATATTAAAAATCAAATCGATAACGGTGCTAATGTAATTCAAATATTTGATAGTTGGGCAGGTTTATTAGAAGAAAAGGATTTACCTAATTATGTTTATTCCCCAACTTTAAATTTAGTAGATTATGTAAAATCTTTAAATGTGCCAGTGATATGTTTTCCGAGAGAAATAAAAAATTACAAAGAATTTTGTGATATTGTCAAACCTGATGCTGTCAGTATTGATTATAATGTTGATCCAAAAAAAATACTTAGGGATATAAAAATACCTATTCAAGGCGGGTTAGACCCTAAAATTTTATTAACAGACAATGAAAACTTAAAAAAGGAAACCTCTAAATATTTGGAAATCTTTAAAGATCATCCGTATATATTTAATCTTGGACATGGTATTTTACCTGAGACTAATCCAGAAATGGTAGAAAACTTGATCAAAATTGTAAAAGATTTTAAATGATTGAAAAAAATCATCCCCCTGTAAAGTTTGGCAAAACCGGCGTTTTGATAATTAACTTAGGAACACCCGACTCTACTAGTTGGCTTGATATAAGAAAATATTTAAGAGAGTTTCTTTCTGACAGAAGGGTTATTGAAGTAAATCCTGTGATTTGGCAAATAATTTTAAATGTTTTTATTTTAAATTTTAGGCCCCATAAAACCGCCAAAGCATATAAAGAAATCTGGATGAAGGGTGAAAATATATCACCACTTCTTCATTATACGAAAAAGCAAAGTGAAAAAATTTCAAACTCAATTTCTAAAGAAAATATCATTATAGATTTTGCAATGAGATATGGAAATCCTAGCATAAAAAGCAAGATTTATAAATTACACGAAATGGGCTGTGAAAATTTAGTGATACTTCCCCTTTATCCACAGTATGCTGCTGCCACAACAGCAACAGTCTGTGATGAAGTTTATAGAACTTTAATGAAAATAAGATGGCAACCCTCTTTAAAAATAATACCACATTACGAATCTGATCCTCTTTATATTGGTGCACTCGTTAATTCTATTAATAAAAAAATAAATGAAATAAGTTGGAAACCAGATCTTATTATTGCATCTTATCATGGAATACCAAAAAAATATTTTGATAAAGGTGATCCTTATCATTGTTATTGTCATAAAACGACAAGACTTATTTCGGAAAAATTTGATTCAATTAAAATTAAAACTACATTTCAATCAAGATTTGGTCCACAAGAATGGCTTAAACCATATACTGACAAGACTCTAGAAAACTTACCTAAAGAAGGAATCAAAAATATTCTTACAATTTGCCCGGGGTTTTCATCTGACTGCGTTGAGACTTTGGAGGAAATTTTAATTCAGGGTAAAGAGAGTTTTATTAGTGCCGGAGGAGAAAATTTTGATATGGTTCCTTGTTTAAATGATAATGATGATCATATCCTTTTATTAAAATCCTTAATTGAAAGAAATATTTGATTTATGAATTCGTATTTATTATTTAAATCTTTGCATTTGATCGCGGTTATTTCTTGGATGGCTGGTCTCTTGTATCTTCCTAGAATTTTTGTTTACCATGTTGAAAATAAAGAGAAAAAAGAAGCAGCCGATATTTTTGAAGTTATGGAAAGAAGGTTATTTTACTACATTATGCGTCCTGCAATGATTTTTACTTGGGTTTTTGGATTAGTATTAATTTATCTCAATGGAATAGATATTTTTTCTCAATTATGGTTTCAAATTAAGATTGTCCTGGTTTTATTGTTATCAGCATACAATGATTATTTGGGGAAATGTCTTGTTGCTTTAAAAAATTCTACAAACACAAGATCTGCAAAATTCTTTAGAATTATTAATGAAATACCCACGGTTATCTTAATTATTGTTGTATTTTTAGCTATTTTTAAGCCAATCTAGGGTTGAAATAACAATAGTAGTATATATATTAATACTAACTGATAAGTCCTTATCAAAAAAATAATCATGAATATTCAAGAATTAAAATTAAAATCATCTGAACAGCTTATTACTCAAGCAGAAGAGCTTGGTATTGAAAATGCCAGCACACTAAGGAAACAGGAAATACTTTTTGCAATTCTTAAGAAGGTTGCTGAAAAAGAGGAAATTACTGGAGTGGGTGTTTTACAATTATTACAAGATGGCTTTGGTTTTCTTAGAGCAATGGAATCAAATTATTTACCAGGACCAGATGACATTTATGTAAGTCCAAGTCAAATTAGAAAATTTGGTTTAAGAACAGGAGATACTGTTGAAGGACCAGTAAGGGCCCCTAAAGAAGGAGAAAGGTATTTTGCATTGCTGCAAGTTAGTAAGATAAATTTTGAAGAACCAGAAAAAGCTAGACATAAAATTGCATTTGATAACTTAACGCCGCTATATCCAGATAAACAATTGGTTATGGAAGTTGAAACTACAAAAGTTGAAAAAAAACAAGATTTAACTCCCAGACTAATTGATCTAGTTAGCCCAATCGGCAAAGGACAAAGATCGATAATTATCTCTCCACCTAAAGCGGGAAAAACAATGATTTTGCAAAGTATCGCAAACTCAATAGCTAAAAATTATCCCGAATGTTACCTTATGGTATTGCTGATTGATGAGCGACCAGAAGAAGTAACTGACATGCAAAGAACTGTAAAAGGAGAAGTAATTAGCTCTACTTTTGATGAACCAGCTCAAAGGCATGTAGCAGTAGCTGAAATGGTTATTGAAAAAGCCAAAAGATTAACCGAACATAAAAAAGATGTTATTATATTATTAGACTCAATAACAAGATTAGGTAGAGCATATAACGCAGTTATACCAAGTTCGGGTAAAGTTCTAACAGGAGGTGTAGACGCTAATGCATTGCAAAGACCCAAAAGATTTTTTGGTGCCGCAAGAAATATTGAAGAAGGTGGTTCATTAACAATTATTTCTACAGCCTTAATTGATACAGGAAGTAGAATGGATGAAGTAATTTTCGAAGAATTTAAAGGAACGGGTAATAGCGAAACAATTCTAGATAGGAAAATTGCAGATAAAAGAATTTATCCCGCAATTGATATAACAAAATCAGGAACAAGAAGAGAAGAATTATTATTTGATAAAAATGATTTGCAAAAAATGAATGTGCTAAGAAGAATAATTGCTCCAATGGGGACTATGGATGCTATAGAATTTATTAACTCAAAACTAAAAGATACAAAAAATAATGCTGAATTTTTTAATTCAATGAATAAACCTTAATAGAATAGGTTTAAAGTTAAAAAATTTTCATGGACTTATTAGAAAAAATTAAAATTTTAAACAATCATCTCAGCGCTAAAAACTATAAGAAAGTAATTGATGGATCTAAAATACTTTTAAATAAAACACCACATAACGATTATCTGCTTAATTTGATGGGCATGGCATATCAAGGTTTGTCGCAACATCAAAATTCAATTAAATTTTTTAATGAAGCTCTAAAGTTAGCACCAAATAATATTGCTGCTATGAACAATTTAGCTAATTCATATAAAGCTATAGGAAAACTTGAAGACGCACAGGATTTATATGAAAAAATTTTAAAGATAAATCCAAATTATATTAATGCATATAATAATTATGCAAACTTAAAAACAATAATTAATGATTATAAAGGAGCAATTGAACTTTATCTTAAGGTTTATGATTTAATTAAAAACAACAAAAATATTCCAAAAACATCTGTTACAGGAATATTGTTTTCTTTAGCAGTAGCTTACCAAAGTGACAACAAAATAGACGAAACCAAAAATACCGTTAATGAGATATTTTCAATAGACCCAACACATGTGGGCGCTCACAAACTAATTAGCTCACTTACTAAATATTCTAAAGAAGACGAGAAGTCCCTGGCGCATATTCAAAAGATGGAAGAAATTGATAAAAAAATAAATAACAATGAACATGAAAAAAAAATTGATTTGTCCTATGCTTTGGGAAAATCTTTTGAAGATATTAAAGACTACGACAAATCCTTTTTTTATTTAAATAGAGCTAATAATTTAAAATTTGAAAAAAAAGGCTCAAATCTAGAACATGAAAAAAAAGCAATTAGAAATATTATTAAAATTTTTGACGGAATAGATCTAAATAAATCAAATAAAGAAGCTCAAGATAAAAATATTATTTTTATATTAGGAATGCCTAGATCGGGAACTACTTTAATAGAGCAAATTGTGGCCTCACATAATAAGGTTTATGGAGCAGGTGAATTAATTTACTTACAGCAAGTTTTAAAAAAGAATTTTGTTAATGATTCAAAATATCAAAAGCAAACAATCGTTGATCATCAAAGTTTATCAAAGAACGTTATTTTCAAAGAATATATTGAACATTTCAATTTATATAATTTTAAAGAAAATATTATTACTGATAAAGCACCACAAAATTTTAGGCTTATTGGATTTATAAAATTATTTTTTCCAAACTCAAAAGTTTTGCATTGTTTCAGAAATCCTATGGATAATTGTTTATCTTTGTACAAAAATACTTTTGCGTCGAATATTATGAATTGGACAAATAAAGCCGAGGATATTGCAGAGTATTATAATTTATACTCTGAAATAATGAAATTTTGGAAACAAAAAATACCCGATTTTATTCATGACATAGAGTATGAGAAACTGGTAGCTGACAAGGAAAGTGAAATTAGAAAGATATTAAAATTTTGTCAATTAGATTGGGATGATAAATGTCTAAGTCCTGAAAAAAACAGTAAGACACCGATAAAAACAGTAAGTATAGCTCAAGCTAGGCAACCAATTTATAAATCTTCTCTAAATAATAGTACTAATTTTGATAAACATTTAAGTAAAATGTTTAGTATTTTAAAATCATAATTTTTTAATTAATGAATTATTATATCTTCAGCCTGTAATTTTTTTATCTTTACCTCGTATATTTGGCTGAAAGCTTTTTCTAAATTTTTAGTATAAGATTTAGAATTAAATAGTGGACTGTGAATAACATTTTTTCTTATTTTTTTCTTAATGTTTAAAAGTTTGCTTGGATTTTTTCCAAGATCAATAGCTTTATTTTTATATTCATCAAAATTTTGAGAAATTAATTCTTCCATATCAAGTGATTTTAATAAGCTCGCACAGACATTGTTTGCAAATGATTTTCCTAACACTGTAACAATTGGTACACCTGCTATCAAAGATCCACATCCAGTTGAATGAGCCGAAAAAGGATTCGTGTCTAAGAATATATCTGCCAATTGATGTTTCGATAAGTATTCGGGGTAACTTAATGATCTTTTTGTGAAGAATATTTTTTTTGGATTTAATCCTCTTTTTTCCGAATAATCAAAAATATTTTTTTTAGTATGATCTTCAGCGCTATTGAGCCAGAGAATACTATTTTCAACATTTTTTAATATATCGACCCAAATATCAAATATTTTTGGTGTTATTTTGTAATGCTTGTTAAAACAGCAATATACAACTGAATTTTCTGGTAGGCCCTCATATGCTTTTGTATATTTTTTTTCAGATATATTTTGATTTTCGTTATTTGGCATAAATGAGTTAGGCAAATAAATAATTTTTTCTGAGTAATATTGTCTATAATTATTATTTATTACGTTTTCATCAGCTATTAAGTAATCCATATTTTTTAAACCTGTGGTTCCTGCAAAACCCAGGAAGGATACCTGAATCGGTGCACATCTATTACTAAATATTTTATATCTGTTAGATTTTGTAAATCCCATTAAATCAACAGCAATATCTATTTTTAAATCTTTAATTAAATGAATAACTTTTTCAGTTGAGGTTTGAGATATATCAATAAAGTTATCAAAACTATTTTTAATTTCTTCAAGCTTGTCATCAATTTTTGTTCCCAGATAAAATCCAAAAGTATTAAATTTATCCTTATCATGAATTTTAAATATTTCACTTAATTGGTTTGATACAGCGTGTTCACAAAAATTTGCAGAAATATATGCTAAATTAATTTTTTGTTTAGCAGTAATTTCATGTGAATTTTTTTTTTGATTGTCAGTAAACAAAACTGTATTTTCTAATTGAATAGAAGGTGAATCAAATAATGAAAGTCCTTGCCAAGGAGTAGTAACTTTTTTTTTATTTTTAATATCATTCTCTAATTCTAGTAATTCTTTTTCATAATCATTCCACTCACACAATGTATTTTTGATAAATCTAATGGCACCTTTAAGATATGGATACTCGGGATTTAATTTAAATGTTTCCAAAAAATATTTTTTTGACAAGTTAAATTTTTTTATCTCCCTATAAGTAACTCCAAGCAAAAAAAAGGCATCTGTATATTTTGGATTAATTTCAATTGCTTTCATTAAGCAATCAATTGCTTCATTCTTTTTATTTAAGTTATTTAAAACAATACCTAAGTTATAATATGTGGGAGAAAAGTTATCGTTATAATTTTTAGATTTACTAAAAGAATCATAAGCTTTTTTCAGTTCATTTTTTTTCATGAACAAAAAACCTAATTGATAATAAATTTTAAAATTTTCTGGCTGACAATTAGCTGCTTTTGAATAATACATTTCAGCATCGTCATAATTTTTTTCGTCCATGAATGAATTACCCAAATTAAAATAAGAATCGTAGTATTTGTCATTAATTTTTGAGGCATTTATCCAATTCTGCCTAGCTTCATCTGGTCTATTAAGGAGTTGTAATATTACGCCCTTTAAATTTAATTTTTCAACTGAACTTGGATCAGTTATTAGTATTTTGTCTAACTCTTCGAGCGCTTCTATATAATTCTTGTTTTTAAAATTTTTTAAAACATTTTCTATATTTGTCATTTCATCTAAATAGTACGATTAATATTTATAAATTTCTTTTTCAAGGTATATTAGGTTATGACTATTTATGCTCTTTCATCAGGACCAGGAACTTCTGGAATTGCTGTAATAAGAATATCAGGTGAAGAAACTTCAAAAATAATTAAGTTATTGACTGGGAAGGCAATCCCAAAGCCAAGAGTAGCAACTTTAAGAAAAATCAATAAAATCAACACTTCTGAGCTGATTGATGAGGGATTAATTCTTTGGTTTCCTGGCCCTGAGAGCTACACAGGAGAAGATATGGCTGAGATACAGGTTCATGGAAGCAAAGCTGTAGTGGAAGCTCTCCACTCTACCCTTTCTGACATAGAAAATTGTAGATTAGCTGAACCAGGTGAGTTTACAAAGCTAGCATTTCAAAATGGCAAAATAAATTTGCTTAAAGCTGAGAGTATTGCTGATCTAATTTCGTCTGAAACTGAAATTCAAAGACAGCAAGCAATAAAAATTATGAATGGAAAATCGGCAGATCAATTCAATTATCTTAGAGATAAACTTTTAAAAATTTTAGCTCATGTCGAAGCGAAAATTGATTTTCCAGAAGAAGATTTGCCAAATAATATTTTAGACGAAATTAAAAATAGTTCAGATGAAGTTATAATTAAAATTAAAAAAATATTAAACGATCAGAAAGTCGGAGAAAGAATACGAGAAGGTTTTAAGATTGCAATCCTTGGACCTACTAATGCTGGCAAATCTAGCCTGATGAATCATTTATCTAATAGAGATGTTGCAATTGTTTCAGAGATAGCTGGCACTACTAGAGACGTCATTGAAACTCATCTTAATTTAGATGGTTATCCAGTAACAATATCTGATACTGCTGGAATAAGAGATTCCAAAGATGAGATAGAAAAAAAAGGTATTAAATTATCCCTAAATAGAGCAGAAGAAGCAGATTTGAAGCTTGTTGTAGTGGAGGCTAAAAACCTTGAATTTACTGATATTTTGAAGGGTCTGTTAGATGATAATGCAATTTTAGTTGTAAATAAGTCTGATCTTTTAGAAAAAGATATTGATCCAAAAATTAAAAAAATAAATCATGTTTTAATTTCAATTAAAGAAAATAAAAACGTTGAGGAATTAATTTCAAAAATAAAAAATAATTTAAAAAATAAATTTATCTCAAGTGATGATATTTTAATTACCAGGGAAAGACATCGACAACATTTGCAACAATGTTTAGATCATATAAATAACTTTAATCAAAAAAAAGAAATTGAAGATTTTGACAAAGCAGCTGAAGACTTAAGATTAGCTACTAGGCATTTAGGTATGATAGTTGGAAAAGTCGATGTAGAGGAGATATTAGGTAGTATTTTCAACGATTTTTGCATTGGGAAATAAATACCTCTTTTGCTGGTTTTTTGACCTCTTTTTATCAAAAAACGTTGATAATCCACACTTATTTATAAAAAAATAAGCCTATCTTGTAAATTATATAATCACCTATAAATTTGGTTTATGAAAAATGATTTGTCATTTGATGTAGTGGTAATTGGAGGTGGTCATGCTGGATGTGAAGCTGCAGCGGCTTCTGCTCGTCTTGGAGTTAACACTGCCCTATTTACTCATAAAATAGAAACTATCGGGGAGATGTCCTGTAACCCTGCAATAGGAGGTTTGGGCAAAGGTCATTTGGTTAGAGAAATAGATGCCCTTGATGGTGTTATGGGGGATGTAGCAGACAAATCAGGCATACAATTTAGGTTGTTAAATAGAAGTAGAGGGCCAGCAGTCAGAGGACCACGAACTCAATCAGATAGATCCCTTTATCGCAAATATATGCAAGAAATATTGCTAAACTATTGTAATTTAAGCGTTTTTTCTGATCCTGTAATAAAGTTTATTTTTGACGAAAATTCAATAAAGGGGTTTGAAACTAAAGAAGGTAAGAAAGTTCTATCTAACAAGATAATACTCACAACAGGAACTTTTTTAAATGGTTTGATACATATAGGTGATGAAAAAACACCAGCAGGAAGATATGATGAAAAACCTTCAACAGGTTTGAGTGAACAATTAGCAAAATATAATTTTAAAATTGGAAGGTTAAAAACTGGAACACCACCAAGGTTAGATTCAAGGACAATCAATTTTGAAAACTTAGAAGAACAATTTGCAGATGAAGATCCTTATTTTTTTTCATTCTTAACTAAAAAAAATTTAAACAAACAAATATCTTGTCGAATGACTTATACAAACGAAAAGGTTCACAACATTATAGAAAAGAATTTATCTAAGAGTGCTATGTACTCGGGTAGTATAAAAGGGGTAGGCCCAAGATATTGTCCATCTATAGAAGATAAGATAGTAAAATTTGCGGATAAAGTTCGTCACCAGATATTTTTAGAACCAGAAGGTCTAAATGATCACACAATTTACCCAAATGGTATCTCGACATCTCTCCCAGCTGAGGTTCAACAAGAAATATGTAATAATATCAACGGTTTAGAGAGTGTTACTATATTGAGACCAGGATATGCAATAGAATATGACTATATAGACCCACGTGAATTATTCTTAACCCTTGAAACTAAGAAGATAAGCAATCTTTATCTAGCTGGTCAAATTAACGGAACAACAGGATATGAGGAAGCTGCTGCACAGGGACTTATAGCAGGAATAAACGCTGCCTTGTCTGTTAAAAAATTGGAACCATTCATACTTGATAGATCTGATGCTTATATAGGAGTAATGATCGATGATTTGGTGACTAAAGGTGTAGCTGAGCCATACCGTATGTTTACATCAAGAGCAGAATATCGATTGAGTTTAAGATCTGATAATGCTGATCAAAGATTAACCGCAAAGGGTATAGAAATTGGTTTAATAGGTAATGAAAGAAAAGCCATGTATTTGAGTAAATATGAGAAAATTAGTCAAATAAATGTAAAAATGAGAGATTCCATGATTTCACCTTCTAAAGCAGAGAAATTCGGTATAAAAATAGCAAAAGATGGAATCTTTAGATCATCTAATGAAATATTAACCCAAAAAGGGGTAAATATGAGTAAAATTCGAGAAATATGGTCTGATATACCTTTTTTTAGTAAAGAAATTGATGAACAAGTGGAAATTAACGCCCATTATAGAGGATATTTAAAGAAACAAAAGGCTGATATTCTAGCATTCAAGAGGGATGAAAACTTAATTATACCTGATAAAATTAATTATGACGGCCTGTCAGGTTTATCTAATGAGGTTAAAGCTAAATTTAAGGAAATAAGACCAAAAACTATGGGTCAAGCATTGAGAATCGATGGAATAACTCCTGCAGCCGTATATATTTTGTTGTCACATGTCAAAAGAAAGTCTATTAAGCATATAGCTTAATGGATCATGAAATTTTAAATTCTTATTCTAGAATCAATCACTTAAATGTTTCACGTGAAACGTTTTTGGACTTTGAAAACTATATATCCATGATTCTTGAAAAAAATAAAAAAATCAATATAATTAGCCAAAATACAGCATCAAAAAAGGCTATAATTGACCGCCATATTATAGATTCTGCACAAATAATTGATTTTGTTGATTTAAATAGCAATACAACCACAGATTTAGGCTCAGGAGGAGGAATGCCAGGCATAATCATAGCAATTATACTAAAAAATATGAAAAATAATATGACTGTGCACCTTTACGAAAAAAGCTACCATAAAAGCCGTTTTTTAAAGGAAGTTTCAAAAAAATTAAATTTAAACACAGAAGTTAATCAAAAAAATATATTTGAAATAAAAAATTTAGAAACAGGGACGATAATGTCGAGAGCATTTAAACCAATGCCAATTGTATTAGATTTAGTTTATGAAAATTTTTTAAAATATAAAAATGTAATTTTTTTTATGGGGAAGAGTGGAAAAAAAATATTTGAAAATTCCAAAAATAATTGGGAACTGGACTATACAGAAAAAAAAAGTTTAACAAACAAAGATTCATTTTTGATAAATATTAAAAAAATTAAAAAAAAAATTAAAATTGTAATTAAAAATTAAATGCAAATTATTTCTGTGATAAATCAAAAGGGTGGGGTAGGTAAAACTACAACTGTCATAAATCTTGCAGCCGGATTATCGCAATCGAATAAAAAAATTTTAGTTATCGATTTAGATCCTCAAGGAAATGCAACAACAGGTCTAGGATTATCTAATATGGATAGCTCAAGTGATACAATTTATGGAGTATTGAATGGGACTAAAGAAATTAGCGATGTAATTAAGAGGACAAAGTTTAATAATTTAGATATTATCACTTCTAATGTCGATTTATCAGGATTAGAAGTTGAGACAGCCGATGATAGTAACAGGGCGTTTATATTAAAGTCTAAATTAACCGCATATTTAAACAATTCTAGAGGATCTTATGACTATGTTCTTATTGATTGCCCCCCTTCATTGAGCCTATTAACGGTTATGGCTTTGGTGAGCTCTAATTCACTCTTAGTTCCATTGCAAACTGAATTTTTTGCTCTTGAGGGCTTAACTCAACTAATGAAGACGATTGAACGAATAAAAGTAAATTTAAACCCAGGTTTACAAATAAGAGGCATACTTTTAACAATGTATGACAAAAGAAATAAGCTTTCATCACAAGTGGAGAAAGAAGCTAGGGATTACTTTACTGAAAAAGTTTACTCTACAGTCATACCAAGGAACGTGAGATTGTCCGAAGCACCTTCACATGGTATGCCAGTTTTAATTTATGACAAATCTTGTCCAGGTAGTAAATCATATTTTAGTTTTACTGATGAATTTATCAACCAAGAATCAACAGTGGGAAGTGCAGCTTAATGGATAAAATTAAAAAAGGACTAGGCAGAGGATTATCTTCCTTAATAGGAGAAACAAAAGTAGAGCCTCAAAAAAATCATTTAGCAATAAGTGATTTAACTCCAAACAAATTTCAACCAAGAAAAATTTTTGATGAAAGTAATTTAGAAGATTTAACTAAATCTATTAAAGAAAGAGGAATGATCCAGCCAATTATCGTCAGGGAGTCTAATGACGATAAATCAAAATTTGAAATTATTGCAGGTGAAAGAAGATGGCTTGCAGCTCAACGTGCTGGTCTTCATAAAGTTCCTGTTGTTGTTACAGAGGCAGATGATTTGAAATCCCTAGAATTTGCAATTGTAGAGAATGTTCAAAGACACGACTTAAATCCTCTAGAGGAAGCCCAAGGTTATAAAAGATTAATAGATGAATTCTCATATGATCAAGAAAAAGTATCAAAATTTATTGGTAAAAGTAGAAGTCATATTACAAATTCCTTGAGACTTCTAACTTTGCCAGATGAAGTCATCAAATTAATTGAAACTCAGAAATTAACTGCCGGTCATGCTAAAATCTTGGTAGGTCTTGAAAATGCTACCTTTGTAGCATCAAAAATAATAGAAAAAAAACTCTCCGTTAGACAAGCAGAAAATTTTGTTAAAATTTTTAAAAATAAAAAACAAAAATCAAGCAAATCCAAGGACACTAATATTATTGCTCTTGAATTATCCATCTCAAATCAAATAGGTATAAACGTTGATATACAAAATAACAAAAGAAATAAAGGAAAGATAAGTTTTGAGTATAAGGATTTAGACCAATTAAATAAAATAATCGAAATAATAAAAAAAAATTATTAATTTAAATTGCTTGGTTTAAAATAAAATCAGTTGTAACATTAATTGAAACACTTGGATTTTTTTTAACAATTAATTCTATTTCATTTGTTTTACGAACAAGTTCTTTTGTTTTTTCAATATCTAGAATTTTTATTTGCTGTCTTACCACTTCTTTGTCTTTCCAAAATATTGCTGGTCTATATGAGGATAAAGCTTTTTCAATATTTGTTTTAATATTTGGATCTAGATAAAGGGCTAGAAGTCTTTTTAATTTTGATAAAAAGATTCTTAAAATTAAAACACAATCTTCTTGGCTAAAATTATTTTCATTCATAATTTTATTTAATTTTCTTTTATTTTTTGACAAAGAGCTATCAACTAATTCACTAATATCATAATTTTCTGACAAATTGCTTAATTTTAATATTTCATCAATACCAATAGTTCTTTTGTTTAAGGAAAAATTTATAATTTTTTCTAACTCATTAGTAAGATTTATTCGATCACCCTTAGCTCTTTCGGCTAATATGTTTAAATCTTGTTGAGAAATATTTATTTTTTTTTCTCTTAAAATTTTTTGAGCAATAGAAGATAAAGTTTGAACATTATCTTCATAAAAAGCAACACAAATGGTGTTATCAGATTTTTCAAAAAAATTTCTTATTTTTGATCTCTTTTCCAATGTGTTTGCAATGAAAATTATTGAAACATCCTCAATATTTTTAGGAATTAATTCCTCAATTAATTTAAACAATTTATCTGTTGTTCTTTTAACAATAATTAATTTTTCATTATCAAAAAATGATTTGTTAACAAGGTTTTCCTTAAAACTATCAATATCTTGTAATATTTCTTTTTCTTCATAATTAAAAACATTTTTAGGCAATATTGGTTTAAGAGAATTTTTAATTGTTTCTTCAATCAAACCTTCATTTTTTCCATAAAGTAAATAAAATTTTTTACCCTGAATTATTTTTTTTTTTAGGTCAAAATATTTAACAATCATTTAGTAAGTTAGATTGAAAATTATATCTTCTACGATTCTATTAATTAATTTTTCTTCTATTTTTTTCTGATATTCTTTAAACTTAAATTTATTTTCATCAGCTTTATAAGAAAAGTTTTTCTCGACTGTTTTTTGATTTATAATGTCGTCATTACTATTAATTATAAAAATTTTTACAATTATATTAGTTCTATATGATAAAGCTTGTCCCTTCGAATTTTTGGACGTTATTGTAATATCTTTTTTACTCTCTAAAGAAAGTTTATTTAAACTCTCATCATTTTTTATAAATATAGCGGAAAGTTTTGAGTAAACTTCTTTATTTATTTTTTGATCCCCAGAATAAATTATTTCATTGATATTTACATTTTTTGTTTTTTTATCACTTTTATAAAGTGGCTGATATCCACACGAATATAAAATTAATAGAAATATTATTAAAATGTTTTTCATCACTGAATTATTAAATTTAATATTTTATCTTTAACATAAATAGTTTTAAAGATATCTTTTCCCTCTATATATTTATCTATCAATTTATCATTTTTTATTTTTTCTAATATTTTTTTTTGATCCAATCCATTTTCAACTAAAATAACAGCTCTTTTTTTACCATTTATCTGTATAACGATATTACTTTTATCATTTTTAATAAATTTACTATTTATAATTGGCCACTTAATGTCTGTTTTTTCATTTATTTTTTCAAGACATTCGTTCGCTAAGTGCGGAATTACCGGAAGCATGGTAATTAGAATTTTTTTATAATTTTCTTTAAGATTTGAGTAATTTAATTTTGTTTCTAAGATTTTAGTAAAAAAAGAATAAATTTCATGAAATATTGCAATAATAACATTGTACCTAAATTTTTCTAAAGCAAAATTTATTTTTTCAATAGCTTGATTTACAAATAAATCTATTTCTTCGTTAGAACTAACTTTTTTATCTTTTAAAACAAAACAAATTTTTTCATTTAGTAACCAAAATTTTTGAATATATTTAAATGATGAATTCATTCCCCTATCTGACCATTGAATATCTTTCTCTGGTGGACTGTCAGATAAAATAAAAAATCTTACTGAGTCAGCCCCATATTCAGCAATCATCTTTTCAGGATCAATCGTATTTTTTTTTGATTTAGACATTGATTCAGAGGGCCCAACTTTAACAATTTCTTTAGGACTATCTTTAATAAAATAATCTTTTCCATTTTCGGAAAAAACTTCTTCAGGGTTTAACCACTTGTTATTTTTATCTTTATAAGTTTGATGACAAACCATACCCTGAGTAAACAATCCTTTGAAAGGTTCTTTTAGGTTAAAAGTTATATTTTCAAGCTCTATTGCTCTCACAAAAAATCGTGAATATAATAGATGTAATATTGCATGCTCAATGCCTCCAATATATTGATCTACAGGCATCCAGTAATTTATATCTTCCTGGTTAAATGGATAATCATCATTTTTAGATGAGCAAAATCTTAAAAAATACCAAGAAGAATCAACAAATGTATCAAGTGTATCAGTTTCTCTTACACATTTTTTTCCATCAATTGTTATTGATTTCCATTTATTTTCAGTATCAAGGGGATTTCCGTCAGTATTAATTTTTTCAATATTAGGAAGAGTTACAGGTAAATCCTTTTCAGGAATTTTTACAACATTATTATTTTCATCATATGCAATTGGTATTGG
>CACGJB010000006.1 GCA_902573295.1 uncultured Pelagibacteraceae bacterium | reverse complement strand
CAAAAAAATATAAAGATAAAGAAGCGGTGGCTAATATAAATTTTAAAATTAATGAAAATGAAATGGTTGGTTTATTGGGACCTAATGGATGTGGAAAAACTACAACTATTGGAATGATTTTAGGATTATTAAAACCAAGTAGTGGTGAGGTTTTAATCAACGGAGAGAATATTGAAAAAAATAAAATCTCGCTTCTCCATAAAATGAATTTTATTTCACCATATATTGAATTACCAAAAAAACTTAAAGTTAAACAAAACTTAATTGTTTATGGAAAATTATATAACATTCAAAATTTAAATGACCGAATAGATCACCTTGCAAATAAACTTAGATTAAAAGACCTTTTAAACAAAATTACTGGAGAACTTTCTTCTGGACAAAAAAATAGGGTAAGTCTTGCTAAAGCTTTAATTAACGATCCAACGGTACTTTTATTGGATGAACCCACTGCTTCATTAGATCCTGAAACTGGTGATTTTGTAAGATCGTTTTTAGAAAATTACAAAAAGGAAAAAAAAATATCAGTTTTGCTTGCCTCCCACAATATGGAAGAAGTAAAAAGATTATGTAGTTCTGTTTTAATGATGAAAGATGGTTTAATAGTGGATAGAGGAACTCCTGAAGAGTTAATAACAAAATATGGAAGAAAAAATTTAGAGGAAGTATTTTTAGAGATTGCGAGAAAATAAAAATGAATTTAATTAGAATTTATGGTCTTTTTTTAAGACACTTTTATTTAATAACTAGATCATTTCCAAGAATATTAGATTTAATTTATTGGCCTTCAATTCAAATTACTCTTTGGGGATTTATTTCAAATTTTTTTGCAGCCCATAGCTCTTATTACAGTGGTGCAGTAGGAGTAATTCTTTCATGTGCAATTCTTTACGATTTTTTATTTAGAACTAGTATTGGCTTTAATATGTTATTTTTGGAGGAAATTTGGAGCAGAAATTTTACAAACTTATTTATTGCGCCGATGAAAATTAGTGAAATAATTGTCTCTCTAGTTTTTACTGCTTTAATAAGAGCATTAATTGGTTTGATCCCAGCTATACTATTAACTTCTCCATTGTTTGGTATATCTTTGTTAAAACTTGGTCTTCCTCTAGCATTTCTCTTCTTGAGTCTATATTTATTTGGAATAACTCTTGGTCTATTTGTTTCAGCAGGATTATTAAGATTTGGACCATCTTTTGAAAATATTGCATGGTCTACCATGTTTTTATTAGCACCTTTTGGCTGTATTTACTATCCAGTTGAAACACTACCAGGAGTCTTCCAATCAATCGCTTTCGCACTTCCATTGGTTTATATTTTTGAGGAGACTAGAAATATCTTGGTCAATGGAATGGTAAATTATGAAAATATCATTAATGCAATCTATTTGAATGGGTTTTATTTAATTTTGTCAGTATTTGTATTTTATTATTCTTTCGACAAAGCAAGAGACAAAGGAACTTTGATAAATATAGGTGAATAAAATGGTGCGCCTGCTAGGAGTCGAACCCAGAACCTCCTGATCCGAAGTCAGGCGCTCTATCCAGTTGAGCTACAGGCGCATATAGTATTAATATTATATTTTATGGAAAAAAACATTAATTTTAAAGTCAAAGAGGATGAGAAGAATTTAAGGGTTGATGTTTTAATTAACAAAAGAGAGGAATTAATTAGTAGAAATAGAATTAAAAATTTAATTTTGAAAGAAAAGTTAACACTAAATAATGAAATAATTAAAAGTCCGTCAAAAAAAGTCTCAATTGGTGACACTATCAATCTTAAGATTCCAGAGCCTGAAATAGCATCCCTTAAACCTTACAAATTTAAATTAGAAATAATACACGAAGATAATGATCTATTAGTAATTAATAAACCTGCCGGAATAATCATGCATCCAGGGGCTGGAAATTATGATAAAACAATTGTTAATGCATTGATGCATTATGATAAGGATTCTTTATCAAATATAGGTGACGAGTTAAGACCTGGTATTGTTCATAGAATTGATAAAAACACATCTGGTTTAGTAGTAATTGCAAAAAACAATGAAACTCATGAAAATTTATCAAAACAATTTAGTGATCATACAATTATAAGAGAGTACCAGCTTTTAATATGGGGAAAATTAAGACCCTCCTCAGGGAGGATAGAAACTTTTATAACTCGTAGTTCCAAAAATAGACAACTCATGGAAGTTAGTAGTTCTAAAGGTAAGAAAGCTATAACAAATTATAAAACACTTGAAATTTTTGAAAATCAAAAAACACCAACTTTAAGTTTAGTTGAATGTAAATTAGAAACAGGAAGAACACATCAGATAAGAGTTCATATGAACTTTAAAGGTAATAGTCTAGTTGGAGACGACAAATATAAAAAAAAATATAAAAAATTAAAAAATATTGATTTTGATATCCAAAATTCAATTACTAAATTAAATAGACAATTCCTGCATGCAAAAACTTTAGGATTTATACATCCACGTACTAATAAAGAGATGATTTTTTCCTCACTTTTGCCACAAGATCTAAATAATCTTCTAAAAATGCTTAGAAACACTGAAGAATAAATTATTGAAAATTAGGTATAATTAATTAAATAAACACTGCTATGAGCGCAACAATGAGCAACAATCTGCCAACCCTTTCTAATGAAGGTGGACTATCTGCATATTTAGAGCAGATTAAAAAATTTCCGATGTTAGCTGCAGAAGAGGAATATATGCTAGCAAAGAACTGGAAAGCAACAGGTAATATTAAAGCTGCAGAAAAACTAGTTACTAGTCACTTAAGATTAGTTGCAAAGATTGCTATGGGTTACAAAGGATATGGTTTGCCTATTAATGAAATGATTTCAGAGGGAAATGTAGGTCTTATGCAAGCTGTTAAGAAATTTGAACCAGAAAAAGGTTTTAGATTGGCAACTTACGCGATGTGGTGGATTAAAGCTTCTATTCAAGAATATATTTTAAGATCTTGGAGTCTTGTCAAAATTGGAACTACTACTGCTCAAAAAAAATTATTTTTTAATCTAAAGAAAATTAAAAATCAAATTTCTCCAGAAACTGAAGGTGACTTAAGAGATGAACACGTTGATCATATAGCTAATAAGCTCGATGTAAGTAAAGAAGAAGTCGTTTCAATGAATAGAAGACTTTCTGGGAAGGAGTTCTCGCTAAATGCTCAAGTTGGGGAAGATGGTGATGAATGGCAAGACTGGTTGGTTGATAAAGAACTTGATCATGACTTAAAATTTGCTCACCATGAGGAAATGGAACAAAGAAAAGATTTATTAAAAGACTCTATTAAAGTTCTTAACGATAGAGAAAGAGAAATTTTATACTCAAGAAGACTAAATGATGACCCAACTACACTGGAAGATTTAAGTCAAAAATATAAAATTAGCAGAGAAAGAGTTAGACAAATAGAAAATAAAGCATTTGAAAAACTCCAAAAGCACATGCTTCTATTAGCTAAATCAAAAAATCTTTTACCCGCAAACTAAACTTCAAAAGGATTTTCAATTAAAATAGTATGATCTCTTTCTGGACTAGTTGAGATACTTGATACTTTTGCACCAATAAAATCTTCAACAGCAAAAATATATTTTTTTGCATTTTCAGGTAATGAGTCCAGATTTTTAACTCCATTTGTAGAAACTTTCCAACCTGGAAAAGTTTCATAAATTGGTTTTATTTTTATTTGATCTTCTACTGCAGCAGGTAAATAATCTAATCTTTTACCATCAAGCTCATAAGCAACACACATTTTAATTTCATCTAATTCATCGAGTACATCTAATTTTGTTAAAGCGATACCATCAATACCTGAAACTCTAATAGTTTGCCTTACCAAAACACCATCAAACCATCCACATCTTCTTTTTCTGCTTGTAACAGTTCCAAATTCTTTTCCACGTGTTCCTAAAAGTTCACCAACATCATCTGTTAACTCTGTAGGAAAAGGACCTTCCCCAACTCTTGTTGTGTAAGCTTTTGTAATTCCAAGAACATAATTAATCGAATTAGGGCCACAACCAGTTCCTGTAGCTGCGCTTGAGGCAACAGTATTAGATGAAGTTACAAAAGGATAAGTTCCATGATCTACATCAAGTAAAATACCTTGGGCTCCTTCAAATAAAATTCTCTTTTTTTGTTTTTTAAATTGATCAATCTTTAACCAAACTGGCTGAGAAAATTCTAATATTTTGGGTGCTATTTTAAGCAAATCATATTTAAGCTGATCTTTTTCAAAAATTTTTTTTCCTAGGCCTTTTCTAATTGCATTATGATGAACCAGTACAGAGTCGAGTCTTTGATCTAAATTTTTTTCAGATCTTAGATCCATAACTCTTATAGATCTCCTTCCAACTTTATCTTCATATGCTGGTCCAATTCCACGTCTTGTAGTTCCTATTTTGCTTTTTCCTGCTGCATCCTCTCTAATCTCATCCATTTCTCTATGAAAAGGCAAAATTAAATTTGCAGACTCCGAAATAATAAAATTATTTACATTTACTTCTACACCTTTAGATTTTATTTCTTCTATTTCCTCTAATAAAGCCCATGGATCTACGACAACTCCGTTGCCAATAATTGATATTTTGCCTTTTCTAACTATTCCAGATGGCAATAATCTCAATTTATAAGTAACACCATCAATCACTAAAGTATGACCAGCATTGTGGCCTCCTTGGAATCTTATTACTACATCAGCCTGTTCAGATAACCAATCAACAATTTTTCCTTTCCCTTCGTCACCCCATTGAGATCCAACAACGACTATATTTTTCATTATTTAAATTTTCTGTTTACTTTTAAGGAAGTGAGATGGTTAATTGGGCCATGACCTTTTCCATATTTCGGGTTTGATTTAATTGCAGAATTTACATACTTAATTCCTAGCTCACAAGATTTCTTTACTGTTTTTCCACATGATAAAAAAGTTGAAACTGAGCTAGATAATGTACAACCTGTACCATGGGTATTCTTTGATTTGTGACGCTCACTTTTGAAGATCTTAATGTCTTTTTTGTTTATTAAAATATCTATTACATTTTTATGTTTTAAATGGCCACCTTTTATAAGTACATTTTTGGCTCCTAATCCTATAAGTTTATTAGCAGCAAAAATCATATCCTCTTTAGTTATAATTGTTGTTTTAGTCAAAATTTCTGCCTCTGGTATATTGGGGGTAATAAGTGATACTTTTTTAATTAATTTTAATTTTAATAATTGAATAGCTTTAGTATCTATAAGTTTAGCCCCTCCTTTAGCAACCATAACTGGATCTAATACGATTTTTTTAACTTTAATTACATCCAGAGCTTTCAGTACCATTCTAATAACCTCTGAAGAATGTAGCATACCAATTTTTATTGCATGAGGTCTTATATCTTTGCAACTATAAATAATTTGATTAAAAATTTCTTTTGGATTAATTCCAACGATCGATTTTACACCTGTGGTATTTTGAGAAGTAACTGCTGTTATTGCTGTCATTGCATAAGAACCTAGAGCAGTAACAGTTTTTATATCAGCTTGAATACCTGCTCCACCAGATGAATCAGATCCTGCAATAATTAAAATTTTGGACTTTGGTTTCAATTTATTTAATTTTTTTTGTAATCATATTTACACATTTGTATAAAAGAGCTTTATTTTCACTTTCTCCCATTACTCTTATTTTAGATTCTGTTCCTGATTTTCTTACTAAAATTCTTCCATCACCTTTGATTAATTTATCTGCATTTTTGATAATTTTTTTTATCTCTGGTTTATTAATAATATTTTTATCTTTTACTTCGATATTTTCTAAAAGCTGAGGTGTTTTCTTAAATTGATCAAAAAATTCACTTGCCTTTTTTCCTTTTCTTAAAGCAAAAAGAGCTTCTAAAGCTACTAGCAAACCATCTCCTGTAGTTGCAAATTTACCTAAAATAATATGTCCCGATTGTTCACCACCTAAATTAAAATTATATTTCTGCATTTTTTCTTTAACATATCTATCTCCAACATTTGCCCTTAGAAATTTTATTCCTTTTGATTTAAAATATTTTTCTAACCCATAATTTGACATTAATGTTCCAACAACTCCCCCTTTTAACATTTTTTTGTTTTTCCATCTTGTTGCTAAAGCAGCTATAATTTGATCTCCATCTATTATATTGCTTTTTTCATCACACATTATAATCCTGTCAGCATCTCCATCTAAAGATATTCCGATATGTGCTTTATATTTTTTTACAGCAGATCTGATATTTCTTGGAAAAGTTGATCCGCATTTTTTATTAATATTTAAACCATTTGGCTTAACACCTATTGCTATGACTTTGGCTCCTAATGATTTCAATAATTCAGGCCCTGCCCTATAACCAGCACCATTTGCACAATCGATTACTATTCTTAGTCCTCTTAAATTGAACTCTTTTGTGAAATTTTTTTTTAATATTTTAATATATTTTTTGGTACCTGTTTCTAATCTTTTAACTCTCCCTAATTTTTCAGAATGTGAAAGGTTTTTTGAGATTTTTTTATCTATAAGTCTCTCAATTTTTTTTTCTATTTTATCTGATAATTTCATTCCATCAGGACCAAACAGTTTTAAACCATTATCAAAATGTGGATTGTGAGAGGCAGTGATCATTATACCCATATTAGCCTTCATTTCTTTTGTTAACATAGCCAACCCGTTAGTTGGTAAAGGTCCTAAGGTATAAACATGCATGCCAGCTGAAGCTAAACCTGAAACAAGAGCTGGCTCAAGTGTATATCCTGACAATCTTGTGTCTTTCGCAATTATTGCTGTTTGTTTTCTTTTTTTTTGTGATTTAAAGTATGTTCCACTAGCAAGTCCAAATTTAAAGAACATATCTCCATTTATAAATTTACTATTAACCGCTCCTCTTATCCCATCTGTTCCAAAATATTTTTTTGTCATTAATTTTTGACTATCTCGTTAAAAACTTTAATTCCTTGCTTAACTTCATTAACATCATGAATTCTTAAAATCTGAATCCCTTGCATTAAAAGATATATTGAAGAGGCCATAGTTCCACCGATCCTTGTTTTGCTATCATTTTTTTTTGATATATCTTTAATAAATCTTTTTCTTGAATTCCCTACTAGTATAGGAAAACCTAATGAATGAAAAATAGAAACACCTCTTATAAGATTCATATTATGTTTCAAATTTTTTCCAAATCCAATTCCAGGATCTAAAATTATATTATTGTGTTTAATACCCTTGGATCGTATTAACTTAATCTTATCTTCAAAATAATCATATATATCTAATAATTCATTTTTATATTTTGCTTTCTTTTGCATATTTTCTGGTATCCCAACTGAATGCTGCACTACAAATGGAATTTTATACTTTTTTAAAATATTTATTGTTTTGGGGTCATAACTTAATCCTGAAACATCATTAATAAGCTTAACTCCCATTCTAATACCATTTTCCATAATTCTTGACTTTCTTGTGTCTAAAGATAATGGTAATTTTTTTACAATTAGTTTTAATATCTTATTAATTCTATTCCATTCTTGCTTTTCATTTACAGGCTTAGATCCTGGTCTTGTAGACTCTCCACCAACATCTATAATAGATGCACCATTTTTGTATAAATTAATTGCATGTGTGATACCTTTATTTTTTTTATTAAATTTTCCTCCATCCGAAAAACTGTCAGGTGTAAGATTTAATACCCCCAAAATATTTGGAATTTTTTTAAAATTAAAATTTGAAAAATTTTTTTTTTTTGAATTTATTTTTTTAATATCTGCATTTATTTTTTTTTTTAAGTTAATCGGTAATTTCTTGACTTGATTAATTGAAATTCTTCTGATCTTTTTTCTTGTAATAATCTCGACATGGTCAAAAGATATTTCTTTAATCTGATGTAGTGCAATAGATTTTTTTTTATTTACTAAAGTTTTAGATTGATTACCATAGTAGAAATTACACGCTCTTGTGTAATATCTTTGCATTATTTATTAGTGAACAATTTTAGGTTTCAAACCCATAGCACCTAAAGCTGAGTCTTGATCATCTTTAGTTTCTGGATTATCTAAAACTTTATCTTTAGGATATAAATTTTTATTAATTATATTCTCTATTTCTTCACCAGTTAATGTTTCGTATGTTATTAGAGCTTTGGCAATTTTATGTAAATCATCTATTTTTTCTGTCAAAATTTTCTTAGCTTGGTTATATCCTTCGTCTACAAGTTTTCTTATTTCTTTATCAATTTTTTGAGCAACTTCCTCTGAAACAGATTGAGTTTGAGTAACCGATCTTCCTAAAAATACTTCTTCTTGATTTTCTCCATATTCTACTGGTCCCATTTCTTCACTCATACCATACTTCGTCACCATGGCTCTAGCAAGTTGTGTAGCTTGATTAATATCTGAACCGCTTCCACCACCTGCACCTGTAGATATATTGTCTTTTCCAAAAATTAGTTCTTCAGCAACTCTTCCTCCAAAACAAACTGCCAATCTTGCTTTTAAATATTTTATCGAGTAACCATGTTTGTCTCTCTCTGGTAAATTCATTACCATTCCAAGAGCTCTTCCTCTTGGTATAATAGTTGCTTTATGTATTGGATCGTAACTTGGCATATTAAACGAAACTAAAGCATGACCTCCTTCATGGTAAGCTGTAAGTTTTTTCTCGTCTTCAGTCATGACCATTGAACGTCTTTCAGCTCCCATCATAACCTTGTCTTTAGCTTCTTCAAATTCTAATAATGTAACTATTCTTTTGTTTTTTCTTGCTGCTAACAAAGCTGCTTCATTAACAAGATTTGCAAGATCTGCTCCTGAAAAACCTGGTGTGCCTCTTGCAATTGTTCTTAAATTTACATCTGGAGCCATTTTTATTTTTTTTACATGAACTTTTAAAATTTTTTCTCTTCCAATAATATCTGGGTTTGAAACCACTACCTGTCTATCAAATCTTCCAGGTCTCAATAAAGCTGGATCAAGAACATCTGGTCTGTTTGTTGCAGCAATAATAATGACACCTTCATTTGTATCAAAACCATCCATCTCAACTAATAACTGATTTAACGTTTGCTCTCTTTCATCATTACCCCCACCCAAACCAGCTCCTCTACTTCTTCCAACTGCATCAATTTCGTCAATAAAAATTATACATGGAGAATTTTTTTTACCTTGTTCAAACATGTCTCTAACTCTAGATGCTCCTACTCCAACAAACATCTCTACAAAATCTGAGCCTGAAATAGTGAAAAAAGGAACTCCTGCTTCACCTGCAATAGCTCTAGCTAATAAAGTTTTACCTGTTCCTGGAGGGCCAACAAGTAATGCTCCTCTTGGAATTTTTCCACCCAACCTACTAAATTTTTTAGGATCTTTTAAGAATTCTACTATTTCTTCTACTTCTTCTTTAGCTTCTTCTACACCAGCAACATCGTTAAACGTAACTTTACCTTTTAATTCGTTCATCATTTTTGCTTTTGATTTCCCAAATCCCATCGCCCCACCTTTTCCACCCTGCATTTGTCTCATGAAAAAAATCCATACTGCAATCAGTAATAACATAGGAAACCATGAAAGAAGGACGCCAAACAATGATGGCATTTTTTCCTCTAGAGGTGCTGCAGAAATACTTACTCCTTTTTCAGATAATTTCTCTATAAGATTTGGATCATTAGGAGCATATGTTGAAAAAGAATTTCCATTTGAATAAACACCTTTAATGTTATTTCCTTGGATTTCAACTTTAAGAACTTCACCGTTTTCTACTGAATTCAAAAAATCAGAAAATATTATTTGATTTCCTCCTCTAATATTAGATTGAGGATTTTTAAACATATTGTAAAGACCTATAGTTAAAAAAACTATAATTCCCCACATAGCTAGATTTTTTAAATTCATTAGTTTAAAATAAGAATTATTATTAAATTAACAAGTGACAAAATATCAGTTATTTTATTAACTTTAACGCTCTTTTGATACTATAACTGAGTTATTTACCTTCTTTATTAAACAGTTTCCTAAAGTAGTCATAAATGAGTTATCTTTTTTAATTTGATAAAGTAAGTTATTAATTTTTTTTCCTCTTACTGGGTAATATTTTTTACCAACAGTTTTTAACACTTCTGTTAGAGACCTAAAAACTACTTCTTCTGGTTGAAGAAAAAAATTTTCATTCAAAATAACAAACTTATTAATATTTGAAATTGTTGAATTGTCTTTTAAATTTTTTTCTACAAAGTATTTAATTGACTCGTTAGCAAATTTTAAATTTTTAATCGTTAGACTAAATTTATCATTATCCAATCCCTCTAATTCCAAATTTTTTATAAAATTTCTAATTTTTACTCTTTTAAATTCATCATTTTTATTGGAGGGATCTTCGAGATAATTTTTAAAAACTTTTTTGGTAATATATTCTAAATTTTTTTTAGAAAATTTTAACAAAGGTCTTATCAAATTAATATTTTGTAAGTTGGTTATTTGATCAAATGACACCATGCCATTTAAACCGCTGCCTCTTAAAATTCTAATAAAAAAATTCTCCATTAAGTCATCCTTATGATGAGCTAATAAAATATTATTTATTTTTAATTTTTTTGCCTTGTTTATCATCAGTGCATATCTTTTATCTCTTGCAATAGATTGGATGTTGCTTTTTGGTTTTTTTCCAATCCAGTTTAAAATCTCAAGATTAGTAGATAATTTTTTTAGAAGTAATTTTACAAATTTTGCCTCTTTTGTTGAATATTTTCTAAGTTTATGATCAACGTGTAAATATTTAACTTTTAGACGTTTTTTAATAGAATAAATTTTTGATAAAAAACATAAAGCTAGACTGTCTGGTCCACCAGAAACCGCAACTATAAAATCCTCATTTAATTTAAGATTTTCTTCAAATTTTTTATAAATTTTAGAAGTTTGTTTATCTTTTAATTGATTTAATAAAAACTTATGAGTCTTGTTTAATGCATTCAAATTTTTTGGACTCATATTTTGCTTTTTGTATTACAGACTGGTTTGCATTAGGATATTGCAATTCTACACCATTTATCATTTTACATCCTTGGTCTTTTTCACCAATTTGAACCATTGATACTCCAAGTTTTAATAGATTAATTGGAGCTTTTTTTCCTTTAGGATATTTTTGGTAACCCTCTAAATAAGCAGAAGCTGCATCAGTATATAATTGTCTTATTCTGAATGTTTCTGCATACCAGTATTGTGCACTACCCGCTAACTCATGATCAGGGTTAGATAGAACAAATTCTCTAAAAGCTCTTTCCGCTGTACTATAGTCTCCAACTTTTAAAAAACTTGTTGCAAATTCATATTGCTCCACTGGATTTAAATCTTGAGGAAGTATTTTTTCTTCAGACTGAAAAGTTTCTGTTACAATTGAAGCTGTAGTATCTACAGATTGAATTTGTTGTGAAGTTTCGTTTGTCTCTGTATCTTTATATGAAATTGTTCCTAAATCTTGGGGCTGTGAACTACCAGGTAAAACTTTTTCTTCATCAGTCTTTGGTTTTGAACTTAATTGATTTTCTACGCTACTTATATTTCCAGAGCTAATGTTTGTCTCTATATCTTGAAATCTTATTTGGTTATCTGCTTGAATTTTTGAAACACGGGTAGATAATTTATCCAACTTAAAATTTATTTCCTCAAATTTATTAGTGAGTTCTCTAAACTGATTCTCAACTTCTGACAATTTTAATAAATGTCTAGTTAAAACATCTTCTGAGTTTTGGTCCAAATCTGAAACTGAAATATCATTAGTACTTGCTTTCACTTCTATAGATCCAGAATAAACTGCTCTTTCAAGTGTTTTAAGATCATTTTTTATTATTTCTAATGTTTCATAGATATTATGATTATCTGCAAAAGAAATATTAATAAAAAACAAATTTAAGATTAAAAATAATTTTAAAATTACTAATTTAAATACGTACATCATTTAAATTAGACTTATGATTATAAAAATGGCAAAAAAAAGACCCTAAAACCTTTAATGGATTTAGGGTCTTAAATTTTAAATAATTAATTTGCTTTAACAGTTACTGATCTTCTGTTTTTTGACCAAGCTAATGGGTTTGAGCCAGAATCAACGGGTCTCTCTTTACCATAACTTAAAACAGTTATTCTGTCTGATGATATACCATAAGTCATTAAATAATCTTTAGCTGCGTTAGCTCTTCTTTCACCAAGCGCTAAGTTATATTCTCTAGTTCCTCTTTCATCAGCGTGTCCTTCAAGCACTACATTGATGCTTGGATTTTTTCTTAACCAACCAGCTTGTGCTCTTAAAGTTTCTCTTGAAGCTGTTGTTAATATTGACTCGTTTGTTGCAAAGAAAACTCTGTCTGGAACACCGTCTGCCAGATATTCTACCGTATCTGTTCCAGTGTAAACATCACCTTGCATTTGACCTTGAACATTCGAAACTTCTTTTTTAGTTGCACAGGCTGTAAGTGCTAAACAAGCCATTAATACCAAAAGTGTGTTTTTTAAAATTTTGTATAATCTCATTAAATTGCTCCTTGCTGCTAGTTTCAATTTCTTAACTTTTTCACAACTAAATAGAGGTTTCAAGTATAAAAATCAAGAAATTAACAAAAATTAATCTCTTAATTGCTTAATAAAGATGACCATGATGGGTCTGAAGCATCTGTTGGTGTCTTTATTTGACGTTCATTATAACCAGTTAAATCTATAGACCACAATTTTGCTGAGAAACCCTCCCCTTTAGAGTTAGATTTTGTCTCTCTATAAAATATTAATACCCTTCCATTTGGAGACCAAGAGGGTGCTTCTTGATAATAATTTTCAGTTAACAACCTTTCACCACTACCATCGGTTCTCATTACGCCTATATAAAATTTACCTTTATGTAATTTTGTAAATGCAATTAAATCTCCTCTAGGAGACCATACAGGTGTTCCATATAAACCATTACCAAAAGAAATTCTTTTTACATCACTTCCATCACTCTTCATTACATAAATTTGCTGATAACCACTTCTATCAGAATTAAATGTAATATATTTTCCATTTGGTGAATAAGATGGAGAGGTGTCAATTGATGGATGATCTGTAATTTTTTCAACTATTCTATTTTCTAAATCCATTGTATAGATATCTGACTTTCCATCTTTAGCAAAACTCATAATTATTTTTTTACCGTCGGGTGAAAAACGTGGTGCAAATGTCATTCCAGGAAAATCTCCAACTACCTCTTGTGTACCAGTTTCTATATCTAATAAATAAACCCTTGGCATATTTTTAAAGTAAGACAAATAAGTTACCATTTGACTTGCTGGATTAAATCGTGGTGTTAAAACTAACTCATTCCCTAATGTCAAAAATTTATTATTAGCTCCATCTTGATCCATGATTGCTAATTTTTTTATTCTTTGTGTTTTTGGTCCCTCCTCTGAGACATAAATTATTCTTGTATCAAAATAACCTTTTTCTCCCGTCAACCTTTCATAAACTTTATCAGAAATAATATGACCTACTCTTCTCCAATTATTAGGGACTGTGGTAAAAGCTAAGGCCATCATTTCTTTAGCAGCTAAAACGTCCCATAATCGAAACTCAACTCTTAATTTATCGTCAACATAATTTACTTTACCAGTAATAAGTGCTTGAGCTTTAATTAAATTCCAATCTTCAAACCTTGGTTTTAAATTTGCAATATCTGGAGCTTGTAAAAAAGCCTTTTTGTCTAGAGGATTAAATAATCCCGAGGTTCTCAAATTATTCTCAACAATATTTGATATCTCAGAGCCAATATTTTCTTTTTTAAGTATTTTTTCAAAACCTTTTCTTGACTCTTCGTCAATTGACAAAGGGGAAACTGCTAATGGAAGTGGATTTAAATTTCCCCTAGTTATATCAACTTCAATTAAAGCATTTGCATTGATAGGTATGAATATAAGCAATAAAACTAAAATTTTTTTTATCATTTAAATATACTACCCTTCTAACATCTCTCTTGCATCAAAATTTAATTGTAATTCTTTCCATCTTTCATATCCAGTTGTTGGAACTCTTAATGGCTGGCATAACTTGACAGCTCTCAAAGCACTTTCTGCTAAAACCTTGTAAAATCCTTGTCCTGGTTTATTCATTCTTGCATGGTCCAAAATTTCTGTTTTTGATACTGTTCCATCAGGTTTTAATTTTAACTTTATTCTTACCAACAAATTTTCATTGTATGGTAATCCTAATGGAATACTCCAGCACCCAAATATTTGGGCCTTAAGAGCATCCTCTTCGCTTAGTGTAAGACCTGTGTTTTCTACATTTCTTTCTTGATCTTGAGTAATGTCATCATTTGTTTTTAAAACTTCTGCACTTTCTTCTTTTGATTTATCAATTAAAGCAGCAATATTATTTGGATCAAACAGATCTTTTTTTTCAAATTCTGATACTTGTTTAACCTCATCATCTACTTTTTCAGGATTTTGTTTTTTTTCCTCTTTTGTTTCAACCTTTTTTAAAGTTTTATCTGGAAGTGGAATTGCCTCGGGTGTTTCATTCTCTATTTTTTTATTATTTTGATCAGGAGCCAGAACAGTTTTTGTTTTTGTTTTTTCTACTTTTTTTGGTGGGGCTTGTTCTGAAACAAGTTTTTTTTCTTCCTCCTTTACTTTCTCAATTATTTTTTTAGCCTTAGGTGCAAATGGAATATTAGTTTTTTCTGCTATTTGAATTAACTCAACTGATACTATTGGCGGAATATCAAGTGGTTTCTTTGCCAAAAAAGGTAAGCTCATAGCTGTAATAAAAATTAACAAAGCATGCAAAACAGAAGAAATAATTAAACTTCTATTCACTTTAATTACCTTTGTTTATACGGTTCTGAAATCAATGCTACTTTAGTAAAACCAGATCCTGATAGTAATCCCATTATTTCTAAAACTCTCCCATAATTTATAGTTTTATCACCTCTAACATAGATTCTGGTATCAGTTCTATTTTTTGAAACTGCTAAAACTTTTGCAATAATATTATCGTATTCAACTTTTGCTTCTTGAATAAAAATTTCACCTTTTGCGTTTATTGACAATGTTAAAGGTTCTGTTTCTTCAGGTAAAGAGTCTGCCGAACTCTCTGGTAAATCAACTTGAACACCTACCGTTAACAATGGTGCTGTTACCATAAATATAATTAATAATACCAACATAACATCAACGAATGGAGTAACATTTATTTCACTCATAGGTTCTTTTGATGAGCGATTAAATTTAAAAGCCATTTTTTAGATTATAGTTAAAAATCTTTTAGAGAAGTTTTCTAATTTTTCAGAATATTTTTTAGAATCATTATTAAATTTGTTGTAAGCAACTACTGCTGGTATTGCAGCCAACAGACCAAGTGCAGTTGCAAATAAAGCTTCAGCTATCCCCGGCGCAACTATCGCAAGACTTGTGTTTCTTGAAATAGCTATAGATTGAAAAGAATTCATAATTCCCCAAACAGTTCCAAACAAACCGATAAATGGTGCTGTTGAACCTACTGTTGCCAAAAAAGTAAAACCTTTTTCAATTTTTGTCATTTGTTTTTCAATTCCAGCTTCTAGAGAAGCACTCATTCTTTCACTAATGTTAGTTCTTGTTTTTTTTTTAAGTAATCCTTCCATTGCATCTTGAAACACAAGTGACATTGGATCTTCAAGTTTACTAGGTAAACTATTGTAAAAAGTTTCAGCAGATTTAGAATTCCAGAATTTTTCTTCAAATTCTTCTGAAGATTTAGTTATTTTTTTAAATAAACGAAACTTTTCAATAATTACAGCCCAAGAATATATTGAACACAAAATTAATATAATCATTACTGACTTAACAATTATGTCTGCTCTAAAAAATAAACTGAATAATGAAAAATCAGTATTTGTTCCTAATTCAACTGCTTTTGCTGCTATATCTGCTTCCATACTTACTCATCACACGTAAATGTGTCATGATTTTGTCTTTTAATTTAAATTGATTATTCTTCTTTTTGATAAGTTTCGAAGAAAAAACTAGCTATTAGAATAGCATCTGCCTTGTTGTTATCTTTTTTTTTTGACAATTGTGATGAAAAATATGGAAAAATTTCAATAGCTCTTGTTCTACTTGCGTCCTTTTCTGAATTAATAAGGTTAAAATACTTTTTCCACTTAGTAGGTCTTACATAATAAACAGGTAAACGCATTGCACTACAAATACCTTTTAAAATACCAAAAGATTGACCAAAATTAAACATACTAGTAACGCCTTGACCTGGCATTGCAGAAACTTGTTCAATTACAACCTTTATATTTTTTTTATCAATTTTATCTATCTTCTCACTAATTACATTAAATATTTGAGCACCATTTACTTGTCTCTTATTTTTTTTACCATCTGCCATTGTCGGCATTTCAATAACCTCTTTTACTATACCATCCTCAAAAAAACAGATTGAACCTGAAATTCCAGGATCAATTCCAATAATCAGCATCAAATACCACCCAAGTTAATGTTTGAATAAACGTTCTGAACATCATCATCTTCCTCAAGAGTTTCTAAGAAATCTACTACACTATCTTTTTTGTCCTCATTTACTTCAACACTATTTAATGGGACCCATTCAATTTCTGTAGAGATAAAATTCTCAATTGTTTTCTCAAGTTTTTTTTTTACATTATATATCTCGCTCATTTGACATTGAATTTCATGATATTCATCATAAGACAAACATTCATCAGCTCCAGACTCAATAGCTAAATCAAAAACTTTTTCATCAGATATCTCTTTTTTATCAATTTTGATTATACCCAATTGTTGAAAATTATGAGAGGCAGAACCTTGAGTTCCTAAGCTTCCTCCACTCTTTTGAAAAATAGTTCTAATATTTGATGCAGTTCTATTTTTGTTATCAGTTAAAGTTTCAACTATAACAGCAATCTTTTCTGGTCCAAATCCCTCATATCTTAAATTTTCAAAATTTGCTCCTGTAGCTGCGGAAGATTTATCTATTGCTCTTTCAATGTTATCTTTAGGCATATTTGCAGATCTAGCAGCCTGTACTGCAGATCTTAGCCTGGGATTCATTGTCGGATCTTTGTCGCCCAGTTTTGCCGCAACTGTAATCTCTTTAGATAATTTTGAAAATATTTTTGATCTTTGTTTATCGGCTTTACCTTTTTTATGTTTTATTCCCGCCCAATGTGAATGCCCTGCCATTATCTTTAAATATTTTTTAATTGATCTCCGTATATATAGCTTTTGATGTCTATTGCTAAACCTGTTTTTATATCACAATCTACTATAACACCACATAAAGTGGCATCTCCAGTAGCAGGAAAGTGTTTGACTGAATTCTTTTTCAAAAATCTATTTAAAGAATTTTCTTTATTCATTCCAATCACTGAATCATAATCTCCACACATACCTGCGTCTGTTTGATATCCAGTACCATTATTAAGTATTCTTGCATCATTTGTCGGGATATGAGTGTGCGTTCCAACTATAAGGGTAGCCTTACCATCAAAAAAGTGTCCTATAGCGTTTTTTTCACTAGTAATTTCACCATGAAAATCAATAACTAAAAAATCAAAATCTTTTTTTAACTTGTATTCATTTAAAAATTTTTGAGATTCTTGAAAAGCATCTTCACATTTTTTCATAAATACATTTCCCATTAAATTAAGTACACCAATTTTTATATTATTTTTTGAGGAATAAATATTAAAACCCTTTCCAGGCGCAGGCTCAAATAAATTTTTTGGTCTTAGTAATCTTTTTTCTTTATCTATAAATTTAATAATTTCTTTTTGGTTCCATACGTGGTTTCCTGTTGTAATAACATCAACACCACAATTAAAAAAATCTTTACAAATTTCGCTAGTTAATCCAACTCCCTGTTGAGCTGCATTTTCTCCATTAACAATGACAAAGTCTATTTCTTTTTCTTTTTTTTCCTTAAGTAAATTGCTTGTTAATTTTGAACATCCAGAAATTCCAACAACATCGCCTAAAAATAAAATTCTCATTGGATAATTTTTTTCTCAGTTATTATTAAATCAAGCTTCTTATCATGGTTATTGATAGGTATTTTTTTTAATTTTTGGTATGAAAATCCTAATCCAATTTTTAAAATTTTTTTAAATTTTGTGATCTTTTCTAAATATCGATCATAAAACCCTCCACCATAACCTAATCTATTCAAATCATCATCATAAGCTACTAACGGGACAAATATTAAATCTGGGTAAATTTTCCTACCTAAAGCTGGTTCAGCAATTCCATACTTATTAATTTTTAAAGGATCTTTATTTGTCCATTCAAAAAAATCCATTTGATTATTTTTTCTTATTATTGGTAAGGAAATATTTGCTTTTTTGTTTCTTAAAAAATTAAGCACATCTAGGTCATCAATTTCATGATTGCAAGGATAATACCCTCCTACATTTTTGAAATTAATTTTATTTTTTTTCAAGAATTGATAAATTTTGTAAGGATAGAGACTGTGTTTTTTATTAGAATTTTTTTTTCTAAGATTTAAAATTTTACTTCTTAGCTTAGATTTAATCACAGACCTAATTTGATATGTTTTCTAATTTTGCTTTCTTTACAAAATTTGATATTTGATCAGCAGCTTCATCAATTAAATTTTCGTATTTTTTTTGATTCTCGTCAATTTCTTTTTTTAAATTTTCATGATCAAGATTTAGTTTTTCAATTTCAGATTCTTTTTTATCCCTGTAATCGTAAATTAGAGATTTTAGTTCTTTAAATTTGTTAGATAGATCGTTTAATTCTTCTTTTTTTTGATCCACCTTTTTCTTGGTTTCATAATATTCATCCATTATTTTTACAGCTGTGATTAATAAAAGTTTATTTTCACCTAAGTTTCCCAAATCATTTTTTAAATTATTAAACTTTTTGTTAATCTGAATTAACAATTCTTCCAAGTGCTCCTCTTGTCCATCTTCACAGGCAAGCAAAAACTCTTTATTGTTAAATTTTATACTTACATTTGCCATTTATCTATTTCATCCAATAGTGTGTCGGTTTCTTGATTAAGTTCATCAATCTTTTCAGAAAATTCAATTTGTTTTCTTTCTTCCAGCTTTTCTTTATTTTTTAAATCCTCAAGTTTTTTTGTAAGATTTTCATGTTCCTCAAGCAAAGTTTTATATTTTTCCTCAATTTGTGTTTTTTCAATTTCTAATTGATTTTGTTTTGTGCTTAAATTTACAATATTTTTTTGCAATTCAGGATTTGTTAGATCTAAATTTTTTAATTCTTCTAATGCAATGTTTAATTTTTTTTCTTTTTCGTCTATAGAATTCATATATATATGTTTATATTATTAAATAGATTCTTCTTAGTCTAGTCAGGATAATTTTGAGCAAACTACACAACGATTTAGCTAATTGCATCAGATTTTTATCGATTGATGCTGTTCAAAAGGCAAATTCAGGTCACCCGGGAATGCCTATGGGTATGGCAGATGTTGCAACAGTGCTATTTAAAAATTTTTTGAGATTTAATCCAAAGAAACCAGACTGGTTAAATAGAGATAGATTTGTTTTGTCTGCTGGCCATGGCTCTATGCTTCTATATTCTTTGCTTTACCTAACAGGGTATAAAAGCATATCAATTAACAATATTAAAAAATTTAGGCAGCTAAATTCTATTTGTGCTGGCCATCCTGAATATCATCCAAAAACAGGTATTGAAACTACAACAGGCCCACTAGGACAAGGTATATCTAATGCAGTTGGTTTTGCAATCGCTGAGGAAATTTTAAAAAATAAATTAGGTAAAGATTTAATAAATCACAAAACTTATGTTTTAGCTGGAGATGGATGCTTAATGGAAGGAATAAGTCACGAAGCAATGAGTTTAGCAGGACATTTGAAACTTAAAAATTTAGTTATGCTATTTGATAACAATTCAATTTCAATTGATGGTCCAACAAATCTTGCAGTTTCGGATAATTTTAAAAAAAGATTTGAAGGATATGGTTGGGATTATATTTCTATCAACGGTCATAATGAAAAAGAAATTTTTAAAGCACTTAAAAAAGCTCAGAAAGCTAAAAAACCTACTGTAATTTCTTGCAAAACAAAAATAGGATATGGTTCACCAAATAAATCAGGAAAGGCATCATCTCATGGAAGCCCATTGGGAGCAGATGAAATCAAGCTTGTAAGAAAAGCCTTAAACTGGAAAAGTAAACCTTTTGATATTCCAAATCAAATTTTAAAAGATTGGAGAAAAATTGGCCAAAGAGGTGAAATTTTAGAAAGAAAATGGAACAAAATATTAAAAAGAAAAAAAATAAAATTCAATCAAACTTTTAAAAATAATTTTACGACAGAGCTCAAGAAAGAAAAAGAAAATGCAATAAAAGTGCCAAAAAGTTTAGCTACTAGAAAATGTTCAGAAATGACATTGAGCGCATTAACAAAAAAAAAAAATAATTTAATTGGTGGCTCTGCTGACTTAGCGGGATCAAATAATACAAAAACTAAAAACCATAAAATAATTAAGCCTGGAGATTTTACTGGAGACTATATTCACTACGGAGTGAGGGAACACGCAATGAGTGGGGTTATGAATGGTATTGCACTTCACAGCAATCTAATTCCTTATGGAGGTACTTTTTTAATATTTTCTGATTATTGCAAACCTTCGATTAGATTGTCAGCATTAATGAAAAAAAGAGTTATATATGTAATGACTCATGATTCTATTGGTCTCGGAGAAGATGGTCCTACTCATCAACCTATAGAACAGCTTTCAGGCTTACGTGCTATACCTAACCTAAATGTGTTTAGGCCGGCAGATAGAATTGAGACAATTGAATGTTGGGAGCAAGCTTTAAAAAGTTCAAAAACACCTAGTGTGCTATCATTAACAAGACAAAATTTAAATCCAGTAAGAAAAAAATCCTCAAATAAAAACTTATGTTCATTAGGAGCTTACGAGGTTTTAAGAACAAGTAAAAAAATTAATCTTACAATATTAGCGAGTGGATCTGAAGTTAATCTAGCAATAGAGGTTAGCCATAAATTGGCCAAAGATAAAATATACTCCAAAGTGATATCAATGCCTTGTATGGATCTTTTTGAATTACAATCAAAAACTTATAAAAATAAAATATTAAAAGAAACAAAATTTAAAATATCTATTGAAGCTGGATCAAGTGATTGTTGGAAAAAATATATAGGTGATAATGGAATTGCTTTTGGAATTGATGAATTTGGCAAAAGTGCACCCTATAAAGATATTTATAAATATTTTGGACTAGAGAGTGCAAATATTAAAAATATTACTAAAAAATTAGTAAAAAAATAAAATGACAATTAAAATTGGAATTAACGGGATGGGACGGATTGGTCGTATGGTTGTTAGATCAATTGTTGAAAGTAAAAATAAAAATTTAAAAATTAATCACATAAACAATAGGTCAAATTCAGAAGCTACATCTAAATTAATTAAACACGATTCTATACATGGAAAATTAAATGCTGATTTAGATTTTGATCCAAATCATTTAAAAATAAATAAAAATAAAATTACATTTTCTCAAGAAGCGAAAATTGAGGATATAAATTGGAAAAAATATGATGTTGATTATGTTTTTGAATGTACTGGAAAATTTAATTCAAAAGAAAAACTTCTAGCTCATATAAAAAATGGTGCAAAAAAAGTGATCGTTTCTGCTCCATGTAAAAATGCTGATAAAACAATAGTATTCGGTGTTAATGAAAATATAATTACTAAAAAAGATAAAATAATATCTGCAGCCTCATGCACCACTAATTGTTTGGCACCAGTGTCCAGTGTTCTTAACGAAAATTTTGAAATTGAAAAAGGTTTTATGACTACAATTCATGCATTTACTAGCGATCAAAGAATTTTAGATAACTCTCACAAAGATCCAAGAAGAGCAAGATCTGCAAGTCAATCTATAGTTCCTACTTCAACAGGAGCTTCGAAAGCGATAGGAGAAATAATACCAAGCCTCAAAGGGAAGTTAGAAGGTGTTGCAATGAGAGTACCTACTCCTAATGTTTCTCTTGTTGAATTAGTTTTTTGTACAAAAAAAGATATTAATATTAAAAAAATTAATGATGCCTTTGAACAAGCATCAAAAAATAAATTAAAAAATATATTAGAAGTTACTTATGAAAAATTAGTATCTATAGATTTTAATCATCATCCTGCTTCTGCAATAGTAGATGCTTCTCTAACAAATGTAGTTGGAAGTAATATGGGAAAAATATCAGCCTGGTATGATAATGAATGGGGCTTTTCTAATAGAATGTGTGATATCGCTGAAACTTTGCATAAAATCTCTTAATGAGAAGTATTATAAACGAAAAAAATCTAAGCAATAAAAAAATACTATTAAGACTAGATTTGAATGTCCCTTTGGAAAAAGATAAGATAACAGACACAACAAGAATCGATAAAATTCTTCCTACATTAAATTTTTTGATTAAAGAAAAAGCTAAAATTATAATTTTATCTCATGTTGGAAGACCAAAAGGTAAAATTGTTAAAGAGCTCTCCCTAAAACCAATTTGTGAAGAATTGCAAAATAAATTAAAAAAAAAAGTAAAGCTTATTAGAGAAAATATTAAAGAAATAAAAAACAAAAATTTCTTTAATAACTACAATGAAGATATTTTTATTTTAGAAAATATTAGATTTTATTCTGAAGAGGAGCAAAATGACAATAAGTTTGCTGAGCTAATATCAAATCTTGGAGATATATATGTCAATGACGCTTTCTCTTGTTCGCATAGAGCTCATACCTCAATTTATAAAATTCCAAAATTCTTACCCTCATTTTCTGGATTACAGTTAGACTTAGAAGTGAATGCACTTAATAGAATAACTTCTGAGATTGTCAGACCAATTACTTGTATTATTGGAGGGTCTAAAATTTCAACTAAGATTAGTGTTATTAAAAATTTAATTCCTAAATTTGACAATATTATCATTGTTGGGGGTATGGCAAATAATTTTATAGAATATTTAGGAAATAGTGTTGGAAAGTCTATTAAAGAAAAAAATTGCGATAAAATAGTTGAAGAAATCATCTCTCTTTCAAAAAAAGAAAAGTGTAAAATTATCTATCCAGAAGATGTAATTGTATCTAAAGATTTAAATGGATCTCCTCAAAAGAAAGAATTGAACGAAGTATTATCTGATGAAATGATATTAGATATTGGTCCAAAAACTATAGATAAAATCACAAAAATTATTGACAACAGTAAAACTATACTTTGGAATGGGCCCGCAGGATATTTTGAAAATCCAAATTTTGCTTATGGAAGTAATCAAATAGCAAAAAAAATAATTGAAAATAATAAAGCAAACAAAATTTTTTCAGTTGCTGGCGGTGGGGACACAGTTTCTTTATTAAACAACTTAAAGGCTGTTAATGAATTTAATTTTGTTTCAACTGCAGGTGGAGCTTTTTTAGAATATCTTGAAGGTAAAAACCTTCCTGGTATAACCGCATTAAATTAAAATGTCAGAATTAAATAAAATTGCACTTAAAATAATTTCAAATGGCAAAGGTATACTTGCGGCTGATGAAAGCAATGGAACCATGACAAAAAGACTTGAAACTGTAAACATCAAATCAACCCAAGAAAATAGGCTTGCCTTCAGAGAAATTCTTTTTTCGTCAGAAGGAATGAAAGACTATATTGGTGGTGTGATACTTTACGATGAAACCATAAATCAAATTTCTAGCACAGGAAAATCAATACCAGATTTAATATCTAGTTCAGGTGCAGTACCTGGAATTAAAGTTGATACTGGTGCAAAAGATTTAGCGAATTCCCCTAAAGAAAAAATTACAGAAGGATTAGATGGCCTTCGAGACAGATTAAAAAAATATTATGATCTTGGAGCAAGATTTGCAAAATGGAGAGGTGTCTATTCCATAAGTGAAAAATATCCAAGCAAATTAGCAATTAGTAGTAATGCTCATGCGCTTGCCAGGTACTCTGCGCTAGTTCAAGAAAGTGGAATGGTTCCAATAGTAGAACCAGAAGTATTAATGGACGGAACTCACTCTGCTGAAATTTGCTTAAGCAAAACATCAGAAGTGATTAAAAAATGTTTCGAGGAATTAATAATACATAAAGTTGATCTTTCAGGAATTATTTTAAAACCAAACATGATATTGGCAGGAAACCAATCAAAAGATAAAATTTCAAATGAAGAAGTTTCTGTAAAAACTCTAGAATGTCTTAAAAATTCGGTCCCTAATGAAGTTCCTGGAATAGCTTTTTTATCTGGAGGGCAATCTGAAATTGAAGCTACAGAAAATTTAAATTTAATTAATAAAAATAATAATACAAATTTTATAATGACTTATTCGTATGGAAGAGCTCTTCAACAAAGTGCTTTGAAAGTTTGGTCTAATGATATTAAAAATGTAGTAGCGACTCAGACTACTTTTAATCATAGAGCTAAAATGTGTACCTTGGCTGCTCAAGGAAAATGGTCGAGCGAACTTGAAAATAAATAAAAAAAAATTTATTTATCTTATTTCCCCTAACAAAATTTCTGCTTATTTCTATATTAATTTAAATTTGGTTTTAAAAACAGGAAAGGTAAGTTTTTTTCAGCTCAGACTTAAAAGTTACTCTCAAAATAAGAAAATGAAAATTGGAGAAAAAATTAAAAATATTTGTAAAAAAAATAAAGTAAAATTCATAATTAATGATGATCCTTTGCTTGCTTTAAAATTAGACGCAGATGGTTGCCATCTAGGTCAAAAAGATATGAATATTAAGAAAGCAAAAAAAATAATCGGTAAAAAAATTATAGGAATTACCTGTCATAATTCTATGAATTTAGCAAAAAAAGCAATTAAAGCTAAAGCTGATTACATTGCGTTTGGTGCCTTTTATCAATCTAAAACTAAAAAAACTAAGCATCTAGCCTCTGTAAAAATTTTAAATAAAGTTAAAAAATTTACAAAAACTCCAACAGTAGCTATTGGTGGAATTAATGATATTAATTATAAAAATCTATTATTGAATAATGCTAATTTTTTAGCTATTTCAAGCTACATTTGGAAAAATAAAAAATTTAAACCATTACAAGCTATAGAAAGATTAAAATGAAAATTAATGCTGGTGAAATAAGAGTTGGAATGCTCTTAGAATATAAAAATGACTTATGGCAAGTTTTAAAAACCCAACATGTAAAACCGGGTAAGGGTGGTGCATTTGCTCAAGTTGAAATGAAAAGCTTAAATAAAAATACAAAGTTAAATGAGAGATTTAGATCAAGTGAAACAGTAGAAAAAGCATCATTAGAGGAAACGATTTTTAATTATCTTTACAGTGACGAGGCTAATTATTTTTTTATGAATCCAAAAACATTTGAACAAATAGAAATAAAAAAAGAAACTGTAGGTGATAAAGGTAAACTTTTGACTGAAAACCTGCAAGTTTCTGTAAGTTTTTATAATGAAAACCCACTATCAATTGAATTACCTAACCAAGTACAGTGTAAAATTGAAACTACTGATGCAGCACTAAAAGGGCAAACTGTGTCGTCATCTTATAAACCAGCAACTCTTGATAATGGTTTAAATATTCAAGTTCCTCCTTTTATTGAAGCAGGTGATGAAATCGTAGTTGATACTAGAAATTTAGAATACATAAAAAAAATCTAAAATGATCTCTATATCTTCAAATTTAAATATTATGATCAAAGCAGCTGAGAAAGCCTCAAAGTCAGCTATAAGGGATTTTGGAGAAGTTGAGAAACTACAAGTATCTAAAAAAGGACCTAGAGATTTTGTTACAAAAACTGATAAAAATATTGAAAAAATTCTAATTGAAGAACTTTCTAAAACTAAAAAAAATTATTCTTTTTTATCAGAAGAGGTTGGTTCAATTAAAAACAAAGATAAAGATAATATTTGGATAATCGATCCAATAGATGGTACGACAAATTTTCTACATGGTATTCCTCATTTTTCAATTTGTGTAGCTCTTGAATCAAAAAAAGAGATAATTTGTGGTTTAATTTATGATCCAATTAAAGATGAAATGTTTTATGCAGAAAAAAACAAAGGAGCCTATCTAAATAATCAAAGATTAAGAGTATCAAGCAAAAACTTAATAGATGAATGTTTGTTTTCCAGCAATCATGAGGGAGTCAAATTGAGCAATTTAAATATGAGATACAGCGGATGCGCAGCTTTAGACCTGGCTTATGTGGCTTCGGGCAGGTTAGATGGTTTTTTTCAAAATAAAATTAATATTTGGGACGTAGCAGCGGGTGCCTTGTTGGTAGAGGAGGCAGGTGGTATAGTCAATGATTTATATAAATTCGATCAAAATAATATAGATATTCGAGCATCAAGTGGTGCAATTAACGATAAAATGCTTAAAAATTTACAGAACTTTTAATTGTGTTCTAAGTTTCTTTTGTTATAAGTCTCGTTATGAAAAAAGACATTCACCCCAACTACCACACGATAAAAGTAGAGATGACTGATGGTACTCAATTTGAAACAAAATCAACTTGGGGATCTGAAGGTGATACATTAAAGTTAGAGATTGATCCTAAGTCTCATGCGGCCTGGACGGGTGGAAAACAAAAATTAATGGATAAAGGAAGAATAAGTAAATTCAACAAAAAATTCCAAAATTTTAAATCAGAAAAGAAAAGCTAAATGTCAAATGCACCTTTAATGCCAATGGCTACTGCCGTATGGTTAGTTGAAAATACATCTTTAACATTTAAACAAATAGCAAACTTCTGTAAATTACATGAGGTTGAAATTCAAGGAATTGCTGATGGCGAAGTTGCAAAAGGTATTAAAGCTTACAATCCAATTATTTCTGGACAGCTTTCAAGAGAGGAAATTGAATTATCATCGAATGATGAAAACAGACCATTGCAAATAAAAAGTAGTGATATTGAAATTTCAAATAATGAAAAACAAATAAAAAAATATATCCCGCTATCAAAAAGACAAGATAAGCCAGATTCAGCTTTATGGCTTATAAAACAACACAACATATTAAAAGACTCTCAAATAGCAAAATTAGTTGGGATTACAAAAAATTCTGTGACATCGATTAGAAATAAAAGTTATTGGAACTATAACAATCTAAACCCAAAAGATCCTGTTGCTTTAAATCTATTCACTCAAAAAGATTTGGTAGAAGCTATTGGGAAAGCAGAAAGAAGAATTAAAAGAGAAAAAAAAGATAAAGAGAAACAAAATAAAGCTAATCAAACAGCTATATAATGAATAAAATAAATAGACATAAATTTGTAAAAGTGATAATCAACCACTTTTTTTGGAGGTAGTTATTAAAATAGAAGTTAAAGATAATAATATTGAGCAGGCTTTGAGAGTTTTAAAAAGAAAGCTTCAAAGAGATGGATTCTTTAAAGTAATTAAATTAAAAAATACGTATGAGAAACCCTCAGAAAAGAAAAAAAGAATTCTTCAAGAAAATATTAAAAGAGTAAAAAAACTTAATAAACTTAAGAATAGAATTTAAGTATACCGCGGGGTGGAGCAGTCTGGTAGCTCGTCAGGCTCATAACCTGAAGGTCGGCGGTTCAAATCCGTCCCCCGCAACCAATTCTAGAAACTATGGAATTGAAACTAAAAAATAATAAAAATATTTTAGATTTAATATTATTTTTTTTAATTTCATCTATTCCTTTATCAATAGTTTTGGGAAATTTAATTATAAATTTATATATATTCTTGATTTCAGTAATTTTTTTAACACTTAACATTAAGACAAACTTTTTCAAAAATAAAACTTTTTTATTACTATTTTTTTTATTTTTATCACTACTTGTAAATCTTTATAATTCAGATAATTTCAACTTAACCTATCCTAGAGTTCTTAAATTTTTATTTTTAATTTTTTTTATTTTATCATTTGGATATTTAGAAAAAAAAAAAGATTTAAAGATTGAAAAAATATTTAAAATTTGGTCGATAACACTTCTTATAATTTCAATAGATTTACTAATTGAGTTTTTTTTTGGTAAAAATATAATAGGTTTTAAATCTTATATGCCTGGACGATTAAGTGGCTTTTTTGGAGATGAGCTGGTTGCTGGTTATTTTTTACTAGGATTTTCTTTTTTATCGATTGCTTATTTGTACGAAAAAATGAAAATAAAAGAAACATATTTAATTTTAATTACACTTGTTTTAATAATTTTATCTCTTCTTATAGGTGAGAGGTCAAATTTCATAAAATTAGTAATAGGAATTACCTTAATGACCTATTTAATTTTAAAAATAAGTTTTACTAAAAAAATCTTAATTTTATTTCTAATTTCTTCGTTAACTTTTGTATTTATTTATTTTAATGAAACATACAAATCACGTTTTTATGAACAAGTTATAAATATTATTTCAAAAGATGGGGTAGAAAAATATCTAAAATCTTCACATTATGGAGCACACTATGACACTGCCTTCAAAATATTTGAAAAAAACAAATTATTTGGAGTCGGCATTAAAAATTTTAGAATAGAAAGTAGAAAGAGTGAATATTACAATGAGAAATTTACTCACACATTTGATAGAGCTAGCACTCATCCTCATCAAATCCACTTTGAATTTTTATCAGAAACAGGTTTATTTGGATATGTGATTTTTTTATTATTTATATTATATTCTCTAATATTATCTTCAATTAATTATATTAAAAATAAAAATACCTTTCAACTTGCGGGAATAATTTTTGTTTTGATGTCACTTTTACCATATTTGCCTAGTGGTAGTTTTTTTTCTACACTTACTTCAGTAATTTTTTGGATAAATTATGGAATAATGATGGCGTACAATAAAAATATAACTAAATTTTAAATTTAGATTTTTTACTATCAATTAAAAAAGTTTTAACAGTCTCTTTGGTTAATTGATCAAATGTTTTTCCAAATTTCTCAATTTTTTCAATTATTTCAGGTGGTGCTGTAATAATATGACATCCTAATTGTTTCGCCTGTAAATAATTGTAAGGCTCTCGAACACTTGCCCATAATATTTCTACATTTTTAAATTTTTTACTTAAAAAGATACTTTTTTTAAATTCTGGTATTGGATCTTTACCTGTATCACCCGCCCTACCAGCAAATATAGAAATTATCACTTTGGTTTTTTTATTTATTAAATTTAAAATTTTCTTTGTTTGTTTTGAGCTGTAAACAGCTGTTATATTAAGTTTAATATTTTGTTTATTTAAATCTTTAATAATTTTACTCATAAACTTTCCTTTTGAATTAACAACTGGAACTTTTACATAAATATTATTTGCCCAAGTATTTATTTCTTGAGCTTGCTTTTTCATTCCAAAATATTCATCAGCAAACACCTCCAATGAAACTGGTTTTTTTTTACAAATATTTAGTATTTTTTTTGAATAGAATTTATAATCTTTTGCTCCAGCTTTTCTCATAAGACTTGGGTTGGTCGTAAAACCTTTTACTATTTTTTTTGTATTAAATTTTTTTATTAAACTTAGATCAGCAATGTCGCAAAATAATTTAGTTTTCAATGGATGGTCCCTTACAAATTCTTAGTTATATCTTCAGTCATTTTTTTTGCATCAGCAAACAACATAAGAGTGTTTTCTTTATAAAATAAATCATTATCAATTCCGGCATAACCAGGCGAAAGACTTCTCTTTACAAATAAAACTGATTTACATTTCTCAACATCCAAAACTGGCATACCATAAATTGGACTTTGAGGATCAGTTTTTGCAACGGGATTTGTTACATCATTAGCTCCTATAACAAATGCAACATCAGCATTTGCAAAATCGTTATTAATTTCCTCTAATTCAAAAACCTCATCATAGGGTACATTTGCCTCTGCTAATAATACATTCATGTGTCCAGGCATTCTTCCAGCAACTGGGTGAATAGCATAAGAAACTTTAATATCATTCTTTTTTAGTGTATCTACCATTTCTCTTAGAGCGTGTTGAGCTTGTGCTACTGCCATTCCATAACCAGGAACAATTATGACTGATGAAGCATTTTTCATTAAAAAAGCAGCGTCGTCTGCATTACCACTTTTTACTGGTCTTTGTTCTTTATTAGAGGCACTTGTGCTACCTTCAGTTGCACCAAATCCTCCCAAGATAACATTAAAGAAAGAACGATTCATTCCTTTACACATAATATAAGATAAAATTGCACCCGAAGATCCAACAAGTGCACCTGTAATAATTAATGCAGTATTTTCTAGAGTAAAACCAATACCTGCTGCAGCCCACCCAGAATACGAGTTAAGCATCGAAATCACAACAGGCATGTCTGCTCCACCAATTGGTATGATTAAAAGAAAACCAATTAAAAATGAAACAGCTAATAATATCCAAAATAAATTAGATGATTGTGTTGAACACAATAAATAAATTAAAACAACTATTGATATCAATATAATTGCATTGAGAGGATGTTGCCCCTTAAATGTAATTGGAGATCCAGACATTATCCCCTGCAATTTTAAGAACGCAATTACTGAACCTGAAAAAGTTATGGCTCCAACAGCAGCACCAATAGACATTTCAATCAAACTACCAAGTTTTATATTTCCCTGCGTACCTAGATTAAACGCTTCGGGATTTAAAAAAGCAGAAATTGCTACAAATACAGCAGCAAGTCCAACAAGACTATGAAAACCAGCTACTAATTCAGGCATAGCTGTCATTGGTATTCTAAAAGCAATAAAAGCACCAATTGATCCACCTACTAAAATAAATATTAGTACAAATATAAATCCGGTTGAAAAATTACCTGTAGATAAAAATGTTACAGCTATAGCGATGATCATTCCTAAAATACCAAACAAATTACCTTGTCTAGATGTTTCAGGTGAAGATAGACCTCTAAGAGCAAGAATGAACAAAACACCTGATACTAAATAAAAAATTGCAGATAAGTTTGCAGATATCATTATTTTTTGTCCTTTTTCTTTTTCTTATACATTGCCAACATTCTTTGAGTTACAAGAAACCCTCCAAAAATATTAATTGCTGCCAAAGCTATAGCTAAAAAACCAAATATACTTGAGGTATTAAATACATTATCAGAATTTCCTGATAAACCTGCAATGATAGCTCCAACAATAATAACAGAAGAAATTGCATTAGTTACTGACATTAAAGGTGTGTGTAAAGATGGTGTAACACTCCATACAACATAATATCCTACAAATATTGAGAGGATAAATATGCTCAATCTGAATATTAAAGGGTCTATTTCCATAAATTACTTTATTAAGGTTTTTTCTATAATTTCATCTTCTAAATTAATACTTATTTTTTTAGTTTCTTTGTCGATTAAATTATCAACAAAATTAAAGACATTTTTGGCATATAGGTTTGAAGCAGAAATAGGTAGCTTGTTTAAAATATTACTCTCACCCATTATTTTTATTCCATTTTTTTCAATAATTTTATCAACTTCTGTAAATGCAGTATTTCCTCCTTGGATTGCTGCAAGATCATAAATTACAGATCCTGATTGCATATTCTCAATCATATTATCTTTAATTATTATAGGAGCTTTTTTACCTGGTATTAAGGCTGTACAAATTACTATATCAATTTTTTTTAAAGTTTCAGATAATAGTTCCTCTTGTTTTTGTCTAAAATTTTCAGATACCTCTTTTGCATAACCTCCCTCGGTTTCTAAATTTTCTGAACCTTCCACTGTTAAAAATTTACCACCCAAACTTTCTACTTGTTCTTTTGATGCCATTCTTACATCGGTAGCAAAGACTATCGCACCCATTCTCTTCGCCGTAGCAATTGCTTGTAATCCTGCAACACCTGCTCCAACAACTAAGACTTTTGCAGCTGGGACAGTTCCTGCTGCTGTCATCATCATTGGTATAGCTTTTTCAAAATTAGCGAAAGATTCTATAACTGCTTTATAACCAGCAAGATTTGCTTGTGAAGACAATATATCCATTGATTGAGCTCTAGTAATTCTTGGGAGCAATTCTAGAGAAAAAAGATTAATTTTTTTTTTTGATAAATTTTCTAATTGTTCTTTATTTTTGTAAGGATTTAAAACCCCAATTAATGTTTGGTCCTCTTTAATTTTTGAAATTTTATCTTCAGACAACATTCCAAGCTGCACGATTATGTCAGCAGAATTTAAAATTTCCGATTCATCATTTAAGATTTTAACACCTAAATTTTTGAATTGTTCATCTTTTATTCCAAGATGAGAGCCATAATTTTGAATTAAATTTACTTCAAAACCAAGAGAAATATATTTTTTAACTAACTCAGGTGTTATGGCTATTCTCTTTTCAATAGTCTGATTTTCTAATATAGAACCGATAATCATGTTTAGAATTTACAACAAGAAAAGAGCCATTAAAACTAAAACAACTATAACTGCGACAGTTCCCCAAAGTACAAATTTAGTAAAATTATTCCAGGTATTTTTATGGTTTTCGTTGTCCATAAAATTACTTTTGTCTAGCTTTAAATTTTGGATTAGTTTTATTTATAACGTAAACTCTACCTCTTCTTCTGACCAACTTGGAGTTTAAGTCTCTTTTTTTGATTGATTTTAACGAACTTTTAATTTTCATAATTTTGTTTTATGCCGGCAACGACTTACTCTTCCATGTCTTAAGACAAAGTACCATCAGCGCTGAAAGGCTTGACTTCCGAGTTCGGAATGGGATCGGGTATAACACTTTCGCAATAATCACCGGCGGGAAACTTATACATATTTTACAAAATATGTAAACAATCAAATATGCTTAAAATTTAAGTTTTTTGAGCATTATTTAAAAAATCTTTAATATAATTTTTAAGACTTATTTTACCAAAATTTTTATACACTTTATTTGAAACAACAATATTACTTAAAGCAGAAGCATATCTTTCGCCTTTTCTAGGAGGCAACATTTTTATTTTTGATTTAAATAATTTGGCTACCTGTAAAATAGAGAAGCTCTCCTTATTAGAAATGCTATAAAGTTTACACTTATTTTTTTTCCAGGCTTCTAAACAAATATCAACTGTATCTTGAATATGAGTAAATCTTCTAGACTGAAAACCTGGTTTAACTACAGGTAAGGGCTTTCCTTTAAGGTAATGATCTTCAAATATTCCTATAACCGTAGCCATGTCTCCTGTTTTAATTTGTTTTGGGCCATATACATTATAAAAAAATACAACTTCATACTTAAAATTGAACCACTTTTTTAAGTTATGTAAAAATTCTAAATTTTTTGCTTTTGTGAAAGCGTAAGGAGAAAGGTTTTTATCTTTACCGCTGTTTCCAAGAGAAGCTGAAGTTGCTGAATAAATTAATTTTATCTTATTTTTTAAACAAAAATCAAAAACTGCATTGGTACCAATAGAGTTAGATTGTATACATTTATTCATTTGAATAAAACTTTGATAAATTCTAGAAAATTCTCCAAAATGAAAAATAGTTTTTATTCTAGATTTATAATTTGATAATTTTTTTTCTATGTCGCTTGTGTTTCCAAAAATATATTTTACTCTACTAACTTTAATTTCATTTTTTTTTGATCCAGAAGAATAATTGTCTAAACTTATTATTTTATAAGATGTTTTTTTAAGTAAACTCTGAATTAAATTAGTACCAACAAAACCACATCCTCCGGTTACAACAATTATATTTTTCATTTATTTTAAAAGTTTTTCAAAATTTTTATAAGTTAAATCAAATCCTTTATCTAAACTTATTTTAGCTTTCCATCCATAGGATTTAGATATATTAATATTTAATTTTTTTCTAGGTGTTCCATTTGGTTTACTTTTATCATATTTTATTTTCAAATTAATATTTAATTTTTTTATTATAAAATTTGCAAATTCTAGAATTGTTCTTTCTTCATTGCAACCGATATTTATTAAAAAGTGTTTTGTTTTCTTTTTTAAAAAAAATTCACAGGCATCGGCAAGATCATCGACATACATTAATTCTCTTTTTGATTTTCCATTTCCCCAAATGTTAATAAAATTTTTTTTATTTTTTTTTGCATAGTAAATTTTTTTTATTAATGCTGGAAAAAAATGTGATGTGTTAAGATCGTAATTATCATTTGGACCATACAAATTTGTAGGCATTAAACATATGTAGTTCAAATTATATTGTTTGTTATACGACTCACACATTTTTAATCCTGCAATTTTTGCAATCGCATAAGACTCATTAGTTGGCTCAAGTTTACCAGTCAATAAATACTCTTCTTTTAATGGTTGTTTTGCATATTTTGGATAAATACAGCTTGATCCTAAGAAAATGAGATTTTTAACTCCTGCTAAAAAAGAAGAATGAATTAAATTTGTTTGGATCATTAAATTTTGATAAATAAAATCAGCACTGAAATTTTCATTTGCTAAAATACCTCCTACTTTTGCAGAAGCTATTATTACAAAATCTGGTTTAATTTTTTTTAAAAAATTTTGTGTGTTTGTTTGATTAAGAAGATTTAATTTCTTTTTCTCTATCGTTATAAGATTTTTATACCCTTTTTTTTTAAAAAAATTATATATAGCTGATCCAACCATTCCTTTGTGACCAGATATAAAAATTTTACTATCTTTTTTTAATAACATTTAGAGTTTTGTATTCAGAATTAATCATCTCATCGATTAGAAAATCTAGGTTTCTAGTTGGTTTCCATTTTAGTATTTTTCTCGCTTTTTTAGCGTCACCTAGTAAGGTATTAACATCTAAAGGTCTAAAATAATTTTTGTCACATTCAATTATGGAATTACCTTTTTGATCAAATGCTTTTTCTTTTAAACCTTTTCCTTTCCATTTAATTTTTAATTTTAGTTTATTTGCAGTTATATTTATAAATTGTTTAATTGAGTATTGTTTGCCGGTTGCAATTACATAATCATCTGGTTTTTTTTGCTGTAAAATCTTCCACATCGCATAACAATAATCTTTTGCATGACCCCAATCTCTTTTAGCATTAAGATTTCCTAAAAATAATTTTTTTTGTTTCCCTTCTTTAATTCTACAAAGAGCTGAAACAATTTTTTTTGTAACAAAAGTTTCTCCTCTTCTAGAGCTTTCATGGTTAAACAAAATCCCATTACATGCATAAATTTTATAAGCCTCTCTATAATTTTTAGTTATCCAATGAGCATATAATTTTGCTACACCGTAAGGGCTTTGAGGATAAAAATTAGTTTTTTCATTTTGTGGTATAGATTGAACTTTACCATACATTTCCGATGTACCAGCTTGATAAAATTTTGTTTTATTTTCTAATTTATGAAATTTTATAGCCTCAAGAATTCTTAATGCACCAAGAGCATCGGCATTTGCAGTATATTCTGGTACTTCAAATGATACAGCAACATGTGATTGTGCCGCTAAATTATATATTTCATCTGGTTTAGTTTTTTTAATTATACTTGATACAGACAAAGAATCAGTGATGTCTCCATAGTGTAACCTAAATTTATAATTTTTTTCATGTGGGTCTTGATATATATGATCCACCCTGTTTGTATTTATACTAGAGGATCTTCTTTTAACACCATTTACTACATAATTTTTTTTTAAAAGAATTTCTGCAAGATATGAACCATCTTGTCCAGTGATACCAAAAATTAAAGCTATCTTTTTTTTCATTTTTTAAAAAATAATTTACTAATTCTTTTACAGTCTTTTTCTAAATTTATTAAGCTAATTTTCAATTTAGTTTCTCTCAATACTTTTGAATTATTTAAATAAAAACTTTCTTGGTCGATATTTTTCAAAAA